>CAZPMW010000089.1:0-8982 GCA_964587805.1 uncultured Elusimicrobiaceae bacterium
CAGGCGGCTATTTTCCGCCTGTATTCCGCGTTAACCCGGGATGACGCGTCTTTATTCAGCATATCCAGCCGCTTGAGCGCCTCCCGACGCACATCCACTCCGGGATCATGGTAAAGAGCCATGAGAATTTCCAGGGTTTCCGGCGCGGCGATGCCGGCGAGCGCGCCCGCTATGCTCGCCCGGTTAAGCGGATCTTTATCCTTGGCGATCACGCGGAAGAATTTAACGGCTTCCTCAGGGGCTTCCGCGTAAAGGTCCGCTGACTGGGCGGCTATGCGCTCCCACGCCGCCTCCCTCTCCGGCGGCGCGATGTCGGCAAGTATCTCGAGTATCTTATCTTCCCTGTCGGCGGCGCTCTCGCGTACCGCCTTAGGGGGAGCTTTAGGCGGGACGGGCGGAACTTTTTCCGGTTCCGGCTCCGGCGGGACCGCCTTCAGCGCTGCCCGAGCCTCCAGCTCCAGCCGCGCCTGGCGTTCTGCGTCGCGGCGCTTTTCAGCCATGTCCGCCATCAGCTTGCGCTCCTCTTCCACCCTCATTTTGTCAAGTTCCAGATGTATTACCTGTTCTTTGGTTTTTCGCAGGAGGTCCAGTTCCTCGACCTGCTTACCGAACCCCTTCCAGATGTCAAGTTCCCTGCGGATGGAAGCGCTTGCTGTTTCCTTTTCAGCCATGGATTTTTGGAGCTCTTCCACGCGCCGAAAAAGCCGGTCCTGTTTTACATGCTGCGAATAGACGAAGGAAATGACAATTATCATGCCAAAGCAAATGGCACCGATCACGCCGGTGTAAGAAATGCTGATGCTGCCCTTTTTGACATAGCTCCGCAGGTCCGCAGACGATAGCGGAGGATTTTCACGCTGAGCGATATCCGGAGCTGGCACCGCCGGAATAGCGGCCGGCGGCAGGATTTGGGCGGGGGCGCGGGCAGAGGCATCAGCCGCCCGGCGGCCGGCTGCGCTTTTTTTGGCGTGTGATACGTCAGGCCGCCCGGAGGGAACATCCTGCCTCACGGAGGATCTGTTTTCACGGACTGAAGCATACAAAAGTTTCACTTCCGGGTTCGTCGGGAAGCGGCTGTACGCTTTTTCGACCTGAGCGCGGGCTTTCCCCCTGTCACCCCTTTCATAATTTACATTGATAGATCTGAGAAGCACCTTAAGCAGCAGTCTGGAGGCTTTCTCATCCTCCGCATCCAGCCGCACAGCCTCTTCCAGGTTCACTATGGCTTCCTCGTCCTTCCCGTTGAGATAGGCCCGCACCCCGGCCTGGTAGCGGGTGGGATCCTTGGTTGTGACAGAATCCAGATTAACTATGTCCGGCATCGAGCCAAGTGTCGGCATAGGCGGCATTCCGCCAGACACGACCTCGTCCTTGTTATCTGCGGCGAGCGCCGCACCCGCTCCCAACAGCGCGGCAAGAAATACGGTTCGCAGCGTAATAAAAATATTTGTACGGATCATATTTGTCACCTTCCTGGATTCATGACACCTACTATATCCTGCGTCCGTTTGTACAGAAGCAGCGCCTCGCGGTTATCCGGGTCCAGTTCCGTGGCGTGCTGCAATAGCGCAAGGGCGGCGGGGTAATTCCCTTTTTCCAGCAGGACGTGCGCCCTGGCCATGGCGATCAGGCCCTGCGCCCGCGCATCGCCTTTCAGCAGGTCCTCGCGTCCTTCCAAGGCCTCCAGCACCAGACTATATTTTTTCTGGCGATAAAATCGCTTTGCCTGTGACAGTTTGGCCGCGGCCTCAGCCTTTGCCGCAATAAGCCTGGCTGCTAAGACCGCTTTTTCCCTGATCTGCAGGACTTCCAATGAGATGGCGGCCGCGTCGCTGTCCGTTTCGTCCAGTTCAAGAATACGCCTTACCACAGCCTCGCATTTTTCGATATTTCCGGCGTTCAGCCAGTCACGGGCGTCCTGCTTAAGCTCCGCCAGTCTCTCCGCTTTGATCCTTTTCGCTTCAGAAGCGGACATGACGTCGTAGCGGAACGTCATGCCGAACCGGTGCAGCGTGTCCAGTTCATGAAAAGCCGCCGCGTAGTCAAAAAGAAAATTGCCGGCGCCTACGCTGAATCCTACAGTGTATTCCCTGTGATTGACCCCGAAACGGATAAAGAACGGGGTGCCAGGCGCCAGCGGCTGGATTTCCACCGCGGCTCCGCCTCTAAGCAAACGCCGGCCCCCGGACGGAGTGAAGGTGCCGGCGTCCGCGCACAACAGCACAGGGCGGTTCATCATCGAGTACTGGTAGGCCGCTCCGGCTTTATAGAAAAGAGGAAACGTGTCCGGATCCTGCCTGAGCTTCAGTTTCGGGGGCACGAGATTCAGCGCGGACAGCCCTATGGTCAGGTCGCTAAACAGCTTTGCCTGCATACCAAGATCCGCTCCGAAGCCGGTGGCGGATAATCCCGCCATCGACTGACGGACTGACTTAACAGTCAGCCCCGCTGATAAATTCTGAGTGGCGCGCTGGGCGTAGGTGAGAAGAAAAGCATAATCCTGCTCGCTGAAGCTGCCGATGGACTGACCCAGCTCGTCCGTCTTATCCGCGACTCCGGAGCCCATGTGCAGAAAAGAAACGCTGATATTACTGTAATCCGAAATCGGGTTGGCGACAGACAGGGCCTGATACTGCCCGGAAAAAAGGAGCGGCGCCACCATCATGACCACCTCTCCGGTCTGGCTCTCGGCTATTCCGGCCGGGTTGGCGTAAGCGGCCGCGCCTCCGGTCAGAGCTGTCGAGGCGTTTGCAAGACCGGCGTCCCTTGCTCCCGCGGAGAACGCCGTAAGCCATTCCCCCGGAAAGCCGCCGTCGGCCGGCCTGGCCCGGAACGGGACCTCAAGGGCCGCCGCCGGAACGGCGAGCGCGCACATCAGGGAAAAAAGGATCTTCGGCGTCATTTCAGCACCCCGATATGGATCAGCTCTTTTCCGGCGCGTGAGGCGGATTTAGCGTATACTTCCGCTGTGTACATGCCGTTGGCTACCGTACGGCCGGCGCCGTTCTTTCCGTCCCAGTCCATCTCATTCACCAGGCCTGCCGCCCCGTCCTCACCGCAGCCCGGAGTTCCGGCCGGACAGTCAAGAACCCGCACCAGGTCTCCCAACGGCGTATAGATCCTGATCCTGACATCTGAATCCCCGGCGAGCGTGTAGCGTATCCTGATAATTTCCCTGCCTGCGGCGAACGGGTTGGGGAATGCGGTCAGGCCTGAGAGCGTTTCCGCTGACGTCAGAGCCGCCATAACGCTGAATACAGATAAGCCATTCACATCGGCGGCGACCTGTTTTTTACCTGCGTCGACCGTCTGCAGCGGCTGTATACGCCAGCGGTTGGCGGATTCATCAAGCTTTGCTATCCTGAGATGCTGAATGTCCGCCAGCGCGGCGTCCGTGCCGGCCGGCCGGTTCTGGCCGGGGCTGGTGAAAGTCAGCCTTGCGGATACGCCCCCGCTGGGCAGGATGTTACCGTTGATATCCTGAACACGCGCGTCCCACACCGGAGCCGCCAGCATCTTCACCGTCCGATTACCAAGCAAATCCCGGTCCGCCATCTGAACGGAGTCCCCCAGTGAACTCCTGGCGTCGCGGAAAGCGATATGGCCCTGAGCCGGCATCCCTGAAATTATCTCCAGGAGCAGCAAGCCGTCCGTGCTCCTGGCTTTTACGGAATAGAGCGTAAATCGGCCGGAGGGGCTATCCGTTCTTTTTGCATATTGGTCTTCCGCGGTTACTTTCCAGAAATATTCCCTGTCGGGAAGCAGCGAGTTCAGCGTCGGAGTATGCGCCGGCTGCACAAGGCCTGCCACCGTTATCCCTCCCACCGGGCCCGCCGTCGTGGAATATTGCAGAGTGTAAGTCACGGCCCCGCCCTCAGGATCCAACGCGGGTTCCCAGGAGAAGCTAAGATCGAAAACGGATGGCAGGGTTTCTTCCACAGGTTTTATCAGAGTGAATTGTTTCGGAGGCAGCGTGTTAACCACGCTGAAGACCGGAGACTGGGCAGCGCCTGATAGTTGAGGGCTGCCTGAATCCGCTGCAACTATCCTGATACGGTAAGTGGCGAGATTAGCCAGGGTTCTAGTATCGATCGTATAGCTTGTCTGGACAAGGCCCCCGGCCAGCAGAGCGTAACTTGCGCCGGAATTTATGGAAAGATAAACGCGGTAGGTGTGCGTGTCCAGGGGATTGAGATCTGATACGGCCCAGGAAATATTCAGCAGGCCGGCGATCTCTTCCCCGGAGGCCGGCGCCGAGGTAAAATATACCGATGGCGTATTATTGGTGTTTTCCGCCCGGAAATCATTATCCGAAGCATCTGACGCAGATAAGCCGCGCTGATCTTCAATCGTTACTTTGACGCGATAAGCTGTGCCGTTCACAACCTGCGCGGAGTCCCAGAGGTAAGAGGTAACACCTGGCGCCAGGCCGCTGGCGATCAGCGTGGTATAGCCCGCGCCGCTGTCGGAGGAAAGAAAGAGACTGGCTGTAAGGTAGTCGCCGGGGTTAGGATCGGCCGCTGTCCAGGTCAGAGTTGTGTTACCGATGGCGAATTCCCCGCCGTTTGGCGAGAGCAGGACAACTGTAGGCGAGGAGTCGGTCATGATGAACGGGCTGACCGTAGAAAGCGGCGAGAGGTTCCCCACCTCATCTTCAGTTTTAACGGCGAAGAATATAGTAGTTCCGTCCGGCAGACCCGGCACCTGAGTGATAACTGCATCCCCCGGCGCCGCGCTGAACAGGCCCGACGCGCCTGAAGACGCCGCGGACCAGTCACCCTCCGTCAGTATTTCCCCCAGAGCTGAATAGCGGACCCGGTATGCTCCTCCGTCCACCCGTCCCTTATCATCTCCGGGGAAGGTCCAGGTCAGCGCGGCTGAATTTATGGCTGGGCCCCTGACTGCGGTCATGATAGTAACCGGCCCCGGAGGCGTATGGGTATCCAGAGCCACGCTGAAAGGGACGGACCAGCCGCCGTAAAGTCCAGCCGGGTCTTTTGCCCTTGCGCGCCAGTACCATAGGCCCTCGGCAAGCGCTGTCTCCGGCGTAAAAGAGACAAAGGAGCCTTCCATGGAAAGATTCTCGCTGGAAACTGTCAGAGCCGCGAAAGTCTGATCGGTAGACGCCTGTATCTGATAGAGAAGCGGCAAATCACCATCCGGGTCTGAGGTTATCGACCATCTGAAAAGAGGGGTAGCGTCATTTATCAGGCCGCCGTCGGTCGGAGAGACCAGGACCGGGGAAGAGGGCGCCCGGTTATAGGCCGCGCGAAGCGACTGGATTTTCGCTCTTGCTGGCGGATCGCCGGAAGAGAGATAGGCTTGCAGCTTTATGTAACGCCGGTTATTATGCCCCGCCCACACCGCCACAGGGGCTCCGGCAGGATAAAAGGTTGAGGTGGCGCCGTCCGGACCTTTGAAGGAATCGTAGGAAACCCCGTCCACGGAGGAGGCGATCTGCAGGAGCGCTCCGGTTCTGTCCGGCTTATCGCTGAAAATTGCGGAAATTGTGTCCCAGGTCACGGCGGCGGTGGATGAATAACCGGCCCAGGAGTCGATAGTTGAAGAGGTCCATGTGGCGGAGGACATGAAGCGATAACTCCACAGGCTTCTCACCGTGATGTCCTGTATCCCGCCGAAAATTACGGCTCTTTTACCCGGCGTGTCGTAAATAAGCCCGTGGGCGTAACGGCCGGCGGTAGCCTCCGGATACGGCGCCTCGCCGTCCTGCGACCACTTATTACCCGGGAAATCATAGTACCACAGGTCCCCGGTATATCCGCTGGTGAAGCCGCCATAGAGGAACACGCTTCTGCCCAGCGGGTCATAGGCCGCCGCTCCCTGCCAGCGCGCTGCCGGTTTTGAGACAGGGTTGAGGTCAGTCCAGGTCTGGGCTGCCGCGTCGAAGGCCCAGGTATCGTCCAGTAGGGACTCCGCCGGGGTCTTTCCGCCGAAAAGGATCATTTTCTTCCGGAGTTTGTCATATGACATGGAGGCGCCGGATCTGTCCGGGGGAGACGACGGAAGGCTAAGGATAGACCATGTGGCCGCTGCTACGTCATAGCTCCAGGTATCGTCGCCAACGCCGCCTCCGAAGAGGATAACCTGATTAAAATCGGGGTCATAAGCCATCGCCGGCATGTTTCGCGTCGATGGCGAGAGCGCGGCGGTAATATTAGTCCAGGTATCTGCGGCTATATCGTAAGTCCAGGTATCGCCTGCGGAATTTCCGCCGAAAAGCAGGAATTTATCTCCGGCCCAGACCAGCGCGTGGCCATAGCGCGGCCCGGGGGCGCCGGCCGGATTTTTCTGTGTCCAGGCGCCCGCCGCCCAAAGCCAGGTGTCTCCCAGCGGATTTCCGCTGCCATCCTTCCCGCCGAAAAGCAAGGCCGTTTCGCTGGTTTCATTAAAAGCAAATCCAAAGTGTGAGCGGGCGACCGGATCCCCCTGTCCTGAAAAAGACCATTGTTTTAAAAGCGTCAGGTTGCCGTCCCGTATCTCAAAGTTTTCCCCTGTACCGGCTGAAAAGCCCGCGGACGTAAGCTCTTTGATTCCCCCGGCGTAATGAGAGGCAGGGAATAAAAGAAGCAGTACCGCGGCGCCGCAAAGTACCGGCCTTGCGTTCATGGGAGAGAACCTCCGAATATAACACGCAGCTTTTCAAGCAGAAGCGAGATCGGGAACGGCTTCTCCAGGTAGGCCGCGACATTCACACCTTCCCGGATATCCAGAAGTTCCTTAAAGTGCCCCTTTCCGGTCATTATAACCACCGGTATCCCGGCGGTCTTAGGATCTTCTTTCAGCTTGAGATTGGCGGTATTGCCGTCCATCTTCGGCATCATTATATCCATGATCAGCGCGTCCGGCGGGTTAGCCGCGATCTTTTCCAGCGCCTCCAGACCGTTTGAAGCGTCGTCCGTCTTGTAGCCGTTTTTTTGCAGGGCCGTCGTGAGCACAAAAACTATATCAGGCTCATCGTCCACTATCAGTATGGTCTTACCGGCGTTTTGAGTTTCCATATTTGGCCTCTTTATTTCGCGGCCGCTTTTTTGCGGCTTCGCGGCAGGTACACTTTCATCTCGCTTCCCTTACCGGGGACGCTTTCCACCCAGACGCGGCCTCCGTGCATTTCGACGATCGCCTTTACGATGGCCAGGCCTATCCCCGAACCGCCGGTTTCGCGCGTAAGAGAACCGTCCACCTGATAAAATCTGTCGAAGATTTTAAGATGATATTCCGGCGCTATGCCGCGGCCCGTATCACGGACACAAAGCAGCATGCCGTCCCCGCTTTCGGAAAGTTCCACTCCGATGGTGCCTCCGCGCGGGGTAAACTTGACGGCATTGCCAAGAAGGTTAATCAGCACTTGTTCAAGCTGCTCCGGATCCGCCTCGACAAGGGAAGAGCCGGGAGCGGCTATGGGCGCTGCGGTAATGCCGCCGCGCGAAAACAGGGGCTGCAGGTCGTCCATGGCCTTTTGCGCCAGCGCGCGCAGGTCTACGGAGCTGAAGGCCGGCAGAATGGTGCCTTTTTCCATCCGCGAAAAATTAAGGACGTTCGCCACTATGGCGTTCAGGCGGCTGAGATTATGCCCTATCACATCGCACAGTTTTTTTGACGTTCCGAGCGATAGCTCCGGGACGTTCTGCAGAAGCAGCTCCAGAGCCCCGCCCATGGAAAAAAGGGGAGTGCGCAGTTCATGCGACACATTGGACACGAACTCGGATTTAAGCTTATCCAGCTCCTCGTAGGCCGTTATACTTTTTTTCAGCCGCTCCACCTCCATGTAATGCGCGCGGTGGCCAACGCATCTGAAGGCCATGGCGACCAGCTCGCCAACGTCAAATGGTTTAGAGATAAAGTCGCAGGCGCCCAGGCGCATACATTCCACGGCCCCTTCTACGCTTCCGGCGCCTGTAACGATATTAACGCAGACGGAGCTATGGTGCTGCTTTACATGTTTAAGAACCTCTCTGCCGTCCATTCCCGGCATTGTAAGGTCGGTAAAAATCGCCCCGAACTCGCTCTGTTCAAGATGCAGCAAAGCCTCTTCACCGGTCTTTGCCTGGATCACTTCAAATCCTTCGCTGCTAAGAGCCCTTGTGGAGATATTGAGAATGGCCTCGTCATCGTCAACGACCAATATGCGCTTTGGGTTCGATATATTGACGCTCATATCCCGCCTCCCGGAATCAACAGGGGCTGTAAGCTCATGGAGCTATATATGTAATACAATCTGAAAATACATTCAGCTTCCCGTTTTCAGTATATACTCTACGGCGCGAAGCTATGTATAAGTTCAAATAAAACTCAAATTAAGCTCAAGTTAACGGCAGGAGGGCGGAGCAAAGGCGGAAGTGGCGCGGAGGCTATACTGGCGCAGGAATTTATTCGAATTTGTAGCCATGGCCGGATACGCTTACCAGCCTGGCTGCGAATTTGGGCCCTAGTTTTTTTCTCAGAGCGGAAATGTGGCTTTCAACCGTATGGGGATTGTCATAGGTTCCCATATCGTATCCCCAGACCGTCTCCAGCATATAGGGCACTCCCAGGAGCCGCCCTTTCTTTTCCAGCATCAGGGCCAGCAAATCGAACTCTTTGCGCGTAAGAGAGATCTGCGTACGCCCCAGCTTCACTGTGCGGGCGGCTGGATCCAGCTCAAGGCCCTTTTCCCGTATCTTACTTAATGCCGGACCGGAGCTGACGCTAAAGCGGCGCAGCACGGCGTTGATCTTGGCCGCCAGCACGGAAAAAGCGAAGGGTTTAGCCAGATAGTCGTCAGCGCCTTGATCGTAACCAGCCACGACATCGTCATCTCCGGTCATTTCGCCCGAAATTATGATCACCGGCGTAGCAGCGGTTTCCGCGGACCGTTTGATGGCCGCGCACAGATCCAGGCCGTTAAGCCCCGGCATCACGACGTCGGACACTATTAAGTCCGGTTTGGACTCGCGCGCCAGCATAAGCGCTTCGGAGCTGTTG
>CAZPMW010000090.1:0-5550 GCA_964587805.1 uncultured Elusimicrobiaceae bacterium
CGCTGGAGAGGAACAGGACCTTCCCGTTCAGGCCGGCCGGACTGGACGCCGTTCTGCTCTCGCACGCGCACATAGACCATTGCGGCTGCCTGCCGCTGCTTGCCAAAAAAGGTCTTAAGGCCGGGATCTACTGCACGGCCGCGACCAGGGACCTGGCCGCCATCATGCTGCTTGATTCCGCCAGGCTGCAGGAAGCCGACGCCAAATTTTTCAACAAGGTTCACGCGGCAGAGGGGCTTAAGATATCGCCGCTTTACACCGAGGCTGACGCCAGGCTCGCGCTCTCCGGGCTCAAAGCCTGCGATTTCGGCGCAGAAGCGCATCTGGCCGGAGGGGTGATCTCCGCGAAGTTCCTGAACGCCGGACATGTGCTGGGTTCCGCCATGACCCTGGTCAAGGCCCCCGTCGGCAATGAGCGCCGCAGTATACTGTATACCGGAGACATAGGCCGCAGATCCTCGCTTATCATGCGCAGGCCTGATATCCCGCTAGATGTCGATTACCTCATAATGGAGACCACCTACGGCGACAGGCTGCACGAGCCGGCGGACGACGCCTCGGCGCGCCTCGAAGCCGTGATACGGCGCGCGCTGGACTCAAAAGGGAAAATAATAATCCCCAGCTTCGCACTTGAGCGCGCGCAGGAGATAATTTTCATACTAGACAAGCTGCACCGCTCCGGCGCCCTGCGGGATATCCCGGTTTACGTCGACAGCCCTATGGCGTTAAGCGTTACCGAACTTTTTAACAAGCACAGGAACGGCTTCTCATTCGACGACCGCTTCAAGGACTACGCGGCGATGGACGGCGACCCGTTCGGCTTCGACTACATACATTATGTCCGCAGCAAGGAGGAGTCGCAGGCCCTGAACGAGATCGACGGGCCCATGATAATTATTTCCGCCTCAGGCATGTGCGAAGGCGGCCGGGTGCTGCACCACCTGCGCAATAACATCGATAAAGAAAACACAATCATCCTTATAGTGGGCTACCAGGCCGCCGGCACGCTGGGCCGCCGCCTGCAGGACGGGGCGAATAAGGTCAGGATCTTCGGCCTTGAACACAATGTCTCCGCCTGCGTCGAGACCATGCCTTTCTTCTCCTCGCACGCCGACAAGGCCGACCTGCTGGCGTTTATAAAGGGGCTCAGCCGCCCGCCGCGTAAAATTTTTCTCGTACACGGAGACCCCGGGGCGCGCGCGGCTTTCTCCGCGGCACTCTCCGAAGAAGGCATATCAAATGCCGTCTGTCCGGAATTCGGCCAGGAATACTGCCTCGACTAACATCCTGCTCTGAAGGCGACAATGAAGGAATACCAGGATCCCAGGATGCATACCGCTGAGCATCTGCTTAATCAGACTATGGTCCGCATGTTCGGCTGCGGGCGGGCCTTCAGTTCCCACATCGAGAAAAAGAAATCCAAATGCGATTACAGGTTTCACCGGGATCTGAGCGCTGAAGAGAGAACTGAGCTTGAGAAGCGGGTCAACGACGCCGTGCGGGCTGATATGCCGGTGAGGGAAGATTTCGTCACAAGAGAAGCGGCGCAAGGCAAGTTCGACCTGGGCCGCCTGCCGGGGGAGGCCGGGGACGCGCTGCGCGTTATAAAAATAGGAGACTATGACGCCTGCCCGTGCATCGGCCCCCATATCTCCTCCACCGCGGAGATAGGCGCCTTCAGCATAATCTCCACCGGCTTCACGGGCGGCGTCCTGAGGATAAGGTTCCGGCTTCAGCAATAGCCTGCGCCGCCGGATGAGGAGGAATGTATTATTGCCTTTCGTAATATGAGATAATAGTCATAATGACAACAAAAACCCATGAAGCGGCCGCCGGCTTTTACGGCCTCGGCATCGCTCCCAAACTGCTCTCCGCCCTAGACTCCCTGAAGTTCGAAGTTCCCACCCCGATACAGCGCCAGGCCATCCCGCACGCAGCGGAGGGCAAGGACCTTGTCGGCATAGCACAGACAGGCACCGGAAAAACCATAGCTTTCGCCATCCCGATGATACAGCGGCTGGCCTCGGCGCCAGGCAGGGGCCTGGTGCTGACTCCCACCCGGGAGCTGGCCCTGCAGGTCAGCGAGGTTTTCAGGCAGTTCGCCCCCATGATGGGCCTTACCGGCTGCGTGATCATCGGAGGGGAAAGCGTCAACTCCCAGATACGCGAGCTGCGCTCAAACCCGCGCATTATCATAGCCACCCCGGGCAGGCTTCAGGACCACCTGAACCAGGGCACGCTGAGGCTGAACGAAGTGAAAGTGATAGTGCTGGATGAAGCGGACCGGATGTTCGACATGGGCTTTGCCCCGCAGATAGAGCGCATACTACTCTCTGTCCCCAAGGACCGCCAGACCATGCTGTTCTCCGCCACTATGCCGGACGAGATTATGAAGCTGGCCGGCTGGCATATGCGCCTGCCCACCCGCGTGGAAGTGGCCCGGCAGGGCACCGTTGCAGAAAAAGTCGAGCAGCAGATCTATGTTGTAGGCCGGGACGCGAAGCCGGCCCTTCTGGACAAGCTGCTGCACGCTTACGGCGGCAGCGTGCTGATGTTCGTGCGAACTAAACACAACGCGCGCAAGATAACACTCCGCATCCGTGAAATGGGGCACAACGCTGCCGAGATACATTCAAACCGCTCATTAAACCAGCGCCGTGAAGCCATGGACGGCTTTAAAACAGGGAAGTACCGTATTTTGGTCGCCACCGACATCGCCGCGCGCGGCATAGACGTAACAGGCATTGAGCTGGTCATTAATTACGATCTGCCCGACGACGAAAATAACTATATTCACCGCATCGGACGCACCGGCAGGGCGGGAAAGACCGGGCGGGCCGTCTCGTTCGCAGCCCCGGACCAGGCCGCTGAAGTGAAAAGCATAGAGAAGCTGATACGGATGCCGCTGCAGGTTATCACTCATCCGGATATGCCGCCGGTTAAATTCAACAGCCAGCCGGCCTCAGGAGCAGGGCCGTCGCAGGGCCGCCCGCGCGGGGAAAGGGCCGGAGCAGGGGCCAGGGGAGGACAGGGACGAGGCGCTTCCGGGCCTGGGCCCCGTCAGGCAGCTCAGCGCCGGCGCGGACCGTCCGCCGGGGGATACAGACGCCCGTCATCAGCGCCAGGGCGCGAGGCTGACAGGCTGGTCCCGCGGGATGACAGCCCGCAGCGCCGCACAGGCGGACATACGGGCAGGGTAAGCAGTTCGGCCTATTTTGAGGGCGAAGGCCCTGAGCAGAGGCGCTATGACCACCGCCGCGGAGGATCCGGCGCCCCGCGAAACCAACGCGGCCCGCAGCCCCGTGTGGAAGCAAAAAAAGCCCCGGCCCAGTCGAGCTGGTTCTCGCGGCTCATCAAGAAAAAGAGGGTGGCATGAAAAAATTTATAAAAGCGCTGGCGCGAAACATATTCAGCATCTCACCAGTAAAAACCGCTGAAGCAGAGAAAGGATCCGGATTTTACGGGCTAGGCATAGCGCCTAAGCTGCTTGATACGCTGGACAAGCTCCACTTCACCGTTCCGACGCCCATTCAGGCCAAGGCGATACAGCCGGCGACCGAGGGCAAAGATGTCGTCGGCATAGCCCAGACCGGGACCGGCAAGACCATAGCTTTCGCTATACCGGTGATACAGCAGTTGGCCGCAAAAGGCGGCAAGGGTCTGGTGCTGTTGCCCACCCGCGAGCTGGCCATGCAGGTTGAAGAAGTGTTCCGCCAGTTCGCCCCCAGGATGGGCATGAGCAGCGTATTTCTTATCGGCGGAGAGAGCATAGATCGCCAGATACGCGACCTGCGCCGCAATCCGCGCATACTTATCGCCACGCCGGGCCGGTTCCTGGACCATATGGGGCAGGGAACGGTTAAACTCCACGACGTCAACATACTCGTTCTGGACGAAGCGGACAGAATGTTCGACATGGGCTTCGCCCCGCAGATCACGCGCATCATACAGGCGCTGCCAAGGGACCGCCAGACCATGCTGTTCTCGGCGACCATGCCTGACGAGATAATGAGGCTGGCGGCGAAGCATATGAAGCTGCCGGTCCGCGTAGAGGTCGCCCGCGCCGGCACAGCCGCAACCAACGTGGAGCATGAGCTTTATATCGTAAGCAGGTCTATGAAACCCGCCGTGCTGGCCAAAATACTGGATAAATACTGGGGATCTGTGCTGATGTTCGTGCGCACGCGCCACGACGCGGAGCGCGTGGCGGATATGGTAGGACGAATGCATCACAGCGTGGCTGAGATACATTCGGACCGCTCACTGAACCAGCGCAAGGAAGCGCTTGAGGGCTTTAAAACGGGCAAATACCGCATACTCGTAGCCACTGACATAGCCGCCCGCGGGATAGACGTGGCCGGCATAGAGCTGGTTATAAATTACGACCTCCCAGACGAGTATGAGAATTACGTGCACCGCATAGGCCGCACCGGCCGGGCGGGACACTCCGGCAGGGCTATCTCCCTGGCCACCCCTGGCCAGGGCGGGGACGTGAAGGCGATAGAGGACCTGGCCCGGATTAAAATAGCGATAGCCACGCATCCCGATATCGTACCGGAGCAGTTCAGCGCCGGCGCTGAACTTTTTGAGAAGAACCAGGAAGCGCTGAAAGGCAAAGGCGGGAAAAACCTGCTGACCAGCTTCCGCATGGGCCGCAAAAAGATTCCAAACAAGAAATACTAACCTGAAAGCTTCAGTTGAGGCTTTCCGCCTGCGGTTTTCCGCGCGGCTTCTCCGATGAAGCCCTGCCGCTGAATTCAGACTAGAAGAGTTTTTGTTCCACGAAAACCACTTTAATGGCTTTAGCTCTCAGGAATCTGATGTAGTTTTTTGTGTCGCTGCCGCTGATGACGAGGTCGATCTGCGCTGTCTCGGCCGCCTCAAGCGGGTGGGAGTAGGAAATTTTCCGCATAAAGATGCCGCCTTCCTCTATCTTAAAAACCAGCTTGCCGGAAAAGCCGGACAGACCGTAATTGGTCAGATTCTCAAATGACAGGGACAGCCTGAGCCCGACATTGTCCGCTTCTATGTGCTGTTTTCTGCTTACGAGTATAACCTTCAGTGGCTGCACCTTAAGATTCTCTCTGGTATCGCCGTCCGTACTTCGCCCCCGGCTCTCTTCCAGCGTGGCGACGCGTCCCTCTACTTTATCCACGCGCGTCTCCAGCCTCCCCACGCGCTTCTCCACCTGCTGCGCCGATACAGCCGAAGCCGGCGCGAGGCACAGCATAGCGGCGAACAATACGGCTGGTTTAATAGGGAAAATCATAATTTCGAAACCCTATTATACCAATTCCTGTTTCCGGATGTTCACTGAGTCCAGTGATGCAATTTCCGCCTGCGCCTCCTTACCGTCCTAGGGTGCGCGGGTCCTGCTGTGGTAAGGCTTTCTTTGCTCCGGGCCGGGTTTTGGGTGGAGGGGAAGCCCGGGGCCTTCCGCCGCCGGCCTAGCACGCCATAGTCACTCAGCAGGATTTGCCGGCATTATCCTTCATCGCTTTTGAGAACGCGGCCCAGAAGGGATCGGTCACGGGGTGTTCCAGGGTCCTG
>CAZPMW010000090.1:5560-8973 GCA_964587805.1 uncultured Elusimicrobiaceae bacterium
ATATACCGCCTTCTTTCACCTTAATACCGGAACGCACACCGGTGACTTCGCCTATCACGGAAGCGGTGATTTTTTTTGCTTTCAGCCTGACCAGGATATTATCAACCGCCTTTTCGCGCGCGGTTATTATCAGTGAGCCTTCGCTGATGGAGGAGTAAGGATCTATTCTGAAATATTCGCAGATCCGCCCCGCCTCGGGACTAACGATTATCGCGTCCTTGTTTATCCGCATCCCCGTCCCTGACGCTCTGGCTATCTCAAACAGGCCGCCCCAGACCCCGCACTCCGTAGCGTCATGCATTGATGTCACGCCGTCATCGCGCAAGCCGGCTTCCGCCGCGGTCAGTGCGTCCTCAACTGTGGACATCTGCCTGAAGATCTTGTCAGCCCTCTTTCGAAAGGCGGCGCCAAACTCCCGCTCGATAACGCCGGGGAAGGCCGCCGCGAACAGGCCCGAGGCCTCTATAGCCGCGCCCTTTGTCAGTATCACCGCGTCTCCCGGCTTTGCCATGCGCGTAGTGACATACTTATCCTCGTCGCCCACCGCCATCATGCAGGCCCCGCCTACCATCGGATAGCCGCAGCCGGCGTACTTCGCCGTATGGCCGGTCACTATGCTTACCCCGTACTTCACGCACTCCCGGTGAACAGTCTCCCAGATAATATCCAGCTCAGACCGCTTGATGGTCAGCGGCAGGTTCAGGTCTATGGCCAGAAAGGCAGGCTTCAGGCCGGTGGTGGTCACATCCGAAGCCAGTATATGGAAGGCGAACCAAGCCGCGCGCTCCCAGCCGTAATCAGGCACGATAAAAAACGGGTCCGCCGTCATCGCCATAACCTTGCCGCCGCCGATGCGCACCACGCCGCAATCCACGCCGTGGAACGGGCCCTCGAGGATATCCTTCGAGGGCGCGCCCAGCCTGGGGTAAATAAGTGAATCGAAAACCGAAGGGTTAATTTTTCCGGCTTCCGGAAGTTCACATTTAGATTTAGACATGTTCCTTTTCTCCTGCGCTCAACTTCAGTTCCGCCACTGCTTTAGCGACCCGCCTTTTTGAGAAGACTGACGACACCACTGACACCATATCAGCGCCGGCGGCCATCACTCTCCCGGCGTTGCCGGCGTCTATCCCGCCTATCGCCACCAGCGGAATGCTGATCCGGGCTTTGGCGCGCCTGAAGACCGAGAGCGGCACCAGCGCCTCTTTCGGCTTAGTGGGGGAGACGAAACAGGCCCCGAATGAAACATACGTGGCGCCTTTACGCTCCATCGCCGCCGCCCTTTCGATGTCGCCATAGCATGAGACGCCTATTATCGCATCCGGCCCGAGCAATTCCCGTGCCGCCTCAATATCAGCGTCGTCCTGACCCAGATGAACCCCGTCCGCGTTTATCGCGGCGGCCAGCCAGGGGTCGTCGTTTATTATCACCCGGGCGCCGCGCGCGTGGGCCGCCAGAACCATTTTCCGCGCGAGCTCCACCCTGTCGCGCATCCGGCTGGCCTTTTCCCTTAGCTGTATAAGCCCCGCCCCCGCCGCGGCCGCTTCGGTTATCCTGCCGATAAAATCCTTGCGGGAGAGCAGTTTCTCATCCGTGATCAGATATATTTTATTCTTAAGTTTTATCATCTGATGTTCCAGAAATGGTTAAGCGGGCCGTGTCCTTTCCCCAGACCGAACGAGTATCGCATAGCGCCGTTCACATACGCTCGCGCATATTCAACGGCCTCCGGCACGCGCTCGCCCCTGGCGATATAAGCGGCTATCGCGGCGGCAAGCGTGCAGCCGGTACCGTGCGTATTGCGCGTGTTCAGTCTGCGCGAGCCGAATTCCCGGAACTCCCTTCCGTCGTACAGGAGATCCCGGCATACGGACCCTTTAAGATGCCCGCCTTTGATCAGGACGAAGCCGGGCCCGAGCGCGTAGATCGCCTTTGCCGCCTCACGCGCAGTTTTAGCGCAGCGCACAGGCCGGCCGCTGATCTTTTCGGCCTCCGGCGCGTTAGGCGTTACGATCAGCGCGAGTCCCGACAGTTCCTTTATCAGGGCCGAAACGGCGTTTTCCGCCAGCAGCGCGTGGCCGCTTTTTGCGATCATCACCGGGTCCAGGACTAAATTCCTGACGCGGAACTTTTTAAGGCAGGAGGCCACCGCGCGGATTATCCCGGGCCCCGCCAGCATTCCTATCTTCACGGCGTCGGCTCCGATATCGCCGAGGACAGCCTCTATCTGGGCTGAAACAAGGCGGGGGGAGAGAGCGCGGAATCCGGTAACGCCAAGCGTATTCTGCACCGTTACCGCCGTTATAGCCGACATGCCGAACACTTTAAGAGCCGTGAACGTCTTCAGGTCGGCCTGTATTCCCGCGCCGCCGCCAGGATCAGAACCAGCTATTGTCAGAACGCGCGGTATCATTGCGGGACCCCGGGTGTGACCAGGCCCTTTCGGGCCGATTCCATCTGTGTCATTTATTCCTCCGGCTGCGGGCCTGGCCGGCGGAGCTGAAGGGACAAAACAAACGCCGGCCCCAGGACAGGCGCCGGCGATACAAAGCAGTACTTTGTCATTTTCCCTCCGCTGGCATTACCCAGTTCAAGTTATAAGGGTCTTCCGGCAACACCGGAATTCTCAGCCTGGTCACGCCAAGCTCCCCGACAGCTATATTCTATCATAAACTCCGCGCACCGGGTTTTTGTTATAATTCTTTTAATATGAAAAGACTCTACAGAAGCAGCGACAACAGGGTGTTTGCCGGCATAATAGGCGGCCTCGGAGAATATTTCGATGTGGATCCGGTGATACTCCGCCTGGGCTGCGTTTTCCTGGCGGCATGCACGGCCTTTATCCCGGGGCTGATCGCCTATGTTATCGCCATTTTCCTGGTCCCTGAAAAACCCGCTAAATGAAGCTATCGCAAGACCAGCAGCAGGCGCTTGATAAGCTCCTTGCGTGGCACGACGATCCCGCTAAGAAACAATTCATGACGCTGGGCGGGTTCGCGGGCACCGGCAAGACCACTCTGATCTCGGTTTTCAAGAACCGCCTCACGAAAGCGCATAAAAACACAAGCATCGCTTTTTGCAGCTATACTGGCAGGGCCGCCCAGAACCTCAGGAACAAGCTCAGGGAAGCGGACGCCCTTGCGCCTAAAGACACCATAAGCACCATTCACGCCCTGATTTACACGCCCCTGGAAAATTCAAAAGGCGAGATAACCGGCTGGGCCCGCAAAGACGGCCTGGCAAAGGACCTGGTGGTCGTGGACGAGGCCTCCATGGTTGACGAGGCTATCTGGCGCGATCTCCTGTCTTTTGAAGTCCCGATACTGGCCGTAGGGGATCACGGCCAGCTGCCGCCGATAAACGGGAATTTCAATCTGATGCGCTCGCCGGAGATCGTGCTGACGGAGATCCAC
>CAZPMW010000091.1:0-8951 GCA_964587805.1 uncultured Elusimicrobiaceae bacterium
GGAAGTTCTGGCGCGGATAGCTGGTTCCAATGATGAGGCGTATAAGATTTCCAAATTAGCACGACTCATCTGCAGCTTCCCGAATGATCCGGCCAGGACCGTCAAATATCCGGACGGAAAAATAGCGTATGTTGGCCGCGAATACTCCGATGCCGGCTCCTGGAAATATCCCGACGGGTACCACGCTTATGTGGGCGACTACTACAGCGACAAGGGCTCATGGAAATATCCCTGCGGAAAGCTGGCGTACCTGGGGCCGGCTTACAAAGACAAGGAGTCCTGGAAATATCCTAACGGGGCCTACGCCTACGTGGGGCCCTACTACCAGGACAGGGGGTCCTGGAAGTACCCCAGCGGCTACCACGCTTTTGTGGGCGCCTGGTACAAAGATACAGGCTCATGGAAATATTCCAGCGGAAAATACGCATACGACAAAACCGGCTTCTGGCGTTATCCTAACGGGGACCAGTGCGCGTCCGGAAGCTCGGCGGAAGGAATAGATATCCTCCTGGGTCTGGTAGAAACCGCTACCAACTCAGCGTTCCCGCACACCCCGGCCCTTCATGACGCTATCTGGGATGCGCAAACGCTGAGCAAGCTGCAATGGATAGAGCGGATGATGCCGGTGCCCGTGCCTAAGACGGGCATGGCGTTCCGCTCCTGGCCTGAGGAACCGATATCCGCGCCCAATATCTGCCCTGAGGCCTCGGACGGTTGCTGCTCTGCGGAACCTGGCTCTCCTGTTTGTGACCTGAAATCCATTTCCCCTGTTCCGTAAACCTTCCGGTCCGTATTTAATATAAACGGGCGCCCTTGCTGTGCAAGGGCGCCCGTTTTAGCATAGCCGCGTTTATTGCCGAAGTTATTTGTAATGCAGTTTCAGGGCTCTTCTGTCGGTGTTGGCCAGCTCAAAATCCTGTGTGGAGGAAAGTGACCTTTTAGGGCAGGAGTCCGCGCACTGTGCGCAGTATATGCAGCGGTCAAGACTCATGACGCAGTCAAATTTCTTTTTAACGGGGGCCGCAGCGGCGCCGTCCGCCGCAGGCGCTGGTGCCGGCGGCTGCTCTGCAGACAGGAGTATTTCAATGGCCTTGGACGGGCAGACGCGCATACACATCTTGCAGCCGATGCAGGTGGCGGAGTCAAAAGCGATTCGGCCACGGTAGCGGGCGTCCACCACGGCTTTTTCAAAAGGATAATTGGAGGTGGCCTTTACCGCAAAAAGATTTTTCAGCACTTCCCCAAGAGCTCTCGCGGGTTTTTGCATAAGTTTTATCCTAGCCTGAGTTTAATAAAAATATCCAGCAGAATCTGGGCCAAGCTCAACGGGGCCAGAATCTGCCAGCAGAACTTCACCATCTGGTCTATGCGAATACGGGCCATGAGGACCCTGGTGAGGGTCAGCAGAAACACGATGGCTATGGTTTTGACAAGAAATACAGCCAGACCCGCCAGTCCCGATGCGCCAAGCGTGCCGCCCAGGAAAACTGCGTTTATCAGCGCGGCACCGGCCACCATCTCCATGTCTATGGCCAGGTAGAAGAATGCCAGCAGCCTGCCGGAGTATTCGGTGAACTGTCCGCCTACGATCTCGTTCTTGGCGTGCGGGATATCGAAAGGCAGGCGTTCCAGTTTACCCTGCAGAGCCATAAGCGCTACAAATAACCCCGGAATCTGGGCCGGCATCAGGCTGATGTGTCCAGTCATAAAACCGGCTATCTCTGTGATGCTCCAGGTTCCGGCAAGTATCGCCGGCCCGATCAGTGAAAGCATCAGCGGCACTTCGTACGCGAACAGCTGGGTCAGCACGCGCATGGCGCCAAGCATCGCATAGGGGCTGGTGGAACTCCAGCCGGCGAGGAAGAACGTTACCGTTGGTATGGTAAGCAGGTAGATGACCGCCACAAGGTCGCCCTGGAAGGGAAACAGCGCGTCGGACCAGACAGGAAGCAGCATTATGGACGTCACCACCGCAGCGATGGCGAAATACGGAAGGATCCTGAACATGGTGTTATCGCACGCGGACGGGATAATCGTTTCCTTGGCCAGCAGTTTGACAAAGTCGGCAAGCGGCTGGTACCATGGCGGGCCTACACGGTTCTGCATTATGCCCGCGAGCTTCCTGTCGAACCACTGCAGGAAGAGCCCGTAAACGGCGAGGAAAGCGAACCCGGGGAAGATAATTATATATGCCAGCGCGAACAGTATTGAATCGATGATCATGTTTCAATTTCCTTTAAACGGATACTCGTTCGTAAAACGTGAATAGTAAATCGTAAGTTGTGAGTCGTAAGCGGAGAATTGCTGAGCTATGTACTGTTTACGATTTACGACTTACGTCCTTTACATCTTCGAGAAATCCACGCCTCTTTTTTTATAGTGCTCGATGCCAAGTTTGCGCAGGTCGTCCAAGCCGTAAACCCGGGTCTTGCCGGCCTTCTTATCGTAGACCATCGCCCTGTCAGTGCAGGACATGCAGGGATCTATGGCGGCGATGACCAGTGGGACGTCGGCGAGATATCCGCCGTCCAACATATAGGAGACGGACTGGAAGTTCGCCATCGTCGGTGCGCGCACCTTTACGCGCTCCGGTTTGTCGGTGCCGTTGGCTTTAACGTAATGGATATCTTCTCCTCTGGGCGCTTCGTAGCGGCTGACCGCCTCACCCGGGCCAACCTTCGCCGGTACTTTAACGGCTATAGGGCCCTCCGGCAGGTAGTTCAGCACCTGGCGTATTATCTTATAGGATTCCACCAGCTCAAGCACACGCACCACGAGGCGTCCGAAGACATCGTTCGTGTCGGAGGTGACAAGCTTGAAATCCAGCTTGTCGTATATCAGGTATGGCTCGTCCTTGCGCACGTCGCGCGCCATTCCGGAGGCGCGTGCCGTGGGGCCCACTGCTCCGCGCGCCAGGGCCACATCGTGCGGCAGCAGACCAACGTTCCGGGAGCGGGCCAGAATGGTCGCCTCCTCGGTGCCAAGTTTAACGTAAAATTTTGTGCGCTCCTCGAGAATTGCCAGCTTTTTTAAAATCCCGGCTTTTTGCTCAGGGGAGATATCGCGCCTCACGCCGCCGATAGTGTTTATGCCGTAGTGCACGCGGTTGCCGGAGACCAGCTCCAGGCAGTCCAGAACCTGCTCGCGGTCGCGCCAGGAGTACATGAACAGGGTGTCGAAGCCGATTTCATAGCCGGCTATGCCCAGCCACAGCAGGTGGCTATGTACCCGTTCAAGCTCCGCCACCAGGGTTCTGATGGCTTTGGCCCGCTCCGGGATCTCAACCTTGGCTATTTCCTCCACGCAGGATATAAAGCAGGTTGCGTGAGAGTGGGAGCAGATACCGCATACACGTTCTATCAGGTATATATCCTGGAGAAAGGTCCTGGATTCAGCGGCTTTTTCCACGCCGCGATGATTGTATCCCAGATTGACCGTTGAGCCGATTATCTGTTCACCCTCCAGCACGAGCGTGAAATTAACCGGTTCTTTCAGGGCAGGGTGCTGCGGGCCCAGAGGGATGGTTATCTTTGACATGTTATTTTGCCTCCTGCTGAGTGGCGGCTTCCTCTGGAAAAGCGTCGGACACTTTCCAGTCTTTCCGCAGGGGATGCTGGTTCGCGGGGAAATCGTCAGGCAGGGGATAGCGGCGCCCGGGCTTCAGGCCGTCAATCTTAATGCCGAACAGGTCCTCAAGTTCCCGCTCATATGGCTCAGAGCCGGGAAATATTCCTGTGACGGTGGGCAGACTGGGGCTCGTTCTGGGTGTTTTAGCCCGCGCGGTGATTATGGTGTGAGTGTCAGTAAAATGGTAGTGCGCGCCGAGGTGTTCCCCCCCGTCAAAGCCGGTGATGGTTGCCAGGTGGTTATAGCTCTCGGCATGCATGAATCTAGCCAGTTCCTGCAGCCGCCCGGATTTTATTTCGAACCAGATACGGTTCTTGCGCTGTATCGTCATTTCAGATATATCGCCGCCGAATTTGGCTTCCAGCTGCGCTTTAATCTTTTCTTCCTTTTCAAGTTCGCTCATATTATCCTCTTTAGCTCAGGCTTTCGATGGCTGCTTCCTGGATCCGGCCTCCAGACTTGCGAGCAGTTTCACCGCGCCGTCCAGGAGCGCCTCCGGTCTGACCGGGCAGCCGGGGATGTAGATGGAAACCGGAAGGACTTTATCCACTCCGGCAACCACGCCGTAGCAGCCGTCAAAGATCCCGCCGGTGCAGGCGCAGGCCCCTACGGCCATAACGAATTTAGGTTCCGGCATCTGGTCGTAGATCCTCTTTGCACGCTTGACCTGCTGGCGTGTAAGCGGGCCGCTGATTACAAGTATGTCTGCGTGCCTGGGAGTGGATTTCAGTACGGCACCGAAGCGCTCCAGGTCGTATCTTGGCGTCAGGGCGTCGACTATCTCTATATCGCATCCGTTGCAGGCGCCGGCGTTGAAGTGCAGCAACCACGGGGATTTAAGCCTTGACCAGAGAATGATTTTATCTTTGAGCTTCATATATGCGTTTACCCTATGAATAAGATTGCCAGTATGCCGGCCACCGCGATCACATATGCGACAACCATTTCGAGGCCAGCTGAAAGCGGGTTGAGGCTCCAGGTTGCCAGCATAAGGCCGGCCACGTGTAGCAGTGTGAAAAAAATAGCGAAAGGAAAGAACTCCTGGTAATCCGGGACCATTTTTTCCGAGGGAAAGTCCTCTCCGCAGGCGTAGGGCTCGTTCTTGCCTGAAGCGGGATCCGGCTTGGGAGCCGGAGCCCAGTCCGCCACGAGTTCGGACAGGCCTGTCGCGAACAGGAGCGAGATCACAAAAACCACCGGCGGGAAGAGAAAAATATTCATATTTTTTCCTTAGATCAGCCTTTAAGCTTGTTTAGGGCCCAGATGTCTATCGAGCCGGTCAGCCTGTAGTTCTTGACCAGCAGCGACAGACCCGCGGCCACCACAACCACTTCGATGACTATTATCGTGATGATAAAGGCCTGGGCCAGAGCTATATTGCCTGTTTTAGCGCCGGCTGAGATGAGGCCAAGCAGACAGGATTTGGACATGATCTCCAGGCTTATAAACTGCCTCAACAGATTGCGTGAGACCAGCATGCCGTAAAGACCGGCGAAAAAGATCAGGCTGATGAAACACCAGTCGGTTGAAAAAGATGCTGTCATTTGGTTGTTTTCCTCCCGGGGAATATCGACTTGACTACTAAAACACCGGCGGCCAGTATTGAGATCTGGCCCACCAGGTCGAAGCGGCGGCTGTCCCAGATGATAGCTCCCAGGGAGCCGGCGCGCTCGCTAAAGCTAGACCAGTTTTCAATGGCTTCAAAAAATGGTACGCCATAGAACCAAAGCGCTATGGCCGCTATTCCTATTGCCAGCGGCATAGCGTAAAAGCGCGCGCGGGATTCCTCGGCTTTTCCATCTTCGCTGCGGATAAGGCTTACGGTGCTCACAAAAAGCACCGTGATGAGGCCTGCGCAGACAGAAAGCTCGAACACAGCGGCCCAGGGCGCCAGGAAATCGAATAATAGCAGTGCCGTACCTGCGCTGACCAGTGCCAGCAGCAGGGCGCTCAGCAACAGGTCGCCCGCCATTACGGCTGCCACGGCGGCCGCGGATACCAGAATAAACAGCAGGGTATGATAGGTCATAGAATGATCCTCGCCGCTACGGTTTCGGCCAGATAGGCGTAGATGTACGGGAAAAAAACGCCCAGAGCGACAATCAGCAGGCTCATGACTACAGCGGGCGCCAGCATGGCCGGCCTGACTTCACGCGCGTTCCGCGAAGCCTCAGTGGGCTTTCCGAAGAAGATCTTTCTCTGCATCACCATGAAGTACGCCAGTGTAACTATACTGAACAGCAGCGCCAGAACCGCGTAGGTCCTGGCCCCGCCGTCCCACAGGGCGATAATGATGATAAGCTTGCTCCAGAAGCCGGAGAGCGGCGGCACGCCGGCCGTGGACATGAGCGCCACGATAGAGGTCCAGGAGGTCCAGGGCATGGTGTGCTCCATGCCGCCCAGGCGGCTCATATCGCTGGTCCCGGCGCCGCGCTCCAGGCTGGCGCTGTTGAGATAAAGGACAGTTTTAAAGGTCGCGTGGTTCACCAGATGGAAGATGGCGCCTAAGATGGCGAGAGGCGTTCCTATACCTGCGGCCAGTATGATGTAGCCTACCTGACTGATGCTGGAGTATGCCAGCATGCGCTTGAGTTCCTTCTGCCGCAGGGCCGCTACGGCCCCGACCGCGATGGAGAGCATTCCCAGGAACATCAGTATCTCGGCGGTGGGATAGGTCTTGATTTCAAAAAGCCGCAGGATTATAGCTATCTTTATAACGGCATAGACGCCGGAGATCTTGGTCACGATGCCGGCAAGGAAGGCCGACACCGGCGAGTACGCCCCCTCATAAGCGTCCGGGGTCCAGGTATGAAAAGGGACCACGCCGGATTTAATAAGGAAGCCCAGCAGTAATAGCGAGAGAGCGAACACTACCCCGCCCACAGGCAGTCCGGAGGCTATTATGTCCTTTATCCCCTCGAAAGAGAAGGTTCCTGCCGTCAGCATCAGAAATGCGATGCCGAACAGGATGAAAAGCGAAGCCGGGAAGGTCAGCAGTAAATATTTAATGGCGCCCTCAAGCCCGCAGGCTCTTTCTCCGGACGCGATCAAGGCGAAGGAGGAGACAGCGAGCACCTCTACAAAAATATACAGCGTGAAAAAGTCGCCGGTGGTTACTATGCCGCACATCGCAGAGACCGAGGTCATGATGAGCGCGAAATATGGGGCACGGCTCACGCCCGCCCCCTCCTCTATATAATAGGAAGAGAAGAAGGTCACGCACAGTGCCACCAGATAGATTACAAATATCATCAGCAGGGCGAAGCCGTCCCCGGCGATGCCGGAGAACGAAGACGCGATGTTCTCCGGGTTGAACAGGACCAGGCTGAGGTTTATCAGGCCGGCCAGCAGCGTGACGTTGGCCAGGATATCAGCCAATTTGGGGCGGAGCCGGGCGGCGAACGGTATCAGGACAGCCGTAAAAAGAGGTATAAGGAGATAAGCCAGGAGGCCTGGACTGCTTGTCATTGGATCCCTCCGTAATTTACTGCGAGCAGTATGTAAACAACGACCCCGGCAGTGGTCAGGGCCATGTACAGCGGGTAGGAACCGGTGTGAAAGCGCTGCGAAGCTCTGGAGAAAGCGTTAATCGTGAATGACGGCAGATCGTCAGTGAGGTAGTCAAAAAACCTGTCTATTCTGTACAGCAAGCCGGCCGCCGACGGCACGCGCTTCATGATCTGTTCATAGGGGTCGAACACGCGCTGTTCCGCCATAGAGTACAGCTCTTTTAAGCCCGGCGCGTAATGAATATGGTCGGATGCCTTGCTGGGTGCGCCTTCTGCCGCCGCCAGGCCGAACATATGATTGACCAGCGCCACTAAAATGACTACTATCGAGGCCCAGAAAAGTTTATTGAAATGAAAGCCGGACAGAACCTCCTCATGAGTCAGGCCCAGGTTCTGAAGAGAAGGTTCCAGAAGGAAGTCCACCGGGAGCCTCGCGCCGAACCCAAACGCAGCGCAGGCCGCCGCGAGTATAACCATCGGCAGCAGAGCGGAAAACGGCGCTTCCCTGGTATCTTTCAGCGCCTCCGGGCGCTTGCCGAAAAATACCGAATGCCCCAGCTTAAGGAAAGAGGCAAGGGTCAGCACGGAGCCGAGTTCCGCTGCCAGAAAGAAAATGTTATAGCCCGTTACAATCGTGCCTGAGTAGATCATCTCTTTTGAAAAAAATCCGTTCAGCGGGGCGATGCCGGAGATGGCCGCGGCCGAAACTATAAAACATAGCGCCGTTACAGGCATCAAGCCGGCCAGCCCACCCAGCTTTGAAAGGTCGTTACTGCCGGTCTGGCGCTCTACGGACCCGGCCGTCATGAACAGACAGGATTTGTAAAGAGTATGGTTAATCATGTGAAATAGACCGCCAGCTATTCCGACAGGGTTCAGCGTGCCTATTCCCAGGATCATATAGCCGGTCTGGCTCACGGCGTGGTAGGAAAGCAGGCGCTTGTAATCGCTTTGCACAAAAGCCATCATAACGGCTATCAATAGCGTCAGCACACCCAGTGCCATCAGTCCGAACTGAGCGACTCCGTTCAGAGCGAACAGATAGACGCTTATGCGTGTCAGCATATAAATGCCAAGCAGTTTATCCACGGCAGCCGGTATCAGGGCCATGAACGGTGCGCTGGAGTCCGTTGCTGCGTCCGGTATCCAGGTGTGGAAGGGAATAGCCCCGGCTTTTGACAGCGCGCCGATAAGCATAAGAATGTAGCCCAGCGACGCCCAGCCGTCAAGAGTGAGCTTGCTGGCGGCGATGCTGGTCATGCTGAAAGTGCCGGCGATATAACCTGTTATGCATACGCCCATCAGCAGACAAAGGTCCGTCGCGGCGTTTATGAGAAAAGCTTTCTTCGCGGTATTCTTGGAAGCCTGCCCGGGCTGTGAAAGCGCGATGAAGGCGTAGAGGAAGATCAGCAGTCCTTCCCAGAAGAAGAGCATGGCTACCAGATTATCTGCCAGCACGGCACCGGCCGCGAACGCCTGCGTAATCAGAAGATTTAGGTAGAACCATTTAGCGCTGCCTTTTCTTGTAAAACTGAAAGAATAAATGGAGACCAGAAATGAGAAAAACGCAGTTCCCAGCAGCAGGAACGAGCTTAGAGCGTCGGCCTTTAGGGTAAAATCAATGCCGTAGCCGGCCCAGTTGCTGCTGAGTTCCAGGCTTGTCCCGTAAAGCGCCTGCCCCGCTATTAAAACTGAGCCTATAAGTGCGGTGCCTGAGGCGGCTATGGCCAGTATCTCCTTCAGATGTCTGGTCTTTTCCGATATCAGGAACATTAGCGCGCCTGCCGAGAGCGGAATGACTATGGGGAGCAGTAT
>CAZPMW010000092.1:0-8818 GCA_964587805.1 uncultured Elusimicrobiaceae bacterium
CACGCGCGATGCCGAACACCCGCAGGAAGTCCGCCTCCGGTATTTTATTCCACATCTGCATCGATCTCGGCCCGACCGCGCCGTAGACCGATCCGTTAAGCCGCGCCTTTACTGCTTTGGCTTTTTCACGCGCCGCTGCGTCCGGCTTTATCTCCACCAGTTTCGGCAGAGCTTCTTCATGCTTGCCGTCCCGCAGGAACGATTCTATCGCGCCGCGGTATATCTCATGATCTGAAAATTTCTCCACGAACAGCCGGCTTGTCCTTATGCCCATATGCTCGGTCCCGGACAAAGCGGCCAGAAGGCCCACCGCGCCCGGAAAATCCGGGATGGAACTGCCGATCATCAATTTAGGGACGGACCTGTCCAGCTGCCACATCGGCGACACTGAAAAATCCGGATAGGCCCAGCCGGAAATGAAGTTAATGAAGCGCTCGCCTTTTGCCCGCTTAACGACAGCGATGCCCTCGGCTACGCTTGAGACGAACTTGTCGGCGTTTAGAATGTTCGCCTGCCAACCGCAGCCCTCTATAACCTTCACTAACTCTTTCAGCTGTTCCGCCGCGACCGGCCATACGGCCCTGTTGGGGGCTTCTCTGGCGTCAAGCGGCATATAGATATCTACAATCTTTTTCATTTTAAACCCTCCTGTGTGCATACTGCTGTTTCACGCAGACTTTTCATAAGGGCGGCGTTTTCCCGCCCGAAGAAGTCATGCGTCCTTTTATAGACCGCGTACAGCTTTTCGTAAACAGCGCCCGCCTTTTTCCCCGGCTTGTAGGTCCGAACCGGCGGCTTTGCCATCGCGGAGATCGCCTCCGGCATGCTGTCGAACCCTCCGCACCGTGACCCTGCCGCCGTGGCGCCGAATATCGCCGCTCCCAGCGCCACCGCCTGCGTGGATGGAGACACTTTTACCTCCAGCCCGGTGACATCCGCGTATATCTGCATGATCATTGGATCTTTCGTGAGGCCGCCGCATACCACCAGCTCATCAACGGGTATGCCGCCGCGCAGACCCGCTTCCACTATCATTTTAGTGCCGAAAGCGGTGCCCTCGATCAGCGCGCGGTATACCTCTTCGGGCCTGGTCCGGAGTGTCAGGCCCAGAAGCATGCCGCTTAAATTGGCGTTCATGAGCACGCTGCGGTTCCCGTTCATCCAGTCCAGCGCCACCACGCCGCCGGCGCCGGGCTCAAGGGCCGCCGCGCGTCCCGCGATGCCGGCAAAAGGGTCGGCCTCCGTCACCTTCAGGAAATCGTTCACGAACCATCCGAAAATATCGCCGACCGCCGATTGGCCGGACTCGTAGCCGTAATAGCCGGGCAGGATCCCGTCCTTAACCACCCCGGCGTATCCGTCGAACAGTTTCAAGTCCCGGGACAGCGACATGTGGCACGAGGAAGTTCCCATTATGATGGACATGGGGCCTTCTTTGGAGACTCCCATGCCGGCTACGCCGCTATGCGCATCTATGGTCGCGGCGGATACCGGCGTTCCTTCCCTGAGGCCGGTGCGGGCGGCGAAAGCGCGCGTGAGCTCTCCCGCTTTTTTGCCCGGAGCCGTAATATTTCGCAGCCATTTATCCGGCAGACCGGCCAGCGCGGGGTCCAGGGCCCTGAGAAATTCCCCCGAGGGGAACCCGAGTTCGGCGTTCCATAAGCCTTTATACCCGGCGGCGCAGGAATTCCGGCAGAACGCCCCCGTCATCTGCTGCACGAACCAGTCGCCGGCTTCCACAAAATAATCGGCGGCTGCGTATACTTCCGGCGCCTTGCTGGCGATTTCCCAGCATTTCGGAAGCATCCACTCGCTTGAGATAATGCCGCTGTAATACTTAAGGAACTTCTCCCCGCGCCTGTGGGCCGTTTCGTTGACCCGGTCGGCTTCGGGCTGGGCGGCATGATGCTTCCAGAGCTTGGCCCAGGCGTGGGGATTGCCGGCGAACTTTTCCAGCGTCATAAGCGGCGTCCCGTCTTTAAGGACAGGCAGCATTGTGCAGGCCGTGAAGTCGACGCCTATGCCGATGATGTCGGAGGCCGGAACGCTTTTCGCGGCTTCAGAGAGCGCCGCGATAGCGGCATCCAGATAATCCTGCGGATGCTGCAGCGCGAAGTCGGGAGGCAGCGGTTTATCGCCGCCAGGCAGTCGGGCGGTGATAACGCCGTGCGCGTAGCGCACCGTAGACTGCGCAGCTTCCGCTCCGGTAGCGCAATCCACGATGAGCGCCCTTACGGATTCAGTGCCGAAATCAAGACCGAGGGCGTAGCGCTTCACTTCAGCCACTCCCCGCCTTTATCGATGTTTGCCCTGGTGAAGACGCGCGAGCTCAGCGTCAGCTCTTTGGGAAGGCCTTTCTCCCCCTTGAGCAGTTTAACCGCGCTGTCGACCGCTTCTTTCCCGCCCGTAGGATACTCGAAGCTGGCTTCAAGCAGCCCTTGTTTAACGTATGCCTGCCCTTCCTGCGGCAGCCCGTCTATTCCCACGAACATGACGCTCTTTTCCCTGCCGGCCGCTTTAGCGGCCAGATAGGCGCCGTGGGCGCCCGGATCGTTGTGCGCATACACGAGGTTAATATCCGAGTGCACGGCCAGCGCCGATTCCATCTCTTTGCGCGCATCCGGCTCCAGCCATTTCATGTCGGCCTCAAACACAACTTTCAGAGCGCTTCCCTTTATGCCCTGCCTGAACCCGGAATAGCGGTCCTGGCCCGGAGTGGAGGTCATCAGCCCTTTTAATTCCACTATTTTGCCTTTGCCTCCCAGGCGGTCGACTATCCATTTGCCGGCGGCAAGACCGATCTGCTTGTTATCGGCCCCGATGAACATCGTGTAATCGCTGCCCAGAACCTTGCGGTCCAGGACTATCACCGGAATGCCCTTTTTGTAGGCCGCCGCGATAGGCGGAGTCAGCGGCGCGGCTTCCTTGGGTGAAACGATCAGCAGGCTGACGCCGGAGTTGACGAATTCCTCAACTTGGGCGCGCTGTTTCAGGGTATCGTTCTGCGCGTCTTTGAACACGACTTCGATATCGGGATATTGTTCGGCCGCTTTTTTGACATCGGCGTTCATCTGGACGCGCCACGGCTCGCCCAGATTGCACTGGCTCATGCCGATCACCAGTTTTTTCCCGGCGGTTGACGGCGTATTGCCGCACCCCGCTGCTCCGGCCGCAAGCACCGCCAGCGATAAAGTTAGCGCACGTATTTTCATTTTTCCTCCAACTGTTTTTTTAACTCTTTTTCGTCTTCTGAAACAGAACTGCCGCCACTATAATGATTCCGGTAAGCATCAGCCGGCTGGCCTCGCCCACCGCGTTTATGCTCAATATTTTTTCCAGATAGCCGATCGTGACGACTCCGAGCAGCGTAAGCAGAACTCCGCCACGCCCGCCGTTAAGGCTCGTGCCGCCTATAACCACCATAGCGATGGCGGTAAGCTCATACGAAGTGCCGGCCTCCGGATCACCCTGCTGCTCCTGGACTGCCTGACATATTCCGGCCAGCGCGCAGAACATGCCGCTGAGACCGTACGCTAGGAACTTTACCATCCCGGTGGGGATACCCGACAGGCGCGCCGCCTCTTCATTGCCTCCCGTGGCATACAGATAGCGGCCCCAGCGCAATTTGGCAAGCAGAACCCAGCACAGGGCCACACAGCCCAGAAAGATCAGCGCGACGATGGCGATATTGTCGCCCAGTATCCTGTTATCGATCAGAGAAAAGATCCGCGGCAGGTCCACATATTGGTAGGTTCCGTCCGGCTGCGCTACGGCGGTTGACACTTTCTGCCCCCCCGAAAGATACTTCGCAAAGCCTCTGGCGAAAACCATCACGGCCAGCGTAGCGATGAAAGGCTGCATGCGGAACCGGCCTATCATCGAGCCGGACAGGGCCCCGCACGAAACGCCGGTCAGGATCGTAAGCGCTATGGCCGCCGGCGCGGGCCAGGCGAAGCGCAGAGTAAGTATCGAGAACAACACGGCCGATAGCCCGAGAATGCTGCCCACCGCCAGGTCGATGCCGGAGGTTATGATAACCAGCGTCATGCCGCACGCCAGTATTCCGTAGACGGAGACCTGCCTGAGCATGTCCCGGTGAGTGCTCCATTTGAAGAAGGTCCCTTCAGCGTTAAAGATAGTGCCCAGCAGCGCTACGAAGACCAGCGCGGAAAAAGCGCGCACCCAGGGCTTCGCGAACACAGCTCCTAAAAACGTTTTCACTTTGGTCATAATCGTTCCTTTTTACGCTCTGCCCATGGCGGCGCGCAGTATTTTTTCCTGGGTTGCGGTCTCCCGGGGGAACTCGGCGGTCATCTCGCCCCTGTGCATTACGATTATCCTGTCCGCAAGGCCAAGAAGCTCAGGCATCTCCGAGGTTATCAGCAGTATGGCTATCCCCCGCGCCGTCCATTCGTTCATGTGTTTGTAAATTTCGTGTTTCGCTCCCACATCCACTCCGCGCGTAGGCTCATCCAGCAGCATAACCCTTGGGCCGGTCTCAAGCCACTTGGCGAGGGCCACCTTCTGCTGGTTGCCGCCGGACAGAGTGGCCACCTCCTGGCGGTCGCCCGAGGCCTTTATACGGAGCGCGCTCATATGACGGCGCGCGACCTCTCCTTCCATAGCGTGCCTGAACCAACCGGCAGGCGACACAGCCGGAAGGGAAGCGAGAGAGATATTCTGGACGATATCCATGCCCAGGACCAGACCATTGCCTTTCCTGTCATTGGTCAGATAGGCCATGCCCTGAACGATGGAGCTTTTCGGAGATTTCACCCGGAACTGCGCGCCGTCCAGGGTCACCTTGCCCTGCGCCCTCTGCCCGTACACCCCGAACAGGCCGCTGAACAGATCGCTGTTCCCTGATCCCTGAAGGCCGGCAAAGCCTAGTATCTCCCCCGGCTTCACCGAAAACCCGGCGTTCTTTACCAGCCAGCGCTTCTCTCCGTGAGAGTCGGCGTCAGGCTTTAAAACGGAAAAGTCCTGAACTGTTATACGGTCCCGCGGGGCGACGCCGGCCAGGGCGCGCTCAGGGAACTGCGCCTTAAGTTCCCTGCCTATCATCCATTTAACCAGCTCGTCTTCCGCAAGGTCCTGAGCGCGCGCCGTGCCGACGCAGCGTCCGTCACGGAGCACCGTGATCCGGTCAGCGATACTATATATCTCATCCATGCGGTGAGAGATGTAGATTATCCCGCAGCCGCTTTGTTTCAGCTCCGCTATGATCTTGAAAAGTTTTTCCACCTCCGGTCCGCTCAGCGCGCTGGTGGGCTCGTCCATTATTATGATTTTAGCCCTGATCGCCAGGGCTTTAGCGATCTCCAGCCTGTTCTTGACCGACAGCGGATACTCCTCAACCGGCCTGGACAGATCTATATTCAGATCCAGCTTTGAGCAGAATTCCTGCGCTCTGGCATGCTGCGATTTTTTATCCAGCCAGAAACCCCCGGCCGCGATCTCCCGGCCCAGGAACAGGTTGTCAACGGCTGACATGGAATCCACAAGCGACATTTCCTGATGGATCACCGAAATTCCGAGCTCTGCCGCATGATGAGGCGACCTTATCGCAACGGGGCAGGCGCCCAGCCGCATCTCCCCCTCGTATTCCGTATATATTCCGGCTATGATCTTGATCAGGGTGCTTTTTCCGGCGCCGTTCTCCCCGGCCAGGATATGCACCTCTCCCGGGGCGAGGTCAAAGGACACGTCTTCCAGCACCGTGACGCCGGAAAAGGATTGACAAATGCCGCGCAGACTCAGCAAGCTCCCGGTCCCCGCCGGGGAAGCGGAGTTCTTACCGGAGGCTTCCGGACCGGCGCTCTGGGCGGAGGCGTTCACCATCCCGTCACCGGGCTCATCCATACTCCTCCCTGCCCCCAGCCTGCGTGCGTGATAAAAAGCGGACCATAACCGGGATTATCCCCGCCCTCCACCCACTCCGGCGCGTGTGATTTAAATCTGGCGACGGAAACGTCTCCGAAATTAAAGGGAGACCGGGAGCGGTAAAGGAATGAGGCGTCATACTCCACCGGATAGGAAGTGACGGAAAGATAGTACCAGCCCCCCCGCTCGAAGACGAACGGGGATTCGGTATAGCCGGAGTTGGGCAGAGGCGGCGCCTTTGCCAGCGTCATAGCCATGGCCGGCTCCGACCATTTCTCAAGGTCCGTGGACGTGCGGTAGGCCACTCCGTTCAGCTTCGCCGCAGCGCTGTCGCAGCGCGTATAATACATAACCCAGAGATCCCCCGCCCTGAACAGCATGGGGTCCCGGGCCGTGCTGATGTCGGTAAAGACGGGCTTCAAAGGGCGGCGCGTCCAGGTTTCAAGATCGGCCGAATGCGCGATCTTTATCTGGGAATCCTCATCAGGCCCTCCGGAGTGGAACGCCATGACGTAATCTGTATCTGTCTTCGCGATGTGAGGCGCCCACAGATGTGTCTCACCGAGGGACCGGTCCACGCTCAGCGTCACATCCGCGGTGCCTCTGCTTACGGTGAAGTCCTCTCCGCGCCAGCCGGCAGGGTCGCCGGCCCGGGCCCTGGCATGTATGAATTCTATTTCGTTCAGGGGGTCCGCCAGCTCATGATGGAATATTCCTGTCAGATGCCAGCGGCCGTCCGGAGCGCGGGCGATAGTGTGGTCGTTTACGTAGAACGGCCCGCCGGGCAGCCCCGCGTCGAAAATACGGACGTTCTGGCCCTGTTTCAGGGCGAGCGGAGCGTCCGGAGAGGCGTCGGTATTGAAAAACAGCGCTTCATAGCGGCTCGCATTCCAAGGGGCGCTGATGCCGCCCGGCCTGGCTGCGGGCTCGGCGCTTACACGCAGAAAACCGTCCGCGCAATCGCTGGAGACCAGATCCGCCCAAAGCGCGTCCCCGGCCAGGCTGCGGTCCTGGTTCGCATGGGGCTCAAAAATACTTCCGATGCCGCGGCCGTTCAGCCGCAACAGGGCCTCCTGGCCCGGGACAGAGGCGTCATAGCGGCGCAACAACAGAACGCCGCGTCCGCCGGCATCCCTGGTTCCCGCGCGGGAGGCGAACGACGCAGGACATGAGAGAGCGGTTTCGCCCTTCGGTTCCGAAGAAGTGCGGGAAACCAGACGGAAAGCGTCGAACGCGTAAGCCAGGCCCAGCGTCCTGTAATGCGCCGGCGGGTTGTTCCCGGGGATCTTCCCGACTTCGAGGCTGAAGCGCAGATCAGCGCGGCTGATCATGGGGTCGAGCAGGTGGTGCCGGTAGCCGGACCGCCAGGACGGCGAGCTCTTTGAATAGAGGATGCCGTCGTAAAGGTCCGCGCCTGCGGGATCGGCGCCGGGCTGGAGAGGGTGATCCACGCCGTCGGTCCGTATCACTCCGCTCTCTTGAGCGTAAAGATGGCTGCCGGAGACTTCTTCGATCAACGAAACGAACTGGGTCGCGTCGCCGTTCTCAAACACCGGGACCGTTTCCGCGCCGGACACGACCTTGTCGCGGTACTGCGCGATCAGGCGCACGCCCGGCTTCGCGGCCGCCACAGCCAGGCCGTAGGCGACGGACAGAGCCGCGCCATCGGCCTCGAGAGAAAGCTCCTCACCTTCCTGAAGAGGGATCGGCAGCCGCGTAACCATGAAGCCGCCGACCGGGTCGATAAAATTTACGGCAGAGCGGAGGGACGCCGATCCCTTAAGCTCGGAGTAGCCGCCCGGGCCGAAGAAAAAGGCGGCCGGAACCCCGGCCTGTCCGCCTACGCGTATGCGAAGTTTCGAAACGTCTTCCGGTCTGCAGCGCAGCGATAACCCCGCCACAGTCAACGGCCCTTTCGCCAGAACGACCGGTTTGCCGGGCGCGGCGTCGATCTTGTCCTTGGCGGACGGAACCTTTTCGACCCAGGGCTCAGCCAGGAATTCGGTCAATTCCCTGTATCCGGGACCCGAAGAAGAACCGGCCCCACGGCGGTACGTGATCCGATAAGAACGAGGGTCTCCCTTAAACAGGACCCTGGCTTCTCGGCTGTATGAAAAAGGGGCGTAACTGATGCCTGCGCCAGAATTTTCCTGATAATCTAGCACGAGTGGGGCCTGCCACTGTCCTTTCCCGCCGAAAAGATCCGCCGGTTTCCCTTTATAGACCGTATGGCCGTCCGTCTGTATCCAGAGTTCCTTGTAGCCTTCGAACTCTTTCTTGTCCTTGGCGGCCAGCCATATCCTGGTTATACGGCCCTCTCCCTTACCGTGGAACAGCACCTTGTACTCGCCCTCTACGGGAACCTCGGCGCCACCGACCGAACCTGTGATCCAGCCGGGGTGGAAAATCATAAGAGCGTCCAGCACCGGCGATATGCGGGCCTCGGCCGCCGACAGCTGCGCTACGGACAGGAACATCGTCAAGGCGACTGACAAAGGAATTAATGCCAGCGAAGCGGTTCCTTTTTTCACGGATGATGCCTCCATTAATTTTAGGAAAAAGATCTTAGATTAAAGTATAGTACTAAAAAGATTATAATGTTACAAGAAAGCCGAAAACCCTGTCGGTTTTCAGAAAATGTCATGACAAAATTCAGGAATACTGCGGCCGTTTTTGGAGCCTCGCTTTTGCTCTGTTCGTCCCGGATCTGCGCGTCCGCCGGAGAGCCAGTCGTTTCCCTGCGTTCGCCTGACGGGTCAGTAGAACTATCCCTGGCGCTTGAAGCCCGGGACGGCCAGCTGAACGTTCCTGTATACCGCGTGTCTTACAGGGGGAAAGAATTGATCGCCGGTTCCCGCCTGGGGCTGGAGCTTGCCGGGTCCGGCGGGTTCGCGCTCAGGCTGACTCCGGCCGGGAGCGGCTCATCCCTGCCGAG
>CAZPMW010000093.1:0-8793 GCA_964587805.1 uncultured Elusimicrobiaceae bacterium
TTCCCGCCGAATGTTATTTCCATGTTAACTTTCTCCTTATCATAGCGCGCTCAACATTTCCGCGATTGCTTTCTCAACGTTTTACTTTGTCAAATATTTATGCCGTCAGGGCGCCTGCAGAGACAAAAACTAAGGCGCGATCGCACTTTGGCCCGGCTTACAGATATCGCTACCTTACCAGATAGATAATTACCTGTCAAGAAACATTCCCGCTCATGGATTGCGCTTAAAATAGTAAAATAATATCAGGACACACATAGACGGGGTCAGCCAAACAATCAAAGGAGAATTATGAACAAGTTCGTGTTTTCAGCGCTGCTCGCGGCAATAGCCCTGCTTAGCGGCCCGGCAGCCCTTCAGGCGCAGGAGGCCATGGTATCAAAGTACAAGACCACATTTTACGGACACATCAAGACGGATGTGACCTACGACGAGCATGGCGTCACCGGCGACGACTATATGTGGTATGTAGTCTCCAAAAACGACAGCGACCGGGATTTCAGGATTAGCGCCCGGAACACGCGCTTTGGGTTTGACATAACGGACGGGGCCAATATTTCGGGGAAGATCGAAGCTGACTTTGTCGGGCTTAGCGATAGTGTCGGCGGAACAGCCGGGGGCATCACCGACCTGCGGCTCAGGCATGGCTATGTGAATATCAAGGCTGGGAAACTGGACTTCCTGGCCGGGCAGACCTGGCATCTGATGCCCATGGAATTTCCCGGGTCTAACAATGACTTCAACCTGGGCTATAGCGGCGCGCTTTGGTCCCGCGCCCCCCAGTTACGCGCTACCTATAAGCACAACGACCGCCTGACCTACGCCCTGGCCGTGGTCCGGCCAACGCGCAAATTGACTGACTCCGAAGGCACCGCTTCCGGCTTTCCGCAGGTACAGGCACAGGCGCAGCTTAAAGCAGGCACAGCCAAGTTCACTCTTGCCGGCGCCGTAGGACAGTGGCGCAACACGACTACCGGGCAAAGGGGAGACATCACGCTCGCGGACCTCGGCTATAATATCCCACTGAATTCACTATTGACGCTTAACGGCCAGCTCTGGACCGGCAGGAACCTGTATGACTTCCTTGGCGGCATCGGTAATATGGGGTATGGATCCGACGAGGTTAAAGCTTCCGGCGGGTTCGTAAATTTGAACGTAAAGCCTGCGGGAAAACTATCCTACAACGCGGCCTACGGCATAGACGACCCCGTGAACAGGAAGATTACCGCGGCGACCACGGCAAGAACCAAGAACATGACCATGCTGGCTAACGCCGCGTATCTCTATGACAAGGTGACGCTTACAATGGAAGCGGCGCGCCAGATAACGGAATACAAACTGAGCACCGGCTTCAAGACCGTGTTCAACATGCATTACCAGCTAAGCGCTAAATTCCCGTTCTAACCCCTGCGGCGCAGCGCAGCATAAAAAAAGCCCGGCTGAATGCCGGGCTTTTTCATGCTGATATCAGCGGGCGAAATACGAGGATAATATTTTTTCGTAGTCCGGAACCTTGCGGGCAACAAAGCCGCCAAGCAGCTCGGCTTCGTCGTACGGCACAGCCTTGTGCTGCATCGAGGCCTTGCCCTTGTGGAACCTTACTACCACATACCGGGCCGCCGGCCTGTGCCAGCAACCCAGTGAGCCGGGGTTAACGTAGCGCACCTTCCCCTTCAGGTCCGAAGCCTTGTGCCTGTGGCCGTGAAAAACGAGCAAAGCGGAATGCCTGTCCAGCATGGCGTCAAGGTCGCTTGGGATATGTTCGCTTATAGGCAGCGAGACCTGCCGACCGCAGGGCTTAAGGGCGTAATGCACGAACGCCGCACGCACGCCTTCGAACTCATGTTCGGTGAGGTAAGGCCAGGCGGCGGCATGTGCAATATGCCTGCGGGAGATATGGCCCGACATCCACTTGTAATGCTCTTCTAGCCAGCGCGCGGAACCTTTCGGCAGCCCCCCGCACATCCAGGCGTCGTGGTTTCCGGCCAGCAGGTTAAGCCGCGGAAGCTCTCCCATCAGCTCGAGGGTTTCGGCTGGCCACGGACCGATACCGACGGCGTCGCCGGTGTGGAAAGCAGCGTCGTAACCCTCGCGCTTTATCTCCCTGGCCAGTGCTTTCAGGGCCGGTAAGTTGGCGTGCGTGTCCGTGAATACGACTATTTTCATAGAAAATAAAAGCGGGAAGGGACTACTTCGCCCCTCCCCGCTCTATAGGATACGGATCAGGCCGCTGCCTGCTCCTTCTTCTGAGTCAGCAGCGAGACGACTATCAGCACCAGGAAGCTCAGCGGTATGGAGAAGATGCCGGGATTGTCCAGCGGGATAGGCGCCGTAGCCGGGTCCAGACCGAACTTCTCGTAGATGCTCGGAGAGAACATTATTATTCCTATGGCTGACACCATGCCGGTTACAATGGAGGACGCGATACCCTTGGCCGTGGTCTTCTTCCAGAAGAGTATCATTACGATGGACGGCAGATTAGCCGACGCGGCCACGGCGAAGGCGAGGCCCACCAGGAAGGAGACGTTCATTCCCTTAAAGAGTATTCCGAGAATGATCGCGATGATGCCAACCACAAAGGCCGCTATCTTGCCCGCGCGCACCTTCTGTTTCTCATTATAACCCAGCTGCATATAGCGGTCCATCAGATCATGCGCCACGGCGCCTGAGGCGGCTATGATCAGCCCGCTCACGGTCCCCAGCACGGTGGCGAACGCGATAGCCGATATGATAGCGAACAGGAAGGTGCCGAATGACCTCGCCAGCAGCGGGGCCGACATATTATCGGTCAGCGGGTTCACCACGGAATTGACCAATGCGCCGAGGCCCAGGTACATGGTCAGCACATAGAAGAAACCAATAACAGCTATGGCGACTATTGTGGACTTTCTGGCGCAAGCGGCGCTGGGCACAGTATAGTAGCGTATCAGGATATGCGGCAGCGCGGCGGTGCCCAGAAACAAAGCGAGCATCAGCGAGAAGAAGTCCAGCTTCTGCATCGGCGTGCCTTCCACTTTAAACTTAAGGCCCGGGCGCATAAGTTTGTTGCCGGGTGTGACGTTAGGAGCGTAAACCGTTACTTTATCCGCTCCGTCCGAGAGCTTAACCGTCTTCCAGCGATTTATTCTGGTTTCCGGGTCGCTCAGTATAGAAAGGAATTCGAACGGACCCACTTTGCCGGTAGATGCCTCTGGGCCTGTCTTTCCTTTTATAGCTTCGAGGTTGCCGTAGAGGCGCAGCGGGTTCTCTTTAGACTCCGGCAGACCGTTGACCAGTTTGGTCCCGTCCGCTTTTGCCACCGAGGACTGCGTCTCGCGCAGGGAGATCTTGCCATCCTTGTCGTAGCGCGCCCACCAGGTTTCCACTCCGCCGGCAGAGAGCTTCACAAAAAGAGAGCCCTTGGCGTCAACCTGCCCGGCCACTTTATATCCCTTTTCATTAACTACGAGCTGTCCTTTCATCTCTTTAGCGGAGATGGTCTTGTATTCATGGAAAGGCACGCGCCCGCCCTGATCCGGGGTCGTGGAAAGACCGCGGTAGAGCACCGCGACGGTGACGATGAGGGAGAATACCACCAGCATGCCACCCTTAATAAACTGCACATAAGTAGTTGAGGTCATGCCGGCCGTCGCCACGATAGTTATTACGATCGCGCCCACCATGATCACGCCGGCGTAATGCGGTATGCCGAGCAGCGGCTCGACCAGCACGCCGGCTCCGACCATCTGCGGTATCAGGTAAAACACCGAGACCACCAGGGTGCTGATAGCCGCGGCTAATTTAATACCGCGTGAGTTGAACTTAGAGTCCAGAGCGTCGGTGAAGGTGTACTTGCCAAGGCGCTTCATAGGTTCGGCTACCACAAACAGCGCCACCATCCAGCCGGCCAGGTAGCCGATGGAGTACAGGAACCCGTCGTAACCCGCAGTCGCTATCATACCGCAGATGCCAAGGAAGGAAGCGGCGGAGAGGTAGTCTCCGGCGAAGGCGACGCCGTTCACGGCCCAGTGTATCTGACCGCCGGCGGCGAAGTAGCCGCTGGCTGATTTAGTCTTCGACGCGAAATAAAAGGAAAGCCCGAGTACGAGGCCTACAAAAATCAGGAAGATGGTTATAGCCATGGTTATTTCCCCCCTTCAGCGGCTTTAGAGTCCGCTTCGTGCAGTCCGCACATGTAATTGTATATCAGCGCAAGCACAAGGGCGAAGGCTATAAGGCCGAAACCATATACGACAGCCAGGTTAAGCCCGAAAAAAATGGTCTTTTCCATCCAGAGCGGCCTGAGCAGGTTTATGGCTACGAAGGCGGCGTAAACCGCGGCGTACAGCAGGAACATCCATACGCCTATACGCATCTTATAATCAGCCGAGGCGTCAGGCCCGGACTGAACCGCAGGTTCATGAAGCATTTAATCTCCTAAAAAAAGGGCGTCTGCCAGAGGCAGACGTCCGTAACATTTTAAACGATGAGAAATTTTACTAAATCCTTAAGCCTATTGATAGCCTCCACCGCGGCCGCGGCGGCTTCCCTGAGCGCCATCTGGTCAGCCTGTGATAACTCGGCCGGCTTTATCCGGTTGTCGGCTGCCGCCCCCGCCCCGGCCAGCGCGGCCTGGCGCCTGAGGCGCAGGCGCATAAGCGTGTCAAAAGCCTGTGTAAAGGACTCCGCTTCCGCCTTATCAAGTATATTTGCCGCGGCAAGAGCCGCGAGGCGGTTAACGGTAGGGATTGCGGCCACATCGCTGCGCAGAGCGTAGATCCTGGCAAAGTCGGTTATAACCCGCACCAGTTGCTTTAGGTCGAGCGTCCCGCGGTGTTCACCTTCTTCCTCTACCGTTACCGCGCCCCTGAAGCCTACCGGGACTTTAAAGAGCAGGGCGTTATTTACGAGATTAAGAAAAAATATCTTTTTGCCTTTGACCGCGGCCCGCACATGCGCGCGCAATAGCGCCTCAAGCGAACTGTCCCCGGCAACGCGCCGGAAATCAAAGAACACGTTCACGTCCAGTAAAGCCTGCGGGTCCGTGATTCCAGCCCAATCGGTGAAATACTCTTTCCAGTCGGCTATGGGCCGGCACCACTTGGGGTTATTCGCCATGGCAGAGCCTTTGCAGAAAGGATACCCCGCTTCGTTAAGACAGGAACAGACTTTCTCGCCCAGGGCCTGGAAATATTCCCCGGCGGCTTTCTCAAGGCCCGGAGGCGGGTCGGCGTATACAATGGCGTTGTCCTGGTCGGTCGCCAGTGTCTGCTCGCCCCTCGCCTGGCTGCCCAGCGCCATGAATGCGAACGGTACCGGCGGCTTGCCCAGGCCGGCCGCCGCCAGCTCTATAAAGCGCGAAGTGGCGGCGTCGGCCGCGGAGCTGATAAGGCGAGTGATGCCGGCGCTGCCCGCGCCGCTGTCAGAAAGTGTTTTGACCAATCTGGGAAGACGCCCCTTTACCGCTATCACCTCCTCTACGGTCGCCGCCCTGGAGAACTCTTCCATAAGGACGGCCGGGGAATACCATTTAAGGGCCAGCAACTCCTTTTCATCTATAACGCTGACCACTTTTCCGGAGTTATCCCTTACCGCCAGATGGCGTATGTTTTTTTCCTGCATCAGCAACACGTCCTCAAAAAGGAGGGCGGTTTCCGGAACGCTGATAAGCGGCGAGCTCATGATGCGCGAAACGGGCTCGGCCGGCGTGGCTGTTCCGGCAAGAACGCGGACGCGCAGGTCATGGTCCGTTACTACGCCCAACAATTCCCCTCCGCTCTCAACCAGAATACAGCTGCTTCCGGATCTGGTCATTATCTCAGCGGCTTTGCCGATGGGCGTGATGAGCGGGCAGGCGACCGCGGCGCGGGCGACGCCGCGCACTGACTGGTTTAAAGAGCCAAGCGAGAGCTGAAGCTCCGAGAGTAGCCTCTCCCGCTCCGCTTCCGACCTGCTGCGGGAGGTAACGTCCTCAAGAAGCCCGTCGCAGTAGCGGGGCGCACCCGGCTCGTCCCCCAGCGGCATGAGAGAGACTACAACCGAGCGCTCCGCTGATCCGGCAACCGGGATGGCTAAAGGGGCCTCCCTGACCGGTTTTCCTCCGGCGACATCCGCAAGAAGCCCGGCGCTCTCAAGCGGCAGAAGCGGCGCCTTCCCTGCGCGCGACAGCTCGTCGAAGTCCGCGTACCCCAGCATCCGGGAGGCGGCCGGGTTCGCTTCAGTTATCCGGCGCTCCGCAAGGTCCACCCTGAAGACGCCGAGATTTATGCTGTCTGTCAAAAGGCGGAATTTTTCCCGGCTTTCCGAGAGCTCCTCCTCGGTCCTCTTGTTCCGGTCGATGTCCTTCACGGTAAGAATAAAGCCTTCGCGCCCGCCCAGGAGGAGCTTCGAGGCGGTAAGCAGGGCGCGGAAGGTTTCCCCGTCTTTGCGGATAAGGGACGCCTCGACACGCGGCGGCGCGCCGCCGCTTTCCAGGAGCTCCCGCAGATATTCCAGACTGGCGGCTGAACCAGAGTGAAGGATCCCGTCCAGGCTGAGTTTTTCCGGCTCGTCAGGGCCATAGCCAAGCATATCGAGCATTATGCGGTTGGAGTAGACAAGCCTGCCGTCCAGGACCATGATTATCCCTTCAGTGGCGGCTTCCACTAATTTGCGGTACTTTTCTTCCGATTCGGAAAGAAGCTTTTCAGCCAGACGGCGCGAGCGCTCTATGCGCAGGCTCTGCTGATTGACATAAAGCAGGATGAGCGCGATTATGCCGGCCATCAAAAGGGAGATCTTTATCAGGCTGGCTTCAAGGCGCGCTATCTCCTCGCGCACGTCCTCGATGTATATACCGGTGCCCGTTACCCAGCCCCAGGGCTCGAACAGACGCACCTGGGAAAGCTTCGGGACTATGCGCGCGGCATCGTCTTTCCACTGCCACATATAATCCACATAGCCGGCGCCGTCCCGCCGGCCTATTTCGGCGAATTCCACGAATATCCGCTTACCATGTGAATCTTTGAAGTCGGAAAGATCCTTGCCGTCCAGGTCGGGCCTGTACGGGTGCATTATCATCTTAGGCCCAAGGTCGGTTATCCAGAAATAGTCCTTGTTTTCCGGGCCGTAGCGCAGTGAGCGCACGCTCTCTGCGGCCTTCCGCTGGGCCTGAACGCGGGTAAGAAGCCCGGCTTTCTCGTCATGGTAAAATTTTGCCAGCAGACTATGTACGGAATTATTAAGTTCCCTGATGGTTTCCCTCTTGCGGTCCATCATATTGCGCTCAAAAGAAGGGATGATGAAGAGGAACGTGGCGGCTATGAACAGGGCGATGGCCAGTGCGCTGGGCAGCGCTATGCGCGCCATAAAACTGCCTGCGTCTGGCCGTGTTCTCGCGCTCATATAGTTAGGATTATAATATAAATGGAAGGAAGGTTATACCAAGCCGGAAGGCCTACACATGTTCCAGCAATATTTTGAGTCCTATCACAATAAGAATAAGACCGCCTGCGGCCTCCATCTTATGTTCAAAGAAATGGCCTCCGGCAGCGCCTATTTTAACGCCCGCGACTGACATAACAAAAGTGATGAGGCCGATAATCAGCGCCGGGGCGATTATAGAAACCTGCAGCAGGGAAAAAGTCAGGCCCACAGCCAGGGCGTCTATACTCGTGGCGATAGCAAGCACGGTAAGCGCACCGGTATCAAAAGGGCAGGTTTTCCCGCCGGCGCATTCTTCCTCTCCCTTTATCTTCAGCGCCTCATAAAGCATTTTTCCGCCCACCGCGGACAGCAACCCGAAAGCTATCCAGTGGTCCCAGCCTGAGATAAAACTTTTCATGGTCAGCCCCGCCGACCAGCCCAGGATCGGCATTAGCGCCTGGAAGGCGCCGAAGAAAAGGCCCATTTTAACGGCGTTCGGAAGGTGGAGGCGCTTCATAGTGGCGCCGCTCGCGACCGAAACGGCGAACGCGTCCATAGAAAGCCCGAGAGCGATGAAGAGGATTTCAGTAAGTCTCATAGGCAGATTATATAAAACCCTTCTGCGGCGATGCGCGCCGCGAGAATAACGCTATACAAATTTCAATAGCAGATTCAAAAACGCTGCGGCTGAAGAGGCCAGCAAAAAATTTACTGCTATAACTTTCAGCGAATCAGAAGCGCCCAGTTCGCGCAGCGTGACCAGGCATGATGCCAGGCAGGGCAGGTAGAGAGCTAAAAAAACGCTGGCCACAGCGAGCTGCGCTGGTGCCAGGCCCAGCGGGGCCAATAGGGCTATAGAAATATCCTTGCGCAGGAAGCCCAGCGTTATGACAGGCGCCGTAGAACCAGGCAGGCCAAAAACCGCTTCCAGGACCGGTGCAGCAAAGCGCGACACCACATCCAGTAGCCCGGCTGCATCGGCCAGACCCACCATAAGCACGCCCAGCAATATCATCGGCACAGCCTCGTAAAGGAATTCCCTTACGCGCAGCCATAGTTTCAGTACGACCATGCGTGGAGCCGGGAGCTGGTAGGGCGGAATTTCAATAAAGATCTCGGGGGTTTCGCCTTTCATCAGCCTGGCCAGGATAAGGCCGCCGGCAGTGCCGGCAAGAGCGATGGCGACAAAAGCTGCCAGCGTATAACCTATGTGAAAGCGCGCGAGGATGGAAAAGATCATTGCCGTCTGCGGCATACACGGAGCGATAGAAAGCGCCAGCGCGGTGGCTATAACCCGCTCCCGGCGATTCTCAAGAACGCGGGCAGCCAGAACCGCAGGCACCTTGCAGCCAAGGCCGAGCATAAGCGGTATAGCACCAAAACCGTGCAGCCCCAGCCGGTGCATCATAC
>CAZPMW010000094.1:0-8792 GCA_964587805.1 uncultured Elusimicrobiaceae bacterium
ACTGTTATAACCTTAATCCACCGTTTTTTCGCAAGTTAAACAGTACCATTTGCCTCTGTCGTGGAAGAAGGCGAGTTCAGCCCCGCAAATCGGACAGTGTCTTGATATGATAGGGGGTGCCGGCTGCGGGGACGGATAATTCCTGCAGATATAACAGTAATACGCCTTGTATTGGGGAATATATACCTGATATTTGCCGCATTCAGCGCAATAGTGTGGGATCACTGCAGGCGGCGGTGGCGGTAGCGCCGGTTTTGCTGAAGGGATAACGGCGTCCGACTGCGGCAATGGCTCGGCTTCTGGCACTGTTCCCTGGTCTGCCGGCTGAGCGTCGTCAGGCGCCCGCGTCTTCTTCAACATCTGGTCGACCTTAGTTCTTAACTGTTTTTCATTTATCGGTTTGTTGATATATCCCGCCGCGCCGCTTTTCATGGCCCTTTCAACGGTATCCATCTGGGATTCGGCCGTACACATTATGACCGGGATATGTGAGGTTTTGCCGTTCCGTCCCAGAAGCTGGCAGGTCCTCACACCTGATATGCCGGGCATCTGTACGTCCAGCAATATAAGATCCGGCTGTTCTTGCTCAGCCAGTCTGATGCCTGTCTCACCGTCGTAAGCGGATATGAATTTATATCCCATATCATATATCACTTCCGCCAATAGTTCCTGTATGATAGAAGAATCATCTATCGACAGGATCTTGACCGGGCCGCTCTTCTTTTTATCCTTTTTATCGAAAATCCCCATCTTGTTTCTCCGGCACCCCGGCACCAGCGACACCTGCCGATTCCCGCATGGTAATGATATCACAATACGGCTAAAAAAGTTAAGGGCCGCCGCTGACTGTGGCTGTGAACAAACGATCATTTAACCGTCAGCGTCTCCTGCCCGCCAATCATCGAACTAATCCCCGTATTTGCTAAACTAGTGATGGTTCCCATCTCCTTCAGGGGGCGGTCGTGAGATTTACTTTTAACAGCAAATTACGTGAGCGCCTGATGATAATAAGCGTCATGCTCTCCATTACCGGCTGCGCTGTTTTCGGCGGCATAAAGCCGGCTCCGGTAAAAACCGGTGCAGCTTTCCCCGGCGGAGGCGTCAGCACCGCGGAAAAAGAGATCTGGCCGGAACCCTTCCCCCCTGTCGGCAGGAATTCAATCCGCCCAGTGCTTACCGGGGCCATACGGCAGAAGCTGACAACGCTTAGCATGAACGGTATTCAGGTACCGGACGGACTAACAGTTTCACGGGCCTTGGCTCTTTTACCGCATGATCGCGGTGGCGCGGGTGCAATCTCGTTCGAAATAGAGACCGGCCCCGACAAGGGGATACACCAGTGCGAAGCCCTGGGCCGGGGGGCCACATCACTGACAGCTAAGCCCGGATGGACACATGGCGTCATCAAGGAGGAGACCGGGCGCGAGGTCCCGATCTTTTACGCGCCCAAAGAGAATAACAGCGGCGCGACCGTGCCGGGAATATACGATCTGAAAAACATGCGGCCGTCGGAATATAAAATCAAATTCCTGGACCGCGACACCTCCGGAGGAGAAGAACTAATTAAGCGGCTTTCAATGCCCGACTCCGACAATAAACCGTTCTTCACCGGGGCCTGGCTGCACTGGTATCCACAGGATCCGCGATACGCGGACATCGCTCCGGTGGATATGGTCTGGTCCGTCAGCTACCAGAGCGGCTCTCAGAGCGCTGACGCACGGATATTCGAACGGCCGGACATAGAAAAGGACCCGGATCAGATCAGCAGGAACCCGCAGTATTACACCGGGCCGTACGGCCGATACGGAATGGCGATCCATACGGACAGGTGGGATGACACGGAAACGGCGATGGACGCAAAGCTGGCGGCAAGGGACGAGTTCCGGAGTTTCCTCTATCGCGACACCTCAGGCTGCCTAAAAGTCCGCCCGGACTGCCTACTGCTGCTCAACAAGTTCATAGACGAGCAAGCCGCTAAAAACCGCGCCGTCCAGCTTGAGGTGCGGGAGATACCGGAGGAGACCGGCGAAAGACACCAGCTCTAATATCCGGATGAGGCACCGCAGTAAACATAGGGCGCGCTATCTTCAGACCTAATCGTTGGGGGCGTAGTTTTTTTTGATAGAATATTCCGTCGCTTTTTTGAAGGAGAAAAAATGTCTACACATTTACAGCAGCACGCGGCCCCGCCGCAGACCCAGGCCAAGTTTCAGCCGTTCGTGCCGGATTCCAAGCGCATGCCGGAATTTACGCTGAAGTCTATACTGCTAGGCGCGATGTTCGGCGTGATATTCGGCGCGTCCACCGTCTATCTGGCGCTGAAGGCCGGGCTGACCGTTTCCGCTTCCATACCTATTGCCGTGCTGGCCATCTCGCTGGGCCGCAAAGTGTTCAAGACGACCATACTGGAAAACAATATAATCCAGACCGCAGGCTCGGCCGGGGAATCCATAGCCGCGGGCGTGGTCTTCACTCTCCCGGGCTTCCTGTTCCTGTCCGCGGGCAGCAACGGGGCGGGCTATTTCAACTACTGGACCATATTCACGCTGGCGGTTTTGGGCGGAGTACTGGGCACTTTGATGATGATACCGCTGCGCCGCTCGCTTATCGTCCAGGAGCATGACACGCTGCCGTACCCGGAGGGCACGGCCTGCGCGTCGGTACTGATCGCCGGCGAAAAGGGCGGTGATTTCTCAAAGACCGCTTATCAGGGACTGGGGTTCGCTTTTCTGTACGCGACCCTGCAGAAAGTATTCGGGCTTATCGCGGAAACCCCCGCCTGGATCACTACGCAGGCCAACAGGTACTTCCCCTCCGCCACAATAGACGGCGAGATAACGCCGGAGTATATGGGAGTCGGATATATTGTCGGCCCCCGCATAGCCGGGGTGCTCGTGGCCGGAGGCGTGCTCGCCTGGCTTGGGCTTATTCCCCTTCTGGCGACTTTGGTTCCCGCGGAGACGATAGCGGGCCAGCTGGTCAAGCTGGGGTATCTGAAAGATATTTTGATAGCCGGCGGCCCGGGAGGCTGGGATCCGGCCACACATCAGTTCGCGAACACGGCCGCGGCGGTCTACAAGGCGTACGTGCGGCAGATAGGCGCGGGCGCTGTGGCCGCGGGCGGATTCATCACTCTTATCAAGACGCTGCCTACCATAGTAAGCTCCTTCAAGGGAAGCGTGGCGTCCATGAAGAACCGCAAGGGCGCCGCCGTTATGTCGCGCACTGAGGACGACCTTCCGTTCGCTACGGTCATAGGCGGTTCGCTCGCGCTGGTGCTGCTGATAGCGCTGCTGCCGATAATCCCCGGCGATTCCGTCCTGAGCAAGCTGCTGCTTGGCGCGCTCATAATCGTGTTCGGGTTTTTCTTCGTCACCGTCGCCAGCCGAATAGTCGGCATCATCGGCTCCTCGTCCAACCCCATCTCTGGCATGACCATAGCCACGCTGATGGGAACCTCTCTCATCTTCATCGCCGTGGGCTGGACCGGCATGGTCTATGAGCCGATGGCGCTTATCGTGGGCGGCATGGTCTGCATAGCCGCAGCCAACGGCGGGGCGACCTCCCAGGACCTCAAGACCGGCTACATAGTCGGGGCTACGCCGAGGTACCAGCAGCTCGCGCTGTTCGTTGGCGCGGTGGTCTCAGCCGCGGTGATAGGCTGGACCGTGAAAATACTGGATACGCCCTCCGCCGAGATGCTGGCGCAGGGCATACAGCACGCCATAGGCACCGACAAGTACCCGGCGCCGCAGGGCACTTTGATGGCGACGCTGATACGGGGTCTGCTGTCCTTTAATCTTGACTGGCAGTTCGTGATAGTGGGCGCGTTCATGTCCATCGTCATGGAGTTGTGCGGGGTCTCGGCGCTGTCGTTCGCGGTCGGCCTGTACCTGCCGCTCTCTACAACGCTTCCGATATTCGCCGGCGGCATGATCAAAGGGGCCGCCGATGCAATGCGCCGCCGCCGCGGAGAAGGCGCCGAGGACGCGGAACTGGGCAAAGGAAGCCTGTTCGCCACCGGGCTGGTTGCGGGCGGTGCGCTTTTCGGAGTGATCGTGGCCATAGCCACGGTGCTCAAGCCGCAATTCATGGCCTCGCTTCGCTGCGACGCCTGGATGGAAGCCGCGCTTGGCGGCTCAGGGCATTTCCAGGCGCTGGGCGCCGGAGTCTTCGCGTTCATGGGCCTGGTGCTGTACCGTGTGGCGATGAAGAAATAGTCCCGCTCTATCTAAATCCAGGAAATCCCGGGGATTCGATATTACAGGTCTCATGGGCAAAAGACAGACGGCATAGCCGCACTTAACGGCCTTGACGCGCGCCACCGGGACCTGCTATAATTTACCTACCGGTAGATAAATTATATGCGACCTTCCTCACAAGACATCACTGCGAAAGGCGACAAGGCCCGCAGGCGCATACTTGAAACGGCTTCCGCCATGATGGCCGAGAACGGCCCGGACGGGGTTTCAATGCGCGAACTCTCCCTCCGCCTGAAGATCACCAAGCCGGTCATTTATTATTACTTCAAGAACAAGGACGAGCTTATACGGGCCGCCTTTATAGAAGGAACCAAACATTTTGCCGAGCTCAACGCGCAGATAAACGATCCGAGGCTTACACTTGAGCAGCGGCTGACACGGATCTTTTCCAATCACCTGGATTTCATAAAGCGCTACCCCGATATGCCGAAATGCGCCCTGAAGATAATGGCCTCCCCCTCCTCTGGAGTGCTGAGCGCCATGGCCATGGACCTGAAACAGCGCAACCGAAAGGCCCTGAAGGAAATGCTTGAAACGGTGGCGGACAAGGAAGGGCTTTCCGGCGCCGGGATAGCCACTGTCCTCCACATGGTCAGCGCGGTAATAGGTTATTTCATGATCGAAGCCAGGGAGCGCGGGGCGGAAAGCCTGAACAAGGGCCTGCCGGGCCGGCTGGCAAAAACAGTCTGCGCCGGCGCTAGGACGCTGGCGCTTCTGCTTTTTATTCTGCCTGCCGCGGCAGGCGCGGCTGCGGCGCTGGACCTTACCCTGGATGAAGCGGTGAGAACAGCGCTTAAAAACAACGCCACCGTAGCCACAGCCGAAGAGACCCGCCTCATCTATAAGGAAAAAATAAGGGAGTACTGGGGCACGGTTTTCCCCCAGTTGAGCGCCAGCGGCCAGTATACCCGCAACATTAAGCCTCCCTCTTTTTTCCTTGGCGGCAATGCGATCAAAGTCGGGCTCAAGAACGTTTACGCCGGCTCGCTGGACCTGAACCAGGTACTCTGGTCCGGCGGAAAGGTCCGCACCGGCATCCGTATGGCCAATATGTACGCCGCGGACAGCGATGAGCAGCTGAAAACAGCCCGGAACGGCGTTTCAAAAGCCGTGAAGCAGATGTATTACTCGGTGCTGCTTTCAAGCTCTTTCGCCGCCATACAGCGCGAATCGCTGGACCTGGCCCGCCAGCACCTTGCGACTATCCAGGCGCAATACAGGCAGGGCGTCGCCAGCGATCTGGCGGTGCTGCGCCAGACCGTGGAAGTATCCAACACCGAGCCGGCCCTGACCCAGGCGCAGAATCTCTACGAGGAAGGCCTTATAGAACTTAAGAACCTGCTGGGGCTGGACCCGGAAGCTGAAATTACACTGACCGACGCCCTCGTCTGCGCCCCGCAGGGCCCGGGCGAAATCGGAGAGCTTTATAAGTCCGCCCTTTTAAACCGCCCGGAGTACCGGGAAGCCAGGATCCGGCGTGACCTCCAACAGGAAATGATAAAGATAGAGCGGGCGGGGCATTTCCCTTATCTGGGCGCCTTCGCCTCCAGACAGTTCCAGGGGCAATCCGATACCGGCTTTCCGAAAGAACCCGCCCGGACCTGGAGCACTACAGCCGGCTTAAGGCTCTCTCTCCCGCTTTTTTCCGGAGGCGCTACGTCCTCAAGGGTAAGACAGGCCCGCCTGCAGGCGGACATAGCCGAGATAGAGCGCAGGGAGCTGGAACGCAAAATAAAGATAGCCGTTAAAAAAGCCTGGCTGGGCCTGAAAGAGTCCTCGATGAGGCTCGAGTCCCAGACCACCTCAGTGGCGACCGCCCGCAAGGTTCTGGTCGCCACAGAGGTACGGTTCAAGAATGGTCTGGCAAGCCAGCTGGAGCTGAACGATACGTCCCTGGCGCTGAACAGGTCGGAAACCTTATTTACACAGGCCCGGCACGACACCTGCCATAACGCCGCTGAACTGAGCTGGACGCTGGGGGAATAATTCACAAACTTATGAAAAATATAAAACTATTTATTATCCGCTATCCGCTCTTGGCTCTGTCCGGCTGCCTTCTCCTGACAGGATGCAGGAATAAGGAGCTTGAGGCTTTTAACACGCTTGAGAAGGACAGGTTCCTGGTAAAGACCGAAAAAGCAGGGATAAGGGACATAGAAGATTATCTCACCCTGGTCGGCTCGGTAAAGGCCATGGACGAGGCCGTACTCTACCCCAGGGTTTACGGAAAGCTTTTAAGAAACCTCCTCACCGAGGGCGATCAGGTGAAGAAAGACCAACCCGTGGCGCTTATAGAGCGCGATGAGCCCGGCGTGGTCTACGAACCGGCCCCCGTGCCCTCAACGCTTGACGGAGTAATAGGCCGCGTCTACCTTGACTCCGGAGTAAACGTGACGCCGCAGACGCCTATTGCGCTGGTGGTGAGCCAGGGCCGGGTGCGCGTGGTGGTCGATGTACCGGAGCGCTATGTGGGGAAAGTTTATATGGGCCAGCCGGCGCGTATAAAGGTTGACGCCTTCCCGGACACATTTTTTCAGGGAAGGGTTTACCGCATAAGCCCAGTGGTCGACGCCAGGACCAGGAGCGCGGCGATAGAACTGCTTGTGGAAAACGCCACGGACCGCCTTAAGTCCGGCATGTTCTCCGAAGTGCGGCTGGTGACGGGCGCCAAGTCAGGCGCGATAGCCGTCCCGTCCGTCGCCGTGCTCAGCGAAAACGGCAAGCCCTATGTTTTTGTCCCTATTAATGACACGGCGATGCGCCGGGAAGTGAAGACCGGCATCTCCAACGGGGACTACCTGCAGATAACCGGCGGCCTCAAGGCCGGAGACGAGCTGATCACCTTCGGCCTTTACGGCCTGAAGGACGGCAGCAAGATAAAGGTGACGGAGTAAAACGTAAGCCGTAAGTCGTGAGTAGCAAGAAGTAAATCGCAAATTACAAGTCGTAGGCAGCGGGAAACTTCTACACCACTCACGATTTACTATTCACGACTTACGATTAGCAACATACCCTTTACGCTCAATTTTATGAAGATCACCGAAATCTCGATTCAACGCCCGATCCTCACCACCATGATGATGGCCGCACTGGTAGTGCTTGGCACGTTCTCCTACTTCCGCCTGGGAGTGGACCAGATGCCGAACGTGGAATTCCCTTTCGTGGTGATACAGACCACGCTGCGCGGCGCAGGCCCGGAAGAGATCGAGTCTTCCATCACCAAACCGCTGGAGGAGTCGGTCAATACCATCTCCGGCATAGACGAGCTCAGCTCCACCAGCTTCGAAGGCCTGTCCATGGTGCTGATAAAGTTCAAGCTTGAGAAGAACGGCGACGTGGCGGCGCAGGAAGTGCGCGACAAGGTGAACGCGGTGCTGCGCCAGCTGCCGCAGGGCACCGACCAGCCCGTCATCTCCAAATTCGACATCGGTGCCCTGCCCGTGGTCAACATCGTCGTTTCCGGCAACCGGGACCTGATAGAACTGACGCAGTTCGCGAAGAAGAAAATAAAAGAGAATATTGAAACGGTCAGCGGCGTCGGCTCGGTGGACATCGTAGGCGGAAGGGAGCGCGAAATACACATAGTCGTCAACCCGATGAAGATGGCCGCGCTCAACCTGTCGACCAAGCAGCTTAAGGACGCCATCACCCAGCAGAACATAGAGATCCCGGGAGGGAAGGTCGAACAGTCCGCTAAAGATTTCGTGCTGAGGACGCTTGGCCGCATACAGAACGTCAAGGATTTTAACGCCATAGTCGTCGCCACGGTGAACGGCACCCCCATGCGCGTCTCCGACATAGCGCGCGTGGAGGATACCGGCGAGAACATGACCTCGGCTTCATACCTGAACGGCAAACCAGCCGTCACGCTGGTGGTCAAGAAGCAGTCAGGCAGCAACACGGTGGAAGTGGTCAAGGACATACGCAAGCGGGTGGCTGAGATCCAGTCCCTGATCCCCCCCGGCATCGAGACAAAGATAGTCGGCGACCAGTCGCTGTTCATAAAGGACTCGGTCAGTTCCGTTGAAGAACACCTGATACTGGGCGCGCTGCTCGCCGGAGTCATGGTGCTGGTATTTATGGGCGATTTCCGCTCCATGATAATTTCGGCCATGGCCATTCCCACTTCCCTGATAGCCACGTTCCTGTTCCTGGATTACGCCGGTTTCACGCTCAACATGATGACGCTGCTGGGCCTGACCATCGCTGTAGGCCTGGTCATAGACGATGCCATCGTCATGCTTGAGAACATCTACCGTCATATGGAGGAGCACAGGATCTCCCCTGTAAAAGCGGCCCTGAGCGGCGCCTCCGAAATAGGCTTCGCGATCATCGCGATGTCGCTGTCGCTCATAGTCATCTTCGTGCCGCTCGCTTACATGGGCGGTATCGTAGGCCGCTTCGTAAAGAGCTACGGACTCACGGTGGCTTTCGCCATAGCCATAAGCACCTTTGTGGCGCTTACGCTTACGCCTATGCTTTGCGCGCTGTTCCTCAAGATTAAAAACAGCGAGAAGACAAAGCTTCAGA
>CAZPMW010000095.1:0-7457 GCA_964587805.1 uncultured Elusimicrobiaceae bacterium
CCCTGATCTCGCCGGCCCGGCCCAGGCGCAAAACACCGGCCGCCGCGATTATCACAGCGTCCATGTCTCCGCCGACGGCCTTTTTCATTCGGGTTTCAACGTTGCCCCTTAAAGGACAGACGGAAGCGCGCGGCTTTACGGCCCGAAGCTGGCTCTCCCTCCTGCGGCTGCCGGTGCCGACAGTAGCGCCGTCCGGCAGGTCTCGCAGTGACGCGTACTTGCCGGAGATCAGAACGTCACAGGGGTTTTCGCGCGCGAGATATGCGCCGATCGCCAGCCCGGGAGCGGATACGCACGGCAGGTCCTTTAAAGAATGCACGGCGATATCGATGTCGCCTTTTAAAAGAGCCTCCTCTATCTCCTTTATAAAAAGGCCTTTCGCCCCGATTTTATGGAGCGGCACATCGGCGATAGTGTCGCCCTTAGTGCGGATCTTAACCAGCTCAACCGTCACGCCCGGATTATGTATTTCAATCAGGCGCCCGACTTTACCCGCCTGTATCAGGGCGAGCGCGCTGGCCCTTGTGCCTATTCTGATATTATTCATAAGATTTGAAAGCTTTAGTCACCATATCCACAAGCCCGTCTTTTTCAGTCCCGCCTTTTTCCGCCCGCTTTTTCAGCTCCGCCATATGCGCGCCGATGATCCTGTTTACCACGGATATCGTAGCCGCAAGCAGGTTGGCCTTTTCCTCGTCGCCAAGTCCTTTTTTCAGCGCGGTGAGCGCGCATTCTTCCGCCGCTATCTTGTAGATCCTTTCCCTTATGACGTTTACAAGCGCCGCTTTTTCGCGCATATAGAGTTCCCCGGCGAACGCCACGGCGCACTCCTTCAGGATATGTTCAGCCTGCGCCAGTTCGCTCTTGCGCGCGCTCACGGCGTCCGAAGTCATCGTCTTGAGATCGTCTATATCATATAAATGCACATTCTTTATGCCCTTCACGCCCGCTTCCACATCCCTGGGAACAGCGATATCAAAGATAAAAAGCTCGCGCCCGGGCCTTTTAGAGATGACTTTCGACACCATCTCAGCTTTGACAACCGGATCATGCGAAGCAGTGGAACAAAGTATTATGTCCGAGTTTTCCATCGCCCGTCTCAGCATGCTGAATTTATACGCGGCTCCGTTATACTTTCCCGCCAGCTCCACGGCTTTGGAATAGGTCTTATTTATCACATCAACGGAAGTTACGCCCCTTTTAATGAACCCGTCCGCCGCGCTGCCCGCCATGTCCCCCGCGCCGATCACCAGAACCTTCTTTCCGCTCAGGCCCTTAAGAGCGCGCTCAGCAAGACCTACCGCGCAGCGGCTTACTGAAACCGTGCCTCTGGACACCCCGGTTCTGATCTGGATTTTCTTAACGGCGGCCATGGCCGCCTGGTACAGGGTAAGCAGGACCTTGCCGGTCGCCTGATGTTTGAAAGCCAGATTGTAAGCGGCTTTGAACTGGCCCGTGACTTCGTTCTCCCCCAGCACCATGGAATCCAGGCCGGACGCCACTCTGAAGACGTGCCGAACCGCTTCGCCCCCTGAAAGCCTGTAAAAACTATTTTTAATCGTCGCGCAGGATATTTTTTTATGCGCTGTAAGCTCGTCTATGATCCTTATCGAGTCCGGGGCCGGCTCGTCCGACACAAAGACCGCCTCAGTTCTGTTGCAGGTAGAGAGCACCATGACTTCACTGACGGACTCCATGCCGCGCAGCGTTTTCAACAGATGCGGCAATTCATCCGCGGCAAAATATAGTTTTTCCCGCACATCCACCGGGGTTTGTTTGTAGTTCACGCCCACAACTGAGATCCGCTTCATCTTGCACCTCTCAGATAGTCGACCGCCATCCGCGCTGCGGCGCGCGCCCTGAGAGTTGCGTCGTTAACGCCCACGCCGTAAAAAGCGTTGCCCGATAAAAACATTCCTTTTTCTTTTCCCAGCTCCCTTTCCAGCCCGGCGACGACCCCGGGATAGCCAACGGGATAATTAGGTATCGCTCTTTCATGCCTGAACACCCGCGCAAAATCCGGCGCCGCCCTGACGCCTAATATCGTTTCAAGGTCTTTGGAGACAGCCGGGATCAGCTCCTCGTCCGCTAAGAACGACTTCCGGGGCGCTTTCGCCCCGCCCACCATGGCTGTTATCAGGCTGCAGCCACCGGGGGCCCTTTTACCGAAGATATTAGAAGAAAAGACGGCGCCTAAAATCGTTGTGTTCGCCCGGCCTGTGGTCAAAAATCCGAAACCATCCGCCTTACCGGCTATCGCTCCGTTCTTATAGCCAAAATGTACCACGGTCAGGGGCGGATAATACACCTTCTCACAGAACGGCAGAGCGGCCGGGAGAATCTTCCCGAGTACATAAGCCGGAACGGCGGCGACGACCGCGTCAAATTCCTCTTTCCCCCCGGCGGTACTGATGAGCCATTTGTCTTTTGCCCGCGCTATCGCGTCAACCTCGCAGTCAGTTCTCACCGAAGCGCCGAGCGCCGCTGAAAGCGCGTCGGTGAGGCCCCCCATTCCGCCTGCGAACGAGGTGAGCGCGCCCGGGGGCGCGCCGCCACGCTTTAATTTCACCATGGCCCTGATAAGGCCGCCATAGGTGTTTTCCAGCTCGAACATGCGCGGAAAGGCGCTTCTTAAACTGAGGCGCTCCGGGTCGCCCGCGTAGATCCCGCTCACCATCGGGCCCACCAGATTATCCAGCGCTTCTTCGCCTATCCTGCGGCGGGTAAAAGACGCCACAGATTCGTCCTCCGCGCTTTTTTTACGGGCTATGAACGGCTCCATCATAACCCGCAGTTTTCCGCGAACGGAAAGAACGGGACTTGCCAGGAATTTATGCGGTTTATCCGGGAGGAGCATCAGTCTCTCCCCGTTATAGATATAGCGCCTTGATGACGACCGGCTGGATCCTTCCGGGTCCATGCGCAGCGAAGCAGCCAGGTCTAGCGTGGACCTCTTGCTGTCAAGGAACCCGTTGGGCCCCGTCTCCAGCAGGTAGCCGTCATGTTTTACCGTTGCGATCTTGCCGCCAGTAACCTGTTTTTTTTCAAACACGGATACGTCGGGCTCCAGCCCTTCTTTAGCGGAGAGATCTTTAATATGGTACGCGGCGGCGAGCCCAGAAATGCCGGCGCCTATAACGGCGATCTTCAAGCGCTCCCCCTTATTATATCCTCAAGGATCGCCGCAAACCCGTCTGAATCGTTGGGCAGGGCAGCCCTGGCAAAATTCTTTATTCCGTGTTTTTCCGCCGCTTCCTTTAAAGCTATATCTATATCGTAGAGCACCTCGATATTATCCAGAGGGAAACTGATGTACGCGGCAATAACGGTTTCAATATTCTTCAGCGTTAAAATAAGTTCCTCAGCCCCGGGCCCGACCCATTTCACTGGCCCGGCCCTCCCTATGTACGAGAGGGATGTTTTGTAGCCCGGGAAATGCGCAGCTAAAGCCCTGTATGTTTCCCCGACCTGGGCGATATAGGGGTCATTATTTTTAGAGCGGCTTTCAGGCAGGCTGTGAGCGATAAGCATCAGTTCCGTCTTTGCCGGGTCAGAACATGAAATACTCTCTTTTATCCCGCCGGCCAGCAGACCGATAAAATCTGCGCGGTCATGCCACGATCTTACAACTTTCCTGCCGGGCAGCCTTTTTCCAATGGCCCCGGACAGGGCTGAAGAATACTGGGGATAGAGCGGCACGATCAGGGCGTCAGCCGGGGCGTCCTCTATGTAGGGCGGAAGATGGGTATACATCGCTTTGACGATAAACCCGTCGCCGCTAAGCCTGGCGTTCAGCTTATCCGCCAGCGAGACGGTTAATCGCTCCACAGGCGTCCAGCCTGTTTTTTTATAATGCTCCCTTGAACGTTTAAACCGCAGGCCGGCCAGCAAACGGCCTGTAACCGGCTGAACAGGCAGGCGCATCATATCCCTGTCCAGAAAGATATTCTTCAGGAACAAAGCCAGTTCAGCCTCATCGGAAGGCCCGCCCATATGCGCTAAAACGATCTGCTTCATTTTTCCCCGGCCCTTTTAATATAGTCCACGGCGAACGCGATATTTTCCTCCGGGGTCGCGGGCAGCACGCCGTGCCCGAGATTGAAGATATGCCGCTTTAAACCCTTCGCGGACTCGAAAACCATATCGACGCCTTTTGCGATCGCAGCCCGGTCTTTTGTAAGTATTTCAGGGTCGAGGTTGCCCTGCATGACATGCCGGCCTCCGGTCAATACGTCAAATTCATTAAGGGGAAGCGAGGAGTCAACCGAAAACACATCCACGCCCTTCAGGCCTGAAACTGCGCGCGCCGTACTCTCTCCGCCCTTGAAAAAATAAATAACTTTCAGCCCCCGGCTTTTGGCCGCGTCCACTGTCCTTTGGGTATAAGCCAGAACATCCCCTGAATACAGGTCCGCGTCGATCAGTCCGGCCCAGGTGTCGAAAAGCTGAAAAAGCCGCACGCCTGCGTCCGCCTGAGCGTTTATGCATTGAATTACGGCCTGCGTCACTTTCTCCATAAGGGCAAAAAACATATCCGAGCCGGCGGCTTGCTTCAGCCTGAAGAATCCGCTCTTAGACCCGCCCTCCAGGATGTAGGCCGCTACCGTCAAGGGGGCTCCCGCAAAACCTATCAGGTCCTTGTTCCGGGGAAGCTCCTTCAGTATTCCTGATATCGCGTCACTCATAAACCCGAACTCTTCCGGGGCCGGGATCCTTAAGCGCTCCACGCCGCCTATATCCGCTATCCTCGGCGTAATTACCGGACCCGGCGCGTAAGCCAGGCTCAGGCCCATGGCCTCCACGGGCAATAAAATATCCGAGAACAGTATGGCGGCGTCAAAACCGAATTTTTTTACCGGCTGCAGCGTTATCTGCGCGGCCAGCTCAGGCGTTTTGCACATCTGAAGGAAAGTATATTTCTCCTTCATCGCGCGGTACTGCGGCATATAGCGCCCGGCCTGCCGCATAAACCACACAGGCGCGTGGCTCGTTTTCCCGCCGTCGAGCATTTCAATTATCATGCCGCTTCCTTTTCAGCGGCCCGGAGATAGCCGCAGTACGGATCGTCCGATTTCATGTCGCCGCTGTATATAAGAGCCCTCGCTCTGCATCCCCCGCAGGTGCGCTGATACCCGCAGCGGCCGCAGCGCCCGTCGCCGGCATCGCCCCTGAAGCTCCGGAACAGGTCCGAGTCCCATATCTCCGACAGGCTTTTATCGAAAATGTTCCCGCCGCTTTGCGTAAAATAGCTGCACGGGAACAGGTCTCCTTCCGCGCTGATATAGGCTATCGATCTGGCGGCCACACAGCCTCTGCCGCCGCCGGGCGAATAGCTTAACGAGCGCCTTTCTGCGGACAGGCCTTTTTTCTTCTGCTCCTCAGAGAATATCCTGTAATAGGAAGGGGCGCAGGTTGGCCGCATGAGTATATTATCCCCGGTTGTTTCCGCTCCGTGGTGCCATCTGAGGATGGCTTCATAATCTTCAGGGCTTATAAGCTCATCTAAAAGCTCTTTTCCTCTTCCCATGGGCACGACCAAAAACATGTACCACGCTTTCGCGCCCAGCTCTTTTGCCAGCCCGTAAGTCTGCGGGATAAAGCTCTGGTTTCTTCTGGTAAACGACGAATTTATGATAAATTCGACCGAGTGCTCCCTGAATTTTCGCGCCGCTTTTATTATAGCGGCAAAGGAGCCTGCTTGCTTCCTGAAATCGTCATGCACCCCGGCGTCCGGCCCGTCCAGGCTTAAAGCCGCTATTTTAATCCCTGAACTTTTAATCTTTTCACATGCCTCATCGTCTATAAAAGAGCCGTTGGTGGCCATCGCCATTTTGAAGCCCAGCGAATCCCCGTATTTCGCCAGCTCGAAGATATCCGGCCGCAGCATGGGCTCTCCGCCGGAAAGCACGAACACGGGCCTGGCGAACGCCGCCACCTTATCCATCAGCAAAAATCCCTGTTCAGTCCCGACGCCCTGAAAATACGGCAGGGCGGCGTTGGACCTGCAGTGTATGCACTTCAGGTTGCATTGCTTAGTGGTTTCCCACGCGACCCATTTTAAAGGACTGCTGTCACTTTCCATATCTATATATCATTTTACAGATTTTCATTATCTACATACTACCGGTCACGCGCGGCGATGGTTCCCGGACCTTATGGCCCTGTAACATGTAGGTCCTTTTCCTTAAATGGAGTAGGCCCTTGTCCTCATGTGGAAAACGCTTTTTTTTGCGACAATTAATCATGCTGATGACTGCTGCAGGAGGAACTTAATGACCAAACATAGATCGCGTTATACATGCGCCGCCATATCAGACGCTAAGAACCCGGATTATTTACCGGCATCTGTTTCCGCAGGACTTCTCTTTTCAGGGATAGTTATGTTCCTTGCTATGTGCTCCTCACCTGCACTGGCCGCTAACGCGCCCCAATTCTCTTCCGGGCACGGTATCACGGTCACAAAAACCGCGTGGCTGCAAGGCAGCGACCGCACTGTGATCATAGACATCGAGACCCCGCTGATCTCAAAGAGCGCTATTAACGGCGGAGTACACCGGGTCTATATCACTCTGCCTGACAATTATGACTCCGCTTCTAAATCAGCAAAGCGTTACCCGGTACTCTACCTGCTCCACGGAGGAGCCGGAGGAGGCGCGGGCCAGTGGACCACTGGCGGCGGAATCGCCGATCGGATCACTAAAGGCACGGACATTATCACTGTCATGCCGGACTGCGGCAAGGCCGGATGGTTTACCGACTGGGTGGACGAGACCGATGGAGCACAGCACTGGGAGACCTTTCACCTGACACAGCTTATCCCCTGGATAGACGCTAATCTTCGGACAAATCCGCGCAAGAGCGGGCGGGCCATCGCCGGTCTTTCCATGGGCGGGTTCGGAGCGCTGCATTATGCCTTCCGGAAGCCCGATCTTTTTGCCTTTGCGGCCAGTTTTTCAGGCGCCGTTAATCTGGAGGATACCGCGACGCAATGGACCATCTGGGAAGAGTCGCTGCGGGCCGGGTTCCCCGGTGATGGCGCGTTCGGCCCCACGGATTACGACAACTGGGCCGTGCACAATCCTCTTAAACACGTAGAGGGCCTGCGCACCGTAAAGATCGCCCTCTACGCAGGTTCCGGGGTACATGATTTCGACATCCTCGAGCGGACCATGGGGAATTCGACCAACAAGCTGCATGAGGCCCTTGACGCGGCTAATATTCCGAATACTTTCTGGATGTACGGACGGCCTGGCGGGGGCACTGGCTGCGACGGCGGCCATAACTACGGCTGCTGGAACATGGCCCTGAACGACGCTCTCCCCAAGATGATGTCCGTTCTCTCCGGTGGCAAGTCAATTGATACCCCTGCCGCGGCCGGGAAATCATCCGGCTCAAAGGAGCAGGCTGGCGATATCGCTGTGAAGGATATGAGCGGCCCGGACCTTCCGGCGAACGAA
>CAZPMW010000095.1:7467-8772 GCA_964587805.1 uncultured Elusimicrobiaceae bacterium
GTTGTCTGGGACTAAGCCGGCGCCTCTCTGGCGTTAAAACAAAAGAACCCCGCTGAACTCCGGCGGGGTTTTTTTGCTTCCGAGGAGTGCGTAAGCGCGCAGGAGCAGGCCTGCGCGCGGCCCTGCCGGGACCGTGGCGGAAATTATGTACAATTAAACTGAATCCTGTAGTTCAACCTGATCTCCATAGGCAAATCAAGGAAACAACCAGACAATGACAAACCCGAACTCCGCGGAAAGGCTCTCGACTATAACTCTTCTGGCGCCGGTTTCAGGGATACTTGTGCCAATTGAAAATGTGCCGGATCCGGTATTCGCCGGAAAAATCGTCGGGGACGGGATCTCGCTCGACCCGACCACGCAGGTTCTGCTGTCCCCCTGCGCGGGATCTGTGATTAATTTGCATCGCGCCGGACACGCCCTGACCATCGGGGCCGCCGGCGGCCTGGAGATACTGCTGCATATAGGCGTAGACACGGTGCAGCTCAAGGGTGACGGGTTTACCCCGCTCGTAAAGGCCGGGGACACTGTAGCCGCGGGACAACCCCTGATAGAATTTGCTGCCGATGATGTGGCCAGAAATGCGCGCAGCCTCCTCACTCAGATCATCATCACAACTCCGGAACGCGTTAGCGCCATGCGCAAATACGCCGGCCTCGTCACCGCCGGCAAAGATCCCGTTATGACCATAGATCTGGCGGCAGGCGCTGCGACGCTTGCGGCTCCGGAGGCCGGCGCCGTCTGCGTCTCAAAAGCGGTCATTATCCCCAACAGCTCCGGGCTCCACGCCCGGCCTGCCGCCACTCTAGCCAGGCTGGCCCGGGGATACCGTTGCGACCTGCGACTGCGCAAGGGCGACGCCCAGGCCAACATACGCAGCGTCTCCTCCATCATGGGTCTGGATATAAGGCGCGGGGATAAGGTGTTTGTCGCGGCCAGCGGGCCGGATGCCAAAGAAGCGATTGACGCTATAGTTCCGGCTCTGGAACAAGGTCTGGGAGAGGCCGGCGGAAATACCCCGCCAGCAGCGGCCTCCAGGCCGGCAACGGCGCGCCCGGGCCCGTCCGGAGATCCCGATTGGCTTTCCGGCATCAGCGCCTCACCGGGCTTGGCGGCCGGACCGGCTTTTATTCTTACGGAAACCGAAAGCGCCGCGCCGGAGCACGGGGAAGCTCCGGAACAGGAAAGGCGCAGGCTCGAAGAGGCTCTGGCGGCGGCTCGCCTGCAGATAGCCGCTCTGCAGGACCGGCTAAAGACCGCCGGAGCCGCCGGCAAAGCCGAGATCTTCGGCGCCCCCCGCGGCCG
>CAZPMW010000096.1:0-8665 GCA_964587805.1 uncultured Elusimicrobiaceae bacterium
GTAACGACAAAACAACGCTCCGTCTCCCCTTACTCTGCCCTGATCCTTAACACGTAAATCCTTCAACCTTAAGGTGCCCCGGCTTACCGAACAGCCAGCCCAAAAAGAATGTAAGCGCCGTGCCTATCACCACCACCCAGCTCCAGCCGATGGCGAGCCGGCCAGTCTCCGAAAGATACAGCATAAGGCCGGCCGCGCTTGCGCTGGCGCACATGGCGGCGATGTTTCCCCTGTTTGAAACCCGGCTTGTCAGAAGGCCCAGGAGAAACACGCCCAGCAGGCTTCCAGCCGTCACGCCGTTGATCTTATACGCCAGCCAGAGCATGCCCTCCGCGCTGCGGAAGCTGAACGCTATCATTGCCAGCAGCAGGCCGAAAGCCGCCACGCTCAGGCGGGAAACCAGGAGGTAATGCTTTTCTCCCGCGTTTTTCCTTATAAGCGGCCGGTAGATATCCGTGACAAAGGACGAAGAGAGAGAGCTAAGCGGAGAGTCTATGCTGGCCATTATTATGGCCATGAGGATAATACCCTTCAGCCCGACAGGCAGGACCTGCACCGTGAAATGCGAGAGTATCTTGTCGGAATTATCCGGCAGGGCCAGAGCCGGGTGCTGACTGTAAAACACGAACAGCAGCGTCCCGATAGAGAGGTAGAGCACCAAAAGCGGCACCGTGGCGAAAATAGTCGCGATGATCGTTTTCTGGCTCGCCTCCCTGGTTTCAAGAGTAAGCAGACGCTGCATAAGCTCCTGGTCCGTTCCGAACGCCGCCACGGAACCGAAAACGCCGTTCAGAATAGCGATCCACAGCACATTGGGATCCTTCATGCCCCAGCCCAGGTTGAACAGCGACAGTTTCCCGGCCTTGCCGGCGATATCCGTAATGGACGCCAAACCCCCGTCTATATGCAGGAACAAGTAACCCAGCACCACGAATCCGCCCAGGAAAAAAGTGATCGTCTCCAAAGCGCCGGTCCAGACCACGGCCTTTATGCCTCCGAAGCCTATAAACGCTATGCTGATACACGTAAAAAAAGCCAGCGTGCCGGAGAGCGGCCAGCCCATAATAACCGAAACGGCCAGCGAGGCGGCGTACAGGCGCACGCCTGAGGCGAAGAGCCGCGTTACAAAAAAGAAGACCGAACCGGTATAGCGGGTGCCGGCGCCGAAACGATGCCCCAGGTACTCATATATGGTGGTACAGTTGCATTTATAGAAAGCCGGAATAAAAAGAAAAGCGATAATCACCCTGGCCGCGGCCGAACCGATAAAGAACTGAAGGTATTGCCAGTTTTCTTTAAACCCGATGGCCGGCACGCCCACGATCGTCATGGCGCTGATCTCCGTGGCGACGAACGACAGCATGGCCGCCCAGATCGGGATCTTGCGGCGGGCGACAAAGTAATCCTGCGTATCAAGCTCTCCCCTGCCCTTGAAATAAGAGACGGCCAGCAGAATCACTACGGCCAGCGCCACCCAGGCGTAGTCGGCAATACCCAAAGCTGTTATTTTCTCAAGCGCCGCAGTTTCATCCATTTTATCCTCCGGGGCAAACACAGGCCCGTTATCCCTGATATTTAAAGTTTCAGTTCCACCGGCATAGTTCCGCCCACTCGTCCGTTTCCGGCGAGCGCGGCCGCCGCAGCCCGCTGAAAATCTCCCAGAGCGCTGAAGGCGCACAGGCCCGCGCTCAGGCGCCGATGCAGTCCGTCGAATACGAACGGGCTGCCGAAAGCCGTCAGCACGCTCTCACCTCCGCCGGACAGCGCGCGCTCTATCTCTGCCGAGGCTTCCTTAGTAAGATTAATCTCGCCGCTGGACGCCCGGGGTTTTGAGAAAGACCCTATTATTGTTTTCCCGGCCGTTCCGCCGCCGAACGGCTCCACCCGCACTCCCAGCCGGCAAAGCTCCTCCACAAATGCCGCCCCCTTCCAGTCCTTCCGGGCCGTAAGCGGCTCCAGGTAGCAAACTGTCTCGCCCGGCTTAAGAACAAAGGGTCTATTTTTAAAAGCCCAGGCGAGGCAGGCAGGAGCCGCATCCCTTACGAACGACCGGTGCTCTCCGCATCCGACCTGAGAAAGATCGCGGCGCCCGGCTGCCGCCACGGAAAGCCTGCCCGCCAGCGCGTCCTGACGGGCCAGCGCGCGGTCCAGCATGGCGTCGGTCACAACGCCTTCGCTGGCGGCGCGCGTCAGATCCGAGTATAGCCGCATGGCGTCTTCCGGGTACAGCAGAACATCCGCCCCGGCCTTCAGCGCCTTTACGCCAGGAGAGCCGCCCCCGGGCACAGCCTTCATATTCAGGGCGTCGGTTACCACGCAGCCGTCATATTTCATTTGACCGCGCAGAAGCCCGGTGATGATGTCGCTGGACAAGGACGCGGGGTTTTCCTGGTCCAGTTGCGGAAGCATAAGATGGCCCGCCATTACGGAATCGGCCTGAGCGAGCAGGGCGCGGTAAGGCCTGAGCTCGGAACCTTCCAGTTCCGCCAGCGAGCGCTCCAGCACCGGAAGCACCAGGTGGGAATCCACTGCGGTTTCGCCGTGGCCGGGAAAATGTTTGAGGCAGCAGAGTGCGTTCCGCGAATGGAGTCCGGAGACATAGGCCGCCGCGAGAGCGGAGACAAGGCCGGGAGATTCGCCGTACGCGCGCAGGTTGACGATAGGATTGGCCGGGTTGGTCGCCAGGTCCACCACTGGCGCGAAGATCCAGTCCACGCCCAGGGCGCCAGCCTCGACCGCGGTGATCTCGCCTTTGCGGCGCGCGAGGTCTTCCGACCCGGAAGCGCCTATGGCCATGTTGCTCGGCAGCTCCGTAGCTTCCCTGAGCCAGTGGCCGGCGCCGTTCTCGTAATCGGCCGAGATTATGAGCGGGGTCTTCGAAGCGGCTTTCAGCATGCGCGCCATCTCAAAGACCTCGACAGCCGATCCCTCGTAGAAACAAAATCCGCCCACGCCCAGCTCCACGAGCTTAAGCGCCTGGTCCGGCGGAGTGGTGCCGAACCTGAACGCAGGATGTATCAGTCTCGCGAGCCTTTTCTCGTTCATTTCTTTTTCCCGGAACGTAATTTTTTTTCCGCCTTAAGCGGTTCGCGCTTTTCCGCCCTCTCGCGCTTTTTTATCTCATCCCATTGCGCAAGCACCTGCCCCGGCGTAGACAGATTTTTAGCGCCAAAGACATGCGGATGCCGCCTGATCAGCTTGGCGTTCACTGTCCCTATAACGTCGAGGATGGAAAAGCGTCCCGCTTTTCTGGCCAGGGCGCTGTGGAGTATCACCTGCAAGAGGACATCGCCCAGCTCCTCCTCCAGGTTTTCCCAGTCCTTCTTCCGCACCGCGCGGGCGACTTCCCCGGCTTCCTCCCTGAGGTGCTTCAAGAGCGTCGCGTGGGTCTGCGCCCGGTCCCAGGGGCATCCGTCTTTCCCCAGCAGAAGCTCCACGATCTTCACCAGATCCTCAAAGCGCCGGCTTTTTCCCAGGGCCGCGCCGCGCCGCCCGCACTCCGCTGATGTCGTACGTTTCATAATCGTGTTATGCGATAGACTCCCAAGACTTTAAAAGTATATAATTTTTAAAGGCGTCAGCGGGCCAGCAACCAGAGGTAATTTATGATCGGCACAATCGGGAAAGGAACGGACGAGGTCCGCAAGGTGCTGGACAAAGGGTTTGTCCGGCTGGTGGATTTCATGGGCGGAGACCAGCGCGCGGTGGAATCCGCCAGGGTCACTTTCGGCTCACAGTCCAAAGGCGAAACCAAAGACAAAAAGCTGGTGGAATATCTGCTGGCCCACTCCCACCACTCCCCCTTTGAGCACAGCGTTTTTCAGTTCCATATCAAGCTGCCAATTTTCGTGGCCCGACAGTGGATGAGGCATCGGATGGCCTCCTACAATGAGATCTCGGCGCGCTACACGGAGGTCACGGAAGAGTTTTATGTGCCAGCCGGGTTCCGCGTACAGGACAAGATCAACCGCCAGGGCTCGCTGAAAAGCGGTGCTCTGGATAACGCCGCGCTGCTGAAAGCCTATAAAAAATCCCTGGAGGGGTCGTACGCGGCCTACCGCTCCCTGATAGAGCGCGGCGTCGCCAGGGAGATGGCGCGCATGGTGCTGCCAGTGGCCCAATACACCCAGTTCCATTGGACCGTAAACGCCAGGAGCCTGATGAATTTTCTGACGCTCAGGATGGACTCGCACGCGCAGCTGGAAATTCGGGAGTACGCTCTGGCCATAGCGGAAATTTTCAAAGCCAGGATGCCCTGGACCTGGGAGGCCTTTTTAAAGACAGCCGGGCGTCAGAGTTCCGGCGGCGCGGGCGCGAAATAGCTGGCGGATGAAAAAACATATGAATTCCTCTACGCAGTATCGTCCGCTCGCTCTCCCGTTATGGGCCGCGCGGCTCTTTATGCCGGCGCTTCTGCTCATCAGCGTCCCTACGCGGCCCGGTTTTTCCGCCCAGGCCGCGCCGGACGTGCCGGTCACCGTCAACGATGTGGAGCAGAAGATAGAAAGAGGCACCATCGAAGTTTTCGTCAAGGTCTCTGGAATATCCACGGCACAGGACTCCTATGATATCCTCTCCCCTTTTGACGGCCGGATAGAGGACGTGCAGACAGAGCTTTTCCGGCTGGTCGGGCCGAACGACACGATGGCCCGCCTGGTCTCAACTGAAATGGCGGCGCTTCTGGACTCCTCCAGCGAGGAGAATAAAAGCCAGACGGAAAAACGCTGGAAAAATGTATACGACTACTACCCAATAAAGCCGGATTTCCCCGGGATAGTTACAAATGTTTACGCGCCGCCCAGAACCAGGGTTTACAAGGGCGACCGGCTGTTTACGGTAGCGAAAAAAGTGGTCGTAGTCGGCAAGAATCTGGAGCGGCTCTACTCCCCCCTCGCCCCCGGCATGACCGCCGATCTCACTTACGGCAAGGACGATGGGCTGAAGCTGGAAGCGACGCTGGTTAATTTTCTGCCGCTGAAAGATAATCCTAATTTCAGCCGCCTGTGGCTTGAAGTGGAAGGGCTTCAGCACGGCATCAGGATCGGCGAACAGTTCAACGGCACGCTGCTGGTGGGCAGAAGCGACAACACCCTGATCGTCCCCAAAAAAACGCTTTTCAGGAAGTCCGGCAGGCAATATCTTATAATGGAGGTGGAAACCGGACTTGTTTCCGAGGATAAGATCGAGATACTCAAGCCAGGCATGCATTTCATAGACTCTAATTATTTCGAGATCAGGAAGAAGGACAAACCGGATGGAAAAACCCAAAAGGCCGACTAACATTTTCTCCAGCTTCATGTTTCTGAAACTGGACCCCGGGTTCAGGCGCCTTATCTCCAATGAGAAGATAGCGGCCAAGCAGGAATTCGAGAATATGGTTGGGGCCTGCCAGGAAAAAGTTTTTCTCCGGACCTACATGATCACCGGGCTCAGGGCCGATTCCGACATACTCTTCTGGCGCGTCTCTGACGACCTGGAGCGCCTGCAGGACATCTGCGCCAGGACTTTCTCGGTCGGCGTAGGGCGCTACCTGCTCCCCACGCACTCCTTCCTCGGGGTCTATCACCCCGGGGCGCAGACCGGCGCGATAAAAGACCTTGAATTCGGCTGCCTGCCGAAGGACGTTTTAGGCAGGCACAAATTCATGCTCGTTCATCCGGTTGTAAAATCGCATTTCTGGTACGAACTTTCCGAGGACGAACGGCGCAAGCTGCTGGCAGACCGTTCCGCGGTGATGGCAAAATATAAGGAAATACAGGAAACCTTTTTCCAGTCCTATGGGCTGGACGAGCAGGAAATGATAGTTACCCGCGAAGCCCGGCACCTGGATGAACTGGTCGCAGCGACCAGGGAGCTCAGAGAGCAGCGCATCAAGAATTACACGGCCGTGGATAAGCCGGTTTTCCTCTGCATCGGCCGCGACCTCCGGGAGATTCTGGACGCGATAACCTAAAGGGAGCCGCTTATGAAAACGATGGGACTTATCATGGCCGGAGGCAAGGGCGAGCGCCTCTATCCGCTTACGAAGGAGCGCTCCAAACCGGCCGTTCCCTTCGGCGGAAAATACCGCATCATAGACTTTGTGCTTTCCAACTTCATCAACTCCGGAGTCTATTCCAACTATGTGCTGGTCCAGTACATGTCGCAGTCGCTCATAGAATATCTGCGCTCCACCTGGAACCTGGGCGGTATTACAAAAGAACATTTCATCACCGTGGTCCCTCCGCAGATGCGCTTGGGGGAGATGTGGTACCGCGGCACAGCCGACGCCGTCAAGCAGAATCTTAACCTGGTCAACGACTATAAGCCGGACCTCGTGGCGATATTCGGCGCGGACCATATTTATCGCATGGATATACGGCAGATGATAGATTTTCACGTGGCGAACAGGGCCGACGTCACGGTATCTGCCATGACCGTGCCAATAAAACAGGCATCGCGCTTCGGCACGATACTTGTGGACGCCAAGAACCGCGTGACCGGTTTTGAGGAAAAGCCCAGGAATCCAAAGCCCATACCCGGCAATCCCAACGCCGTTTACGCTTCCATGGGAAATTACATCTTCAGCTATAACGCCCTGGTGAAGATCCTGCACGAAGAATCCGGTGAATCCGCAGCCCTGGATTTCGGCAAGACCATCCTGCCTAACATTCTTAAACGCTACCGCCTTTTCGCCTACGACTTCGACAGCCAGAAACTGCCCGGCCTTAAGCCCTATGAGGAAAAGAGCTATTGGCGCGATGTGGGAACTATCGAGTCTTTCTGGCAGGCCCAGATGGACCTGCTGGGGGCGAAGCCGAAGCTGGACCTGAACAACAAGCTGTGGCCTATACAGGACTCAAAGCACAACACCGCCCCTACCAAGATAATAGACTCGACGCTGCAGGATTGCCTGCTGGCAGACGGCTGCATCGTCAATCAGTCCTCCCTCAAGCGCTGCATCCTCTCCAGCGACGTGATAGTGCATGAAAAATGCCAGCTGGAAGACTGCATTATTATGGACGCGTGCGAGATCAAAGCCGGCTCGCGCCTGAAGAAAGTCATAGTGGACCGGTTCAACACGCTGGAGACTAAAACAGCCATCGGCTTAAACCCGGACCACGACGCCCAGCACTATTACATAGACCCCGACGGCATCGTCGTTATCCCGCGCGGCATCTCAAAATGGCAGTAGGCCGGGCGGCGCCCGCGGCGGCGGACAATCTCGGCGGACTGCCATGCATGGCGGGCGGAGAGCGGAAGGATTCCGGAATATGACAGTTTTCGTCTTCTTTAAAACCCGGGCGCGCGCATCAGTCAGGGCGCTTGCGCCCGCGCTGAAAAAGGCCGCCCGCGCCGCTCTCGGAGCGGAAAGAGCAAAGGGAGAGGTTTCCATAATACTGACCGGGGAAGCCGAGATAAAAAGCCTGAACAAACGCTTCCTCGCCCGCTCCGGAGTGACTGACGTTCTGGCTTTCAGCCATCCCCGTCCCGCCTTTACGCCACGCGGCGGCGTCCCGCCTTTCGGCGATATTTACATCTGCCTGCCCCGGGCGCGCCGCCAGGCAAAGCTGCTGGGGCACAGCCTGGAGACGGAGCTCATGATACTCGCGGTTCACGGCGCGCTGCATCTATCCGGCATGGATGACGCAACCGCCTCGCAGAGGAGCGCGATGGACACAAAAACCATCCGCCTGCTGAGGGAACTATAAAAGGCGGGCCAGGCCATTTGTAAGGCCTGCGGGCATAGTAGTAAAATGGAAAGGGAACGGAATCGGAATACCGGATTCTTCACGACACACGGGGGATAGCATGAAAAAGATATTTATGGCGGCACTCACGGCGATGGCGCTAGGCGCCTGCGCCTCGGATAATGTCACCTACCGGCCGGCGGCTCAGAAACTTCCTCAGTACATTAAAAGCGTCGCCATCAGGCCCTTCATCAATAAAACACCGCAGTTCGGCCTCGAAGAGAGGATAACGCTTAAAACCATAGACGAGTTCCTGAAGAACGGGGAATACGCTCTGGCTCCTGAAAACACGGCGCAGGGCATTATCGTGGGAGAGATCAGCCACTACATTCTCACTCCGATCCAGTACGACGTGAACCTGGTCCCCACGGTATACAAGCTGAACGTTATAGTGGCGGCGCGCTTTTTGGACAAAAGCGCCAATCGCTATCTCTGGGAAGAGCCGGCTTTACAGGCAGTGAAAATGTACTCCGCCTCTACGCTGCCTGGCGGTATGACGGAGGAGGCCGCCCGCGAATCCCTGTGGGAGGTGCTGGCGAAGAACATTGTCAGGCGGACCGTGGAAGGTTTTGGCTCCGCCACCAGCGCTTCACAAAAGAAAATACCCCAGCCCTCAACAACCGGACAGGAAGCCGCGCCCCTCCCGCTACGGGAGCCGGGCAAATAGCCCCATGCCAACGCTCTCACCCGCGGACCTCATCGGAGAGTGGACCGGAAAAAAGACAAGGCCGGTCTGCTGCCTGACGGGCGAGGAGCGCGCTCTTAAGGACGCCGCCGTAAGGAAGCTGCTGATTTCCTTCAAGATTGACGCCTTTAATTTTTCAGAGTATGACGCCGAAACGGCTGACGTGAGCGACCTCATAAGCGCCGCCATGACGCCAGGCCTTATGTCCGATACGCGCATACTCCTGCTCAAAGGCGCGGAGAAGCTGAAG
>CAZPMW010000097.1:0-6455 GCA_964587805.1 uncultured Elusimicrobiaceae bacterium
TAGCAGGTTCAATGAGAGGCCGCAGGATACTTTCCGTGCCCAAGGCGAAGAACGTCAAACCGATCTCCGCCCGTATCCGTCAATCTGTTTTCGATATACTCCGTCCGTATGTCACCGGCTCGGTGTTCCTTGACCTCTATGCCGGGGTTGGAACAGTGGGGCTGGAGGCTCTCTCGCGCGGAGCCGGTTCCGTGGTTTTCGTTGAGAAGGCCGGACTCTGCGTAAAGACGATAGAAAAAAATATAGAAAGCCTGGGTTTCGGGGAAAGGGCCAAGGTCCTGAAGGCTGATGTGCTGAGCGGGCTGAAATGGCTGGAACATTTCTCCGATTACAAAGGGTATGACATCGTTTTTTTGAGCCCGCCCTACCGGGACCAGGAGAATCTGCCGCTGTCGTATTCCTCCAGAACGCTGGCGCTGGCGGCTGAGGGGGGCATTGGCGGACCTGACTGCCTGTTCGTGGCGCAGCATCATAAAAATGAAAAAGTTGAGGTCCCGCCGGGGCTGAAACGGGTTAGGCAGGAAAAATACGGGGATACGCTGGTGGATTTCTTCCGGATCGCGGCTTAGTGATTTCAGGCTGACCCCTATGGCTTTCTCCGACCCGTTCGAGCTGAATTATTCCAAGGTGCGGGCGTATCTCTCGTGCCCGCAGCTGTATAAATACATCTATCTGGAGCGGAAGTACCCGCCCCATACCCCATTCTCCGCCCTTGGCATTTCCGTCCACCGCGCGCTGGCCAGGTACCATTCTGCCGGGCCGGCGGAGCGAGGGCTTGAAGAGCTCATCCTGTATTACGACGAGGGCTGGCATCACCAGGGCTTTGAGACGCCCCGGCAGACACTTGAATTTTACAGGCAGGGGCGCAGGATCCTTGAAAATTATTGGCGGGCCGGCGCTGCGGGGGTACGGCCTGAGACGGTGTTCACGGAGAAAAGCTTTGATTTCCCTTTTGAAAGATGGCGCGTGAGAGGCACCATGGACAGAGTGGACCGCGCGCTTCCCGGCGCGGGGTATGAGATAATCGATTACAAGATGGGCTTCGAAGCCAGGACGCGGGAAGACCTGGAAAAAGATCTGCAGCTTGCAATGTACGCCATCGGCCTGAAAAAGAACTTTAATATGGAGGTGACGGCCGTTTCCTGGATGCTGCTTGTTCAGGGCGTGAAGATCTCCGTCCCATACGACCCGTCCAGGGAAGAGCAGGTTTTAGCCCTGCTGCGCGAGACCGGAGAGAAAATAATAGCTCTGGACCTCTCCCGCAAAGGCGATTGCCTCTCCTGCCCTATCAGAGCGCTCTGTCCTGAGTCTGAGACAATTTCCGGAGGCCTGGCTGGCTTGAGTTCCGCGGAATCCCGGCTAGGGGCGGAGGGTCCAAAGGATATAGAAGCCCAATAGGACGCGGTAGACGATGAACGGCTTCAGCGTGCTGGTCTTAAGGTAGGACAGCAGAAACTTTATGGACGCCATGCCGGTGAGGAACGCGGCAAGCAGCCCGGCCGCGAATGCGATGTTGAGGTCCGCCGGCGTCAGCCTGCGCGCTTCCATCAGGCCGGCCCCGAATATTACAGGCGTCGCCAGCAGGAAAGAGAGCCGCGCCGCGTCATAGCGGACATAGCCGAGGAAGAGCGCTGCCATTATGGTCATGCCGGAACGGGACGCTCCGGGCATAAGCGCGACGGATTGTGCCAGGCCAATCAGCAGAATGTCCCTTGTGGAGAGCTCGCTGAGCGATTTTTTCTGGGAAGGAGCTCTGTCCGCCCAGTATATAAGGCCGGAGAAAAAAATAAGATTGCAGGCTATCCACCAGGGCTCACGGAAAGCGTTCTCCGCGGTGTCATTCAGGAGCAGGCCAAGTACCGCGGCCGGAACGCTGCCCGCGGCCAGCATCCACAGCAGGCGCCCTTCAGCTTCCCGGGGTTTTGTGAGCCCGGCCCTGATAATGCCCAGCCAGTCTTTTGCGAAATAAACGCCTATAGCCAGAAGAGTGCCAAGGTGCAGCATTACATCGTAGGTCAGGCCCTGGTATTCCCAGCCCAGAATGCGCGGAGCGAGGGCCAGGTGCGCGGAGCTGGAGATGGGCAGAAACTCGCCCAAGCCCTGAAGAATTCCCAGGATCACCGCTTGCAGCTCACTCATAAGAGATCTCCGTTCCCGGATAATAGTGCGCCAGTATCTCCCGGTATGTGAAGCCCAGGCGGGCCATGCCTTCCGCGCCCCACTGGCACATGCCGACGCCGTGCCCGCTGCCTTTGCCTTCCAGTATTATATGATCTTTGCCGGAATGCAGTTCAAAAAGCGTGCTGCGCACCGCGTTCCATCCCGCCCTGCGGCCCACGCCCTGATAGAATTTGGTCGCCGGCACTTTCACCAGCCCTGAGCCGGTTGAAAATTCCAGCGTTACCGCCCGCCTTGAAATTCCCCTGTCCGCTATCGCGACCTTCCTGATGGATTCGTCCTGCCCTATCCATTTCTGCGAGCGCGCTATAGCGCTCAGCGTGCGCAGGGAGATGCGGGTTTTCCAGTTGAAGCCGGGCGCTATGGCGCAGTAAGGCTTCCGGTCCGGGCCGTCCCTGACTGAGACCAGGTAGGGTTTATGTTCGAACGGCCAGACGTAGATCATCGATTCCGTGCGGCCGCCGCAGGCTGAATGGTAGAACGTGGCGGCCAGATGCCCTTTGTAGGTCAGAACCTCGCCGCGCGTGAAATCCGCGGCGGCCCTGGCGGCCGGCCGTACCGCGGCGAAGCCTGTGAAAAGCTGACAGTGCGTGGAGTCGCACATATTGCCGCCGTCTACGCTGTGGTTATTTCTGTGCTTGAGAGTGTATGTCCGCGCGGCGACAGCCTGCGCCTTGAACGCTTCCGTGCCGGACAGGTCGCTTGCCTCTCCCGATACCACGCTGGCGATATATTCCTCAAGCGGAATAATGGCTATGATCTTCAGCCTGCCCTTTTGTGCGGTGATCTCAAGCCTGCCCTTGTAGAGGCGCCGCAGGCGCGCGCCGCTTCCAAGCCACGCTCCTTTTCCCGGAATATCAACGCGCAGGACTTTGCACGCCGGGGCCAGGCCTTTTGCCGCTACAAGGGCGCCCCTGGCCTCTATTACCGCCGGCGCTTTGAGCACTATATCGTTTATGAAAACATTGCCTTGCCAGGGGGACAGCGTGACTGCCGCCGGCTTTCCGGTCGAAAATAACAAGATCTTCACGGGCTGTTCTTTCGCCGGCAGAGGAACGGCTGACAAAAGACAGGCGGACAAAATGAAATATTTTATTTTCAGATCGGCTCCGGAGTGAAAAGCTCAGCCAGCTTCGCTCTGCGTATCTCATGGCCGTCCAGGGGCTTCAGATAGGCGAAGCTGCCGGTCTGAAAAGGCGGCGGGGGGGCGCTGAGCAGCAGTCCGCTCAGAGCGCCCATGGTCGGCTGATGTCCGACGACTAGCACTGAGCTGGCTCCGTCAGCGGCTGAATCTATGGCGTTCAATATGTCGATCAGGGAGAGCGATAACGCGAGGGCGGGCTCTTTAATGCGCCGTGCGGCCGGGAAGAGCGCGGCAGCGATGCCGGCTGTTTCCACCGTCCGCAGGTATGGGCTGGAGACTATTACGTCGGGGGTAAAGCCCAGCGTTTTAAGGCGCCCTGCGGAAGCCCTGACCTGGTCTTTGCCCCGGGGCGAGAGTTTTCGCCCGGAGTCGTCCCCGGCTCCCGATTCCCCGGCCGAGAGCGCCTCCCCGTGGCGCATTAGAACCAGTTCTTTCATTAAGAAGCATTTTAGCAGTTACCGGATTAAGCGGCAATAGAGGATCGGGCCGGGTCGTCCCGGGCGGCTGCGCGCTACACCGTTATCTCATAAACGGTGCGCCGGGTCAGCCGCCGCCGCGGAGCTATTAGTTTTCCTTATCAAAGCCTGAGTATGGCCGGAAGGCTGGCGTGCCCCGGCTGATTACTGAGTGTGATGGCTCGGGCATTAGCCATTCTTATTATCAGGCTTTGCCGCCAGAAGGCCAGCGGCAGATGATTGTTCCTTCACAGGCTAAAGTTACATATAATATGGCAGGTAGTTAATTCAGACAAACCGGTCTAAGCAACTCTGGCAGCGGAGGTTAAAGCGTGTGAACAACCATATACTACTGCACGGTGAACTTGACGGCTTTATAAGCAAGCTGTCAAAAAAAATGAAAGTTGTCGCTCCCGTGGATAAGGGCGCGGGCAATTTCGCTTTTCAGGAGGTCTCCGGCGCTTCCGGAATAGCCCTGAAACATGTTCCCACCATGCTCCCTCCCAAAAAATATTTTCTTCCGCAGCGGGAGAAGATGCTGGATTTCGACCTTTCCGGCCCCCTGCCTTCGGATAAGGCGGTGATAGACGCTCCCGAACTGGCGGTGTTCGGCGTTCACACCTGTGACCTTGCCGGAATACAGTGCCTGAATATGGTCTTTTCCGAGCGTCCTGTGGATTACAATTATATATTACGAAAAGAAAAGATTTTCCTTATCGGGATCGAATGCAACGATTACTGCGACGACAAAGCCAGCTGCGCCCTTGTTAATTCCCATATGCCCAGCGGCGGATACGATCTGTTCTTTACCGATCTTGGCGACCGTTTTCTGATACACGTGAATACCCAGAAGGCGGAGGGTATCATAGAGGAGATTGGTCTCGCCAAGGCCTCTCCGGCGGATATTGCGGCTCTGGATAAAGTCCGGGAGCGCAAGCGCTCCGTTTTCAGGAACGAGATCGGAGTCGATCCCCGCAAACTTCCGGAGATGATGGCCAGGAGCGGGAAGAGTAAGGTGTGGGAGGAAGTTGGTGGCCGTTGCGTATCCTGCGGCAACTGTACGAACGTCTGCCCCACCTGCTACTGCTTCGATATGGCGGACACTATTAACATGGACATGAAGACAGGGTGCCGCACCCGCACCTGGGATTCCTGCCAGTTTGAGACGTTCGCAACCGTTGCCGGAGGCGAGAACTTCCGTAAAGAGCGTTCGGAGCGCCAGCGTCACCGGTATTCCAGGAAATTTAAATTCCCTCTGGACAGGTTCTACCGCCTCTTCTGTACCGGCTGCGGACGCTGCACCAGGACCTGCATGGCTGGTATAAGTCTTAAGGAAACCCTGAAATCTATCGCAAAGGAAACCGTATGACTGAGGAAATAAAGAACTCGAACTGGAAGCTCAGGAAAGGAAAGATAATCGCGGCGAAGCAAATGACCGCCGCGGAGAAGTGGTTCGATATAAAGCTTGAGGACGGCACGCTGGACCACGAGCCAGGACAATTTGTACAGGTGGAGCTTTACGGCGTGGGCGAGGCCCCGGTCTCCGTCTGTTCAAGCCCTACCAAGCGGGGATCGTTCGAGCTGACCGTGCGCGCGGCCGGGCGCATGACAAACGCCCTGCACAAGCTGGACGTCGGCGACTACATGGGCATACGCGGGCCGTTCGGAAGGCCTTTCCCGGTCAAAGTGATGGCTGGAAACGACCTTCTATTCGTGGCAGGCGGCCTGGGCATAGCGCCGCTGCGCTCGCTTATAAACTACGTGATCGATAACCGAAAGGACTATGGCAAGGTGGATATCCTGCTTGGCTGCAGAACGCCCTCCGACATGCTGTTCGGCTCCGAGGTCGGAATCTGGCAGGAGCGCCTAGATGTAAATTTCCTGTGCACGGTAGACCGCGGCGCCCCGGACTGGCGCGGCAACGTTGGGCTAATCACCACGCTTATTCCGGGCGTTACCATCCAGCCTGAGAGGACCTTCGCGGTGGTGGTGGGGCCGCCCGTAATGTACAAGTTCGTGATAGCCGAGCTGCTCAAAAAGAATGTGCCGGAGCGCCAGATAGTGCTGTCGCTGGAGCGGCATATGAAGTGCGGTATGGGCAAATGCGGCCACTGCCAGATAGACCATCCGAAGAACTACTATTGCTGCAAGGACGGTCCCACCTTCACCTACGACGAAGTGAAGGACGCCGGTAAACTGTAAGGGGATTTAATATGACCAAAGTTGCTGAAACCTCAACCAAACCCAAAGTGGCGTTTTTCGACTTCGCCTGTTGCGAAGGCTGTCAGCTGCAGGTAGCGAACCTGGGAGAAGCCCTGCTGGATATACTCGGCGCTATCGACGTGGTGGAATTCCGCGAGGTAATGAGCGAGAAATGGGACAAGGATTACGATGTCGTTCTTATCGAAGGCTCCATCACCGATCACCACGCGGAGGAGCGCATTAAAAAGATACGCGCCAGATCGAAGGTGCTGATCGCTTACGGGGCCTGCGCCTGCATCGGCGGCGTGAACGGTATGAAAAACTCTTTCCAGCTAGACGAGATCCGGCAGTATGTGTACGGCAGGGACTTTAAGCTCTTTGACAGCACTAAAACTAAACCGGTCCATCAGGTGGTGAAGGTGGACTACTTCGTGCATGGCTGCCCTATCTATCCGGCGGAGCTGTTGGAGGTTCTG
>CAZPMW010000097.1:6465-8598 GCA_964587805.1 uncultured Elusimicrobiaceae bacterium
GGTTCTGAAGTGCGCATTGCGGGGGCTTCCCTACACCGTGCCGGATAATCCGGTATGCTCCGAATGCAAACTGAACGAGAACGTCTGCCTGTACGATAAGGGCGTGGCTTGCCTGGGCCCCTGGACCAGGGCCGGCTGTAACTCCTGGTGCGTGAACAACGGCAATCTCTGCTACGGCTGCCGCGGGGAAGTGACGAACCCGGCGAAGAACGCCGCGAGCGAGATTATCGGCAAGTATAACCTCAGCGCCGAAGCGGTGAGGAGCAAATTCGATATGTATAATAAATGCAAGGAAGGCGACAATGGCAACAAATAAAGATCTGGATATAAAGGTGGAGTACATCACCCGCGTAGAGGGCCACGGAGATATCGTGGTTAACGTTAAGAACGGGAAAATCGAAAAATGCGAGATGCATGTGGTGGAATCGCCCCGGCTGTTCGAGGGCATGCTGCGCGGCCGCTCCGTGTTCGAGGCTCAGCATATAACCTCGCGCATCTGCGGTATCTGCGCGTGCGGGCATACGCTCTCCTCCATCGCGGCTGCAGAGGACGCGCTGGGCTTTAAGCCCAGCGCCCAGACTATAAAGCTCCGCAAGCTGCTGCTTGATTATGAGATCCTCGACAGTCATATACTTCATGTCTATCTGCTTGCCGCGCCGGATGTGCTGGGCGTGCCTTCGTTCGTTCCGCTGATAAAGACTCATAACTCCGTGGTCAGGCGCGCCTTGCGCATGAAGAAAATTGTGAACGACGTCTGCGATATCCTTGTCGGACGCCACGTGCATCCTATCTCCGCCATAGCGGGCGGCTTCACCAAGCTGCCTGCGCCGAAGGCCCTGGACGAGCAGATCCGGATGCTGGAATCCATAGGCCCGGACATGGAAGAGACGCTGAAGCTGGCCGCCACCCTTAAATTCCCGGACTTTCACCGCGATACGGAATACGTGGCCCTGGTATCCGACGACGGTGAGTATCCGCTGCTGTCGGGCGACATCGGGTCTTCGGACGGCAAGCGCATTACAAAAGCCGATTACAGAAAGGCGACCAATGAATTCGTGGACCCGCGCTCCTCGGCTAAATTCACGAAATGGTCGCGCCAATCCTACTTCACCGGCGCGCTGGCGCGTTTTAATATCAACTCGGCCAAGCTGCATCCGGAGGCCAAAAAAACGGCAGCGTCGCTGGGCTTTAAAGCTCCCTGCGATAACCCGTACCTGAACACGGTAGCGCAGGTGGTTGAAATAGTCCACTGCTATCACCACGCGCTGGATATACTCAGGGACCTCAAAAAGAACGGCGTGGATTACAGCGAGGAACTGGTGGTGGGCTTAAACGAGAAAGGCATCATTCCGGTCCGGGCAGGCGACGGAGTGGGAGCAGTGGAAGTGCCCCGCGGCCTCCTGATCCACAATTACGAAATTGACGCCTGCGGCATGATCAAAAACGCAAACTGCATTATTCCAACTAATCAGAATATCAACAATATAGAGTATGATTTCATGAAACTGCTCCCGGAGATAATCTCTGCTAAGACGAAAGAGGAGATCACGCTGGCGCTGGAGATGCTGGTGCGCGCTTATGACCCCTGCATCTCGTGCTCGGCGCATTACCTGAATGTCACCTTTACCGGCTGAGATAAGGGTGGCAATCGCCCCGCTGGGCAGAACGCTGCTGATCACCATAGGCAATCCGCTCAGGGCCGACGACGGCGTCGGCCCGTTCGTCGGAGAGCGCGTGCGGTTTAACAATCCTGACTGCAGTCTCATTAACGCCGGCACCACCCCTGAAAACATAGCCCAGACGGCTATAAACATTAAACCACGCAAGATAATTCTGCTGGACGCCGCCAGGTTCGGAGGCAGGCCGGGAGAGCTTAAGATCATACCGCTTGAGGATATAAGCAGACAGGCGGTGATTTCCACCCACAGTTTCCCGCTTGGCGTAACTTTTTCCATAGTGAGGGAAGATACCGGAGCGGAACTGGTCGCGCTTGGAGTAGAGCCAGGTTCAATGGAATTCAGCGAAGGCCTGACCCCGGAAGTGGAAAAAACCGCTTTGCTGCTCACGGAATATTTTAATAGTATTGAGTGACGCGCCCACTGTGGAGCGGGCGAAGGGGGATTGCCCGAGCGC
>CAZPMW010000098.1:0-3494 GCA_964587805.1 uncultured Elusimicrobiaceae bacterium
CGAATTAGAAGAATTTTACACAAATCAGCATTGCAGCTTTAACTGGCTATTACACAGCTTACATGGACACAGGTGTACAAATTCTTGAGCTGGCCAACAAGGCCCATGCACTTTTCAAAGTTCGAGACTCACATGAGAAACGTCAACTGCTTAATTACGTGGTATCGAAATGCCGTCTTGATGGAAAAAACGTAATCCCTGTATATAAAAAACCCTTTGACATACTGGTCAAAGGGTCTTCGCATCTAAATTGGCGCCCCCAAAGGGATTCGAACCCTTGATCTCTGCCTTGAAAGGGCAGCGTCCTAACCGCTAGACGATGGGGGCGTAAGAACAAATCCGCGGCTTAAAGATCTGCCACATCTGAACGGCTTTCCAGCGCCGCGGAAGTTAAGTTTACCAGTTACACCGGCTATTGTCAAATTGCATAAAACGCGCCGGCTTTTGTTTGACATCTACCGCCTATATTGGTTTAATTATGAGATATGTTCCATAGACGTCTGGCGAGGCTGATCCGAAACGCAGCTAAACCGATAAGTATCTTTATCATCCCGCATGGCGGGCTGCCTTCTTTGCGCCTTAATCTGCCGGTGGCCTTGCTGCTGGCTCTCGCCGCGGGTTGGACCGGCCTTACCGTCTGGTCGGGCTATATCGCCGGCCGGCATTTTGATTATTACGTTACCAAAACGGACAACAAGATCCTGCGCACAAAGATGGATTATGTGTCCCAGCAGGTTGAAAAAGGCCTGGCTTACCTCGAGATGACCAGGAAGACAGACCGGCAGCTTCGTAAAATGCTGGGAATGAACCCCAACCTGGTGGATGACAGCGAATTCATGGGCGGCCCTACTACTTCCGACCTGGCTGATTTCAGAAAGCTCCTTGCCAACAAGGCCTCGGAGATACGGGAAACCTCGCTGAATAACTCTATCATCAGAATGCAGGAAGAATCGCGCCAGCGCCTTTCCAGCTATTCCGAAGTCACCTGGTATATCACGAATAAGCATAATTCAGCTAAAGCGACGCCTGCTATCTGGCCGGCCACAGGCCGCATAACTTCCTATTTCGGATACCGCATCGCGCCGCTTCCGTACGCGAGCGAATACCATACCGGTATAGATATCGCAAACGAGCCCGGCACCTCCGTCTACGCCACAGCCGACGGCGTTGTGCGCTACGCCGGCTGGGCCAGCGGCTATGGCTTATCCATGGTCCTTGATCACGGGTTTTCCTATTCCACGCTTTACGGGCATCTTAGCGAACTGGCGGTTAAGGAAGGCGTCCGTGTGCGGCGCGGGCAGCTGCTGGGGCGCATGGGCTCCACCGGCACTTCCACCGGGCCGCATCTGCATTACGAGGTGTGGATGGACAGCATGCCTAAAAATCCTACAAAGTATCTGGAAGGCGGCGGCAAGTCTAGCCCTCTGGCCACTATTTTTGAAGGTATATTTTCCTGAGGGCAGCGGGAAGGTTCAGCGCAGGATACTGACCGTACGCCGGAGACAGGAGACCGCAGTTCCCGTCGGCCGGCTTTTTTACGAACAAGGAGAATCGCAGCATGTCGCTATTTAAAACTTCCAATATAACTTTCGACACCAAAAATTCCGACACTGTCATCGGACACGAGGCGTATTTTCAGGGCACGCTCGCCGCGAAGGGGTCCCTGCGCATAGACGGGCGCGTGGACGGGACCGTAGTGGACGGCAAGCTTGTGACCATAGGCAAGACAGGGAAACTCAAAGGCGATATCTCCTGCGAAGTCTGTTCGGTTTCGGGAGAGATAAAGGGGAACGTATCGGCCAGCGACCACATAGAGGTTCTGGCGGGCGGTAAAGTGGACGGCGACCTGCGCGCCCCGAAGGTGCTTGTGGAAGAGGGGGCCTTATTTAACGGCAACTGTTCCATGACCGGCGGTAAGGCGGTCAAGGCTGAAAATACGGAAAAGGCGGCCAAACAACATGATCTCATTTCTGGCAAAGCATAAAAGGTTCATCTTCACCGTGGTGGTGGTGGTTTTTATCGGGTCGATCTTTTTCGTGAGCGGCCAGGTTTTTACCGCCTCATCCTCCGACGCCGTGGCCGAAGTGGGCGGAACAAAGATCCCGTACCACCGTTTTCTGCTGCAGGTCAACCGGACGCTTGAGAGCTTTAAAACTTCCGGCACCGAGGTGAACGATGTTATCTCCAAGGGCGTGAAGCAGGAAGTCTTCAGGGAGATGGTTATCGAGGAGCTGCTCACCAGAGAGGGAAAGGCGATCGGTATGAGCGTGCCGGATTTTGAGGTGGCGGTGGAAATACAGAACACCCCGCAGTTCACGGATGGCGGGGCTTTCGATCTCCGGCGCTATGCCCAGACCATTTTCAGCGAATTCCAGATGGCGCCGACGGAATACGAGGCATGGCGCAAGCAATCCCGGCTGGCCGGCAAGTATAAGCAGTTTATCTTCAATGCCGTGAAGGTGACGCCCGGGGAGCTGAAGAGCGCTTATCTGGCGAAGAATAAAAGCCTAAAGGATTTTGAAAAGAATAAGGACAAATATCTTGAAGAACTGTCCAGAGCTAAATTTTCCGAGGTAGCGAACTATCTTCTGCGTCAACTCACTGTCAAAATGGAGATCAAGAGCTATCTTGATCAGCGGGAACAGGGTAAGTGATCAGGATCGAGAACCTCACCAAGGTTTTTGGCGGCTATAAAGCAGTTGACTCCCTGAACCTCGAAGTGGCTCCGGGCGAGATCTTCGGCTTTTTGGGCCCGAACGGAGCCGGAAAAACCACCACCGTAAAAATATTATCCGGGATAATGAACCCTACCTCCGGGCGCGTGCTGGTAGGAGGCTTTGACATGGTCAGGGAGCCTCTTTCGGCCAAGAGGGTCCTTGCCTATATTCCTGACGAGCCGTTCGTCTATCCGAAACTCACCGGGCTGGAATTTCTGCGGTTTATCGGCGACGTGTACGCCGTGCCATACGAAGAGCAACGCCGGCGGATCCCCGAACTCCTGGAGCTTTTCGAGCTTTCCTCCCAGGGCGGGGAACTGCTGGAGTCTTATTCCCACGGCATGAAACAGAAACTGCTCATCGCCAGCGTTCTGCTGCGCAAGCCGCGCGTAGTGCTGTTCGATGAGCCCACGGTGGGGCTGGACCCGAAAAGCATCAGGCGCTTTAAGCAGCTTCTGCTGGATATCGCCGGTCAGGGCGCGGCCGTTTTCATGTGCACCCATATCCTGGATATGGCGGAAAAGCTCTGCACCTCGCTGGGCATCATCGCCTCCGGCCGTCTGATAGCGAAGGGCACCCTCTCCGAGATCAGGTCCCTGGCCTCCGGCGGCGGCGACCGGTCCCTGGAAGACATCTTCCTTGAATTGACATGTTCCTCACCCTCATAAAACGAAAAGCCCTGACCTCGCGCAACACCCTGGCCGCGCTAAAGGGCTGGCTTCTGGCCAAGAACCTTATGTTCCTTGCCGTCGGGGCCGTAAGGCTGCTGGCGCCTTA
>CAZPMW010000098.1:3504-8539 GCA_964587805.1 uncultured Elusimicrobiaceae bacterium
ATCTCGAAGGCATTCAGCTTATCGGCCCGATGCTCTCCTGGAAGCTGGCTTCCATGGTGTTGCTGATAACTTTTTCAATGATAACGGTGTCGGCTATCATTATTTCCATGACCACGCTTTATTACGCGTCCGACCTGAAATTCCTGTTCTCCTGTCCCATCGATCTGCGCTCATTGTTCATTGATAAAGCGCTCGATACTGTCTTTTACTCCTCGTGGACGCTGCTCCTGGCCATCCTGCCTTTTATCCTGGCGCTGGGCCGCGTTAAGGGGCTGCCTGCGGGCTTTTACCTCTCTTACGCGCTCCTGATGGTCCCGTTCGTGCTTCTGGCAGGCTCGTTCGGCATACTTTTCAGCATGCTGGTAATGTATTTCTTTCCTTCCTCCAGAACGCGTGATATCACCTGGCTGCTGGGTAGCGTATCCGTCTCGTTCGTGTATGTCGCGTTCCGCTTCTCGAAGCCGGAAGTCCTGTTGCGCCCTGATACCCTCGAGGTTGTGGCCCAATACATCCGGTATCTTCAGTCCCCTACAGCGGAATATCTGCCGTCCTGGTGGGTGACCGCGGCCATGGTTTCTTATTCCGCTGGAAACTGGACTGGGTTCTTTCTTTATGCCGGCGCTATTTTTGCGGCGGCCTTCGCGGTTTATGCCGGGATGTACCGCCTTGCGGGCTACGTCTACGCCAGGGGTTTCAGCGGGGCGCAGGGCGCGCCCAAATTCAGGGGGGACGGCCGGCTTATCTTTGAGCAGCGCCTGGTGCTTAAGTATGAAAAGCTGCGCCACCTGCTGACCTTCTGCTGGAAAGACAGGCTGCTGCTTCAGCGCGACGCCCGCTATTGGTCACAGATCATACTTATCGCGGCGCTAATCGTGGTCTATCTTTTCAGCATCCGGCAGCTGCCGCTGGACTCCCAGGCTATTAAAAGCCTGGTTTCGTTCCTGAATATCGGCGTGGCTGGGTTCGTTATGGCGGCCATTGGGCTGCGGTTCACCTTCCCGGCGATAAGCCTTGAAGGCAGCAGCTTCTGGATACTTAAATCCTCACCGGTAAGCACGGCGCTGATCATGAGGGAAAAGCTTCTGCTCTCCTTGATCCCGTCCGTGGCGATAGGCGCGGTGCTGATAACAGCCTCCAATCATCTGCTGGGCGCGGGCCCTTTCATCTCCGCGCTTTCCACTTTCACTATCGTCGTGGCGGCCATGGCGCTCTCTGTGATGGGCGTGGGCTTAGGCGCGCTGTTCCCGGACTTCAAAGTGGAAAACATCCACCAGCTGGAGTCTTCCTACGGCGGCTTTATCTATATGGCCTGCGCTATGGGCTACCTTAGCCTCCTGGTCGCCGTTGAGGCCTGGCCGGTGCAGATGTATTTCGCCGGAAGCTTCGGCCGGGCGCATCCGTGGGACTGGCGCGGGCTGGCCCTGTGCGCGGTGGTTTTTATATTGTTGAACGCGGCAGCGGTAATTATCCCCTGGAAACTGGGGCGCGCTAACCTGGAGAGATATGAGATTTGAGGGGGTGAATCGTAAGTAGTAAGTCGTAAGTGGTAAATAGTAAATTGTAAGCAGTAAATCGTGAGTCGTAAGTAGTAAGTCGTGAAGGCTTATCTGCGCTAAATATGACCATAAAAAATAAATTATTTTTCTGTCTCTCTTGCTGTTTACTATTTGCCATTTGCTGTCTGCGTCCCGCATATGCCGGCATTGAGCAGTATTATGGAAAGTTTTACTCCGACGGCCCCTCCGGGAAAAAGGAATTCTCGCTGACCTACGACGACGGGCCCGGCTTTATAACCGGCGACCTGCTGAAGCTGCTGGAAAAATACGGAGCGAAGGCGACATTCTTCATGACCGGAGGCGCCGTGCGAAAATACCCGGAAAAAGCAGCCGCAGCAGCAGCCGCCGGACACCTGCTGGGTAATCATACGGACACCCATGCCGATTATTTTCGCGCCGGGAAAAAACCCGATCCGGAAAAGTTTCTGGAGAAGGAACTTGCCGCGGCCGCCAGCGCGATAGAGAAAGCCACCGGCCAACGTACCTGTTTCCTACGGATGCCGAACGGCTACGACAGGGCGTGGGTCCGGAAAGTCGCAGCCGGGAAGGGATACATACTGGTTAATTGGACTTACGGCAGCGATTGGACTAAAGCGGGAGAAGAGGCGATGACGGCTGAGTACCTGAAAAATGTGAAACCTGGCGCGATTTTGCTTATGCATGACGGAGGGGGGAAGAGCCGTGAAAAGACCCTGCGCATAACCGAGAAGGTGCTTCAGGAGGCCGCTCGCAAAGGCCTAAAGCCGGTAAGGCTGGACGAACTGCTCCTCCCCTGAGAAATATTGTAGAATACCAAAAGCGGACGGCGATTTTTGGCTTTATGGGCAAGTGGCGGAACTGGTAGACGCGCAGGTCTCAAAAACCTGTTCGCCTCTGGCGAGTGAGGGTTCGAGTCCCTCCTTGCCCATCGTTTTCTCAGGCGTGCAGGGCAGCGGAGGATGAGCGCGGCGTTTTACGGTCGGCGATAGCCGCGCCCGCGCTGGAATCGGGAACAGGGTTAAAATGAACGAAAAAATCAAAGTCCTGGTTATCGACGACAATGTAAACTTCCTTCAGCTGGCGGAGCTGGCCCTGGCGGACGAATACAATGTAATTACCGCGCCTGACGGGCAGGAAGGCATGAGCAGGGCCAAGCAGGATCTTCCTGATATTATCCTTCTGGACGTAATGATGCCGCGCGTCTCCGGCCTGGAGATGCTGCGCATGCTGCTTACCGAGGAAGAGACGCGCGGGATTCCCGTGCTCATCCTGACGGCCAGCCATTTCGACCCGTCCACGGAACAGGTCTTTAAGCAGGAGATAAACGTTAAAGGCTTTCTGCAGAAACCGTGCCCGGTAGATATGCTGAAGGAAGCTATTACCGCGGCGGTAAAGAAATAGACGAAGAGGCAACAAAGCAAAAGCCGCGGGGGGATTTCTTCCCCGCGGCTTTTGCTTTGCGGCCCGAGCGAACTTCCTCGTTACGTATAAGGGATGCTCACCCGGGTGGGCTCCGCCTTGGGCTTCCAGCGAAATTCGGTTTCCTGCAGCTCCACGGCTATCTGTATTATTTCCTTGATTACGCAGGTGACGGGCAAATATCACGCCCCAGATGCCGCCAACTTCCCAGCCTGCCATCAGCGCGAACAGTATGATGGCCGGGCTGAGCTCTACCGCCTTTTTCATGATATACGGCTGCAGCACCCAGTCGTCAAGGAAGCGTAGGGCGCCGAAAAAAATCAGGATTTTGATAATGGGAAGCATGGCGCCGAACTGGAAGTAAGCCACTATGCATGAGACCACAGCGCCCACTAAGGCGCCTGCGTAAGGCACCAGGCTTGAAACGCCGATAAGGATGGCGATAAAAGCCGAGTAGTTAAGATCCATCAGAAGAAGGCCGGAAAAGGCGATGAGAAAGATGATGAAGGCCTCCGTAAGTATGCCGCGCAGATAATTGCCAAGCGAGGCGTCTATACGGGAAGCTATGTGAAGTATGATCTCCGCGTGTTTGGACGGAAGATGATCGAGCAGGTAGTCTATTATGGCGGAGCCGCCCAGCAGGATGAAGAAAGTGATGAAGTGGACCACGAATACCAGCGTAAGCGCCGGGAGGAGGGTGACCAGATATCGCGGGACGATCTCAAGAAAGTGGCTGAGCTTTTCGGTCAGCTTCAGGCCCGCCAGAAACGGGTAATTGTGTGTCAGTTTCCTGTCCAGGTTCAGCACCGCATCCTGGATGCGCGTGGCGTAGTTCGGCCAGGATTGCTGCAGGCTTTCCAGCTCGAAAGAGAGGAAGTGGAGCAGGAGATAAATAACCAGGGCGATCATCACCCCGACGGTAAGGTAGAGGCCGGTTACGGCGTACGCCCGCTTTATTCCGCGCACCTCGAAATATTTGATAACGGGGTTCAATATGTAGGCCAGCGCCGCGCTAAGAATAAAAGGGAATACGGCGCCCTTAGCCAGCACCAGCAGATAGGCGAAGCCCAGCACTATCAGCACGGGGATCGCGAATTCTCTGTAAGTCCTTTTTGCGGTTGCGGTTTCGGCCATGAGAGCTACAAATCCCCCTTTTCCATGTAGCCCCTGAGGCGGGCGGACATGATCTCCGCCAATTGGGTGGAGATTACCACCCCTATCCTTGGGCGCGAAAAGAGAAGCGATTCCAGCTTTATCTTGAAAAGCATAAACACCTTGGTTTCTTCCTGCGCGCAGGCCGTAGCGGTTCTTGGCATTTCCTCAAGCAGGGCCATCTCGCCGAAGAACTCCCCGGGCTGCACTTCGGCTATAACTTCGCTTTTGCCCGTCTCGCGGTCAAGCCGGGAGAGCGCTACCTTTCCGGAGGAAACTATGAACAGGGCGCGGCCGATATCGCCCTGCGTGAAGATGGTTTCACCTTTCAGGTATGTGCGCTCCTGGAGATTTTCCAGTATATGGATAATGTCCCTCTTTCTTATCCCCTCGAAAAGCCTGATCGTCTTGAGAAAATCTATCTTGCCCAGAATTTCTTTGTCATAAAGGCTATTTAACACGTTGATCATTTTAAACATAGGTAGTCCGCCTTTGATAGTGTAACGGGCCCCGGCCCGCAGGAAAAAACGCTAACCTGATTTACGCGGCTTTGTCTTTACCGGAGAAAAGTCCGTAAACCATCCGCGCAGCCCGGAACCAGCCGGACGAGACGCCTTCGGCCATTGTCTGCACTGCGTTCACCACCGGATCCAGGGCCGTAAGCTTGCCGTCGGCGTTCAGGGCCAGGTATTCCACGGCCCGGGCCGTATGCCTTATCTGCCGCAAAGTCACTATCGCCTGCGCGGCCAGCGCCGCAAACACCAGCGTGACCACCACCGCGCACACCACGAGTACTGTTGTCATATATTTCCTCCGCTCTGTCGCACCCCTCGCTGAATGCTCGGGGCGATTATCGCCGGGCCTATATAGGTGCCGGCCCGGTGCTCCCGGAGGGGGATTCCATCCCCCTTCCGCGCTTGCTCCCTTCG
>CAZPMW010000099.1:0-8462 GCA_964587805.1 uncultured Elusimicrobiaceae bacterium
ACGAAATACTTCAGTGCGGAACCTGCGGCATTGGCTACACCCGGCCTGTCCCGACCCGGGAGGAACTGGCCGTTCTTTACTCGGAAGATTATCACGCAGGCGAAAAAACGATGTGGTTCAGCGGATGCGTTGAATTTTTTAAAAGCTTGTTTCTAGCCCATCGGTTCAATCTGATCAAGCAATCCGTTAAAGGCGGAGCTCTGCTGGATTACGGCTGCGGAAATGGCGAGTTTGTGGAATATGCGCGGAGTAAGAATATAGAAGCCGTCGGCATTGAGCCCAATTATCCTTCCACTTCGCAGTTCGTGAAAAGGTCTCTGGATGAGCTGCCCCCCGGCGCGAGGTATAATTTGATAACCCTATGGCATGTCCTTGAGCACATCGAATTTCCTCAAGAGGAACTGCGAATTCTTGCGGACAGTCTGACGGACAAAGGACGTATTTTCATAAGCGTGCCTAATTTCAGCAGCTGGGAAGCCTGCTTAGGTAAGAGCAGATGGTTCCACCTGGACGCTCCGCGGCATATCTGTCATTATAGCCCCGGCTCGCTGGAACGTGTCATACGGAAAAGCGGCCTGCGCCTGAAAAACCTGTCTTTTACTTTCGGCTTTTACAGCGTGTTTGGAATGTTCCAGACGCTTTTAAATATGTGCGGGGAAACCAACTTTTTATACTATTCGCTGAAACGGGGAACAAATTTTAGGGAAAAAATATCCTGTAGCAGGTATATTCTTAATCTGCTGTGTCATGTCTGCCTGATTCCGGTATTTCTCCCTCTCTCGGTTGCGCTATCCCTGTTCGCGGTGCTCTTCAGGCGGACAGGTTCTATGGAGGCGATCTGTGAAAAAGCCTGAAATATTACTAATCATACCTCCTTTCAGGGACATCATATATAAAGATTCCAAGGTCAAGGAGGCCGTGCCGGCTTCTCCTTCGCTGGGCATGGCGTCCTTGGCCGCCGCGGTCCTCGCGAGCGGCGGCGAAGCACGCATTCTGGATCTGAACCTGTATGACGACTATGAGGTGGTTTTACGCCAGACGCTTAGGGACTTCAGCCCGGAATTCGCGGGCATCACTTTTGTTACACCTTTATTCGGAGTTATGCGCTCCATAGCGGAAAGCATAAAGCGGGATTTTCCGGACATTAAGCTGATAGCCGGCGGCGCCCACGCTTCAGCTCTGCCGGAAGAAACTTTAGCCTCCACAGATTTGGATATCATAGTTATCGGTGAAGGGGATTTTACCCTGCCGGAAATAATGCTGGGAAAAGACCTATCGGAAATAAAAGGCATAGCTTATAAAAAGGGCGATCGGATATTCGTGAACGACAGGAGGCCGCCTATTCTGGACTTGGACGCGTTGCCTCGGCCCGCATGGGAGCTATATGATGTTAACCGATACAGAATTTCGGACGTCATGGCCAGGAAAAGTCCCACCGGCTGGCTTGAAACAAGCAGGGGCTGTCCGTTCAACTGCTGCTTCTGCAATCACGGCGTTTTCGGCAGAAACTTCAGGCCCAAATCGCCCGCTCGCGTGGTGGACGAGATCAGGCTCATGCTTGAACGCGGGTTTCGCGAGATACATATCGTGGACGACATGTTCTCCACCGATGTGGACAGGGTCAAGGCGATTTGCCGGGGCATAATAAACGGAGGGTTGAAATTTCCCTGGGCCACCGTTACCGGGATACGCGTCGACCGGGGAGACCCGGAAATGTTCGCGCTGATGGTTAAGGCCGGGTGCTACCGTGTTTATTTCGGTATTGAGACCGGCAGCCAGGCTATCCTGAACAACATAGGTAAAGGGATAACTCTCGAGCAGGTAAGAGCCGCCGTTGCGATGGCGGCCGATGCCGGGCTGGAGACCTGCGGATTCTTTATGTTGGCTTTGCCCGGAGAAACGGAACAGACGATGAAAGAAACGATAGATTTCGCCTGCTCGCTGGGGTTGGACTGGGCGAAAGTCAGTGTAACCACGCCTCTTCCCTCTACGCCGCTCTTCGAATCTCTGGATAGAGAAGGCAGAATACTTACAAAGGATTGGAATAAGTATAACCTGTATCTGCCGATGAACGCCATTTACCGGCACCCGAATCTGGATTGGGATACGGTTAACAGGTATTTTAATGCGTTTTACCGCAGGTTCTATTTCAGGCCGCGGTATATGGCTAGAAGATTATTTAAAAGCCTGTCCGGTGGTACGCTGCTGCGGGATATCGGTCGGGTCTTTAAAATCAAATGGTGAGACTTGCGGAAAAGACGGTGGCAACGGCATGTAAAAAAGAATACATTAGCATGACACGGACTGCGGCGGGGTGGTCTATTACGGGAACTACCTGAAATTTCTTGAAGAGGCGCGGACTGATTATTCTGGAAGATATCTACCTGACCACATCTGGTTGTTTAAAGTTCCGTGAGTTTCTCGGACATCGATAGTGTTAAATGCAGCTGCTATATGGTTGTGTTATAATGAGACAGTGGAATCTTTTACCGGAAAATATATTTCTAAGCAACTGATCCGTAATGGGGGATTTTCACTAATCATAACCGGACAGCTGTAATTGTAAAAAACAGGTAAAGATATCACCAGGGATGCTGTATGGCTCATCTTGTTTTTGTCAATCCGCCATTAACGCTGGAAGAGCGCTTCGGACGCTTCGCAAAGGCTGGGAACGTTATGCCTCCGCTGGGGCTGTGCTATTTAGCCGCCTACACCAGGGCAAAGGGATATAAGACCGAGATCGTGGACGCTCCGGCCGAGGGGCTGGGCTGTGCGGCCGCAGCGGACCGTATCCTTGCTAAAAGACCGGAACTTGTGGGAATAACCGCGACAACGTTATCTATCAATAATGCGGCCGCATTGGCCGCAGTCCTTAAGGAGAAAAACAGGAATATCCGAACAGTGATCGGCGGTCCTCACGTTTCTGCAGTGCCGGAGGAGACCTTGCGTAAACTGACGGCGTTCGATTTTGCCGTCATAGGGGAAGGAGAAGAGACGGTGGCGGAGCTGCTTGAGGTTCTGGCAGGCAAAAGAGACGCGGCGGGGGTGAGCGGCTTAGCGTACAGGGATGGTGAAGCAATCAGGATAAACCCGCCGAGAGCGCCTATTGAAAATCTGGACGCGCTGCCGATGCCGGCCTGGGACATGCTTCCGGATTACCCGAACCCATACAAGCCTCTGGAAGTGGCTTTCAGTCAAAAGGAAGGCCAGGGCTCATTGATAACCTCGCGTGGGTGCCCATTCCTGTGCAGATATTGCCCTAAGAATGTTTTCGGTAAAAAAGTCCGAAATCACTCCGTAAGCTATGTAATGGATATGATACGGCTTCAGTACACGAGGTTTAAGGTCAGGGATATAGAGATATATGACGATACCCTGACCATGCAAAAAGAGAGAATCGTGGAGTTGTGCAACGCTTTAATCAAAGAAAAGCTGGATCTTATCTGGTCCGCTAACGCCCGGGTGGATCAGGTTGATGAAGAAATGCTGGCGCTTATGAAAAAATCGGGCTGCTGGAAAATAGCTTTCGGCGTGGAAAGCGGGGATGTCCGCGTGCTTGAAAAAATGGGCAAGCGGATAGATCTGGAAAAAGCGAAAAAGATATTTCGCGCCGCCGATGAAATGGGGTTTGTGAACAGGGGATATTTTATAATAGGCTATCCCACGGAGACCGTGGACTCAATACTTAACACCATACGATACGCAAAAGAAAGCAGCTTTCACATGGTCCAGTTCAACGCCTTTACCCCGCTGCCCGGCTCACCGGTTTTCGAGGGAATAGCGGAGTATGGCGCGTTTGACAATGACTGGAGCAAGATGAATTTTGTGAATACTGTTTTCGTGCCGCGCGGTCTTGATAAGGCTACTTTGGACAATCTGATAAACAGGGCGTATCGTGAATTTTATCTGCGCCCAGGCATAGCCCTGCGCTATTTGAAGCGGATAAAAACGGCAAAGGACGTTTACAGGCTGGTTAAAAATTTTGTCTTTTTTTTAAAAGCAGCGCTGACAAGCTGATTGGGCGCGCGCATTTTTGGGCCGATAAACAAGAAAAGCCGGGCCACGCGGATGAAACATATGAAAATAACGATCCTGATTGCCGTGTACAACGAGGAACGATACGTCGAGCAATTATTAAATAGAGTCTGCGCCCGTCCGGAGCCGTACGAGATCGTGATCGTCAACGATGGCTCGTGCGATAATACTCTGGCGATACTTGAAAAAATGCGCGGGCTCGATGCCCGCATTAGGATCTTAAGTCTGCCGCAAAACAGCGGCAAAGGGTGCGCCATACGTGAGGGCCTTGCCAAAACCACCGGCGACATTATCATTATTCAGGATGCCGACCTCGAGTACTCTCCGGAGGATTATCCGCAGTTGCTCGCACCATTCAGCGACCCGGCGGTGGAAGTCGTCTATGGCTCCAGATGCTTAAGCCCCGGAAATAAATTCTCCTATCTTTCATTTGCCGCCGGCGGAAGACTTCTAACATTTCTTACTAATCTGCTGTATTTCTCACGCATAACGGATGAACCAACCGGCTATAAGGCTTTCCGGGCCGGAGTTCTTAAAGGCTTGCGGCTGACGAGCCGGGGATTTGAGTTCTGCCCCGAGGTCACAGCCAAGGTCCTGAGGAAAGGCGTAAGAATACACGAAGTCCCCATCTCATATTGTCCGCGTACATTCTCAGAGGGTAAAAAAATACGTTTTAGAGACGGTCTCATAGCTATATGGACATTGCTCAAACACAGAATGGGCGCGTGAATCATCCTGCCGTAGGAGTGGATTGGCGGTTAGCGGCGATCCTGCTGCTTGCGCTAATAGTAAGAACAGGGTTTGTCCTGTATTACCCGCATACCCCCGCGCCAGACGAAGGGGTCTGGCGCAATGCGGCGATTGATTTAAGTTCTGGAAAAGGATTCACAAACCCTTTGCGCCATCCGGGGTACATCTCGTTTCTCGCCGCTATCTATAAAGTTTCCGGTGGCACAGGCGATACGGCCGTGCGGCTCGCGCAGGCCGTGCTTGGCGCGGCACAAGTGTGGCTGCTTTTCATTCTGACTGGCGCCCTGTTTAAAAGGAGATCTATCGCGTTACTCAGCGCGTTGTTCCTGGCGCTCTACCCGTACTCCATTTTTCATGCCGCCTATCTTCTCTGTGAGGCTTTCTATTCTTTTCTTCTCACGCTTTTAATGACGCTGCTTTACCTGCTGCAGGCAGAGAAGCGCGGCCCGCTATGCGCTGCAATGGCCGGCGCGGTACTCGCTATGGCGTTGCTGACCAAATCCACCGTTCTTGTGGTGGCACCATTTATTTTGTTGTGGTTCATAGCGAATAAGCTTTCTTACCGAGCGCTCTCGGCTTTTCTGCTGGCAACCTGTCTTTGCGTGCTGCCATGGAGCGCCCATAATTACAGGATATTCGGAAAATTCGTGCTCGTCACTCTTTCCGGGTCTTATCTGTTTCAGGCCAACAATCCAGAAACCATGCGGATAGAATTGGAGACAAGACAGTTGAAGGATGTCGAATGGAATACCGCGGAGTATAATCAGATCGCCAAGCTGTCACCGGCCGCCGCGGACCTGGAATATACAGCCCGCGCTAAAGACTTCATGCGCAGAAACCCTGAAACCGTGTTGCGGTTGATGAAAATGCGGTTCATTCATTTCTGGCGGCTCTACCCCATAACTCACAGTACGGCCCAGAGGCTGGCGGCGCTGTTCTCCTCCGGAATTATCATTCCGCTGGCTCTCATAGGGATGGTGCTTTCAATTTCAGAATGGAGAAAAACTTTTCTTATCTGGGGCATGATCTTCGCGTTTAATTTTGCGCATATGGTCTTTTTCTTTTCTCTGCGTTATCGGATACCCCTGGACCCCTTTTTTATGGTATTTGCTGCTTACGCCATGGTAACGCTTTTTGAGCGCTTCGCACCCGAGCTTCGTAAAAGGCCCGCTATATGAAAAATCATAAATTAATACTGTTGCTGATAGTTGCATTCGGATTTTTATTCAGGCTCGCGCCGATACAGTGGGGGTTGCCCAGCAGTAACCTTGCGCTCTCTACTTTTACACCGGACGAGCAGGAGTCTTTCCACTCCCTTGAGCATATGAATCCGGGAAAGTTGGACTTTTACCCCCGGCGGATCCTTGAGTGGGGGAGTGTCCATCTCTATCTTATGGCGGTGACTTTGAAAGCAGCCGAAATAGCCGGATTTGTTAAATTCGGTTCGCGCGACTATTATATGCTGAATTTTAAAGAGTTGGACAAATTATACATCACGGCTCGTTTGATCTCGACAATTTCCGCCGCTATAAGCATAGCGTTGATTTACTTTGTGATTCTGAGTCTGTTTTCCAGCGTGCCGCTTGCCCTGTCAGGCAGCGCACTATTGGCTGTTATTCCGGTTCATCTGATGTACTCTTTTCTTTCCAGACCGGATACGCTGCTGATGATGTTCGGCTTATGCGTTATATACGTTTCCATAAAAATACTGCGCAATGGCTCGCGCAGGGATTATGTTCTTTGTGCGGCGCTAACCGGCATTACAATCGCCACAAAATACAGCGGCGGCGCATACCTGGTGGTACCAGTTCTGGCTCATCTGTCGTATCTGCACCGGGAGAGGCAGCTTTCTTTGAAAAATATAATTAATAAAAACCTGATAATCTCTTCAGCGGTGGTTTTAGCGGCGTTTGCCTGCGCTTCTCCGTACAGTGTTTCCCCTATGTTTATACCCCATCTGAAATTTCTTGGGAATGTGTCGAAAGGCTCGGCATACGATGCCCCCGGCTGGATACGGGTTCTGACCCAGACGCTGCCGCTGGGTATGGGTTGGCCGGTGTTTCTGGCCAGCGTGTGTGGCTTTGTCGCTTTGATGGTTGCCTGGGTGAAAGATCGCGAGCCGGTGAAATTATTCCTGACCCTTTCAGGCCTTGTAGTGTATTTGGCGGTGTCTCTTCCACGAAGGCAAATGACCGTGTATACGATGCCGCTGCTCCCTTTTATGGTGATTTACGCAGCATATTTTCTGCGGGGCATGTGGAGTTATGGCAGCAGACATCTCAAGCTTGCCGGCAGATTGCTGGCCGTATTTGTCGTGGCTTATACAGTGGCATACTCTATCGCCTATTGGCGTCTATTTCTTCTGAAAAATACGCGCGTGGAAGCCTCTGAGTGGATAGAGAAAAATATACCTCAAGGAGATGTCGTGGCTATAGCCCGAAGCTATTTCTGGACACCGCCTATTCTCAGGCAATACAACCCGCCATATAAGTTGCTTATGGGCGGAGATATTCAATCTGCCGGCCCGGATGCTATGCTTGGATTTAAAAATGTGAGCAGCCAGGCAGATTACCTGGTGCTGACAGAATATGAATATCGGGATTACATACAGCCCGGCATTAAGGAAAACTTTCCTGCGCAGTCCGCCATTATCAATGAAATATTTTCAGAAAAAAGATTTAAAAAAATAGCAGAGTTTGATAGAGAGGCGTCGTTTCTGGGTTTTACCTTCAAAAAAACCTATGCCCCGGTGGACTGGTTATTCCCAAATCCTAAAATTGTTGTTTTTAAAAAGATAAGTGTGTGAGGTCAGGCATTGCGCGCCCTTAAAATGCAACCGCTCTGGGGCCAGAGCAGCTTTGGCGTCATAAACGATTCTGACTCCACTAGAGGGAAAGTCTCCGCGAGAAGGCTGACATAGGCCGCTTCTGTCCGCACGTGACGGCCACGGTCTATGGACAGCATAAAACGGTCCAACCACGCCTGTCGGTCTGTCCAGCAGGGTTCCCAAACCAGAAAAACTCCGCCCTTGCCCAGCAACTTGTGCGCGCCCTGCGCCACAGCCCGCACCTGGTCGTCCGTCAGATGGTGAAGGACGCTGACTACCATCGCCACATCGAACTCGCCGAGGTTTCTGCCGGGCAAATCGTCCACCGAGAGGCAGAGAAATGTTCCCCGGCCCGCGTATTTTTTATTGGCAAAATCTATGTATTCAGGGTTATGGTCGCAACCGGTGTAGACGACGCCTTCTGGCATGGATTCCAGGTTGATGCCCGGGCCGCAGCCTATCTCCAGTACTCTGCTCCCTGCCGGTATTTTGGCGCGCTCCTTCATAAATTCGCGCCTTCCGGCCCCTGCCCTGGAAATATGTATAAAGGCGGAATAGCCCCACGGGAATTCTAGCAGGCTGTGCAGCTGCATTATTGTTTTTCTCAGGTCCATGTAATCGGTTACCGTTTAAGTAGCTCCCGACATCACTGCCACAATAATACAACAAGTCAGGGCTATAAGTCTGCGGCTCGAATTCAATCAGCTAAGATGTTTAGCGAAGCGGAGAATTGGCCTCTGCTGAGCATTTATTGTAATATGTCGTATAAAGCCGAGGCCTCTCTGCAGAGCATGGCCTCTGAACGTGTGCGCTGATAAATGGGTTTGCGTTGTCCTGAATCAAATGTATA
>CAZPMW010000100.1:0-8444 GCA_964587805.1 uncultured Elusimicrobiaceae bacterium
CTGATCCCGTTCCAGATGCCTATATAGAAAAAATGCTGGAGGCGGCACGCTGGGCACAGTCCGGCGCGAACGCACAGCCCTGGGAATTCATCGTAGTCAAGGACCCGGAGACCAAGGCAAAAATTGTGGAAATTTATACCAGACAGGTTCAGCAGAGTTGGGATATCGAAAAGACCAGAATCGAGGAGCTCAGGCAGCCGGCGTACCGTAAGGGTGCGCATGCCGATAGAAAAGCCGGTGTTCCAGTAGGGGCTCCAGGGATGAGGGGAGACTAAAAGGATTTAGCAACTATTTAACAAAGCCGCAATCAGCAAAGTTTATAATATCGAAGGAGAATCCGTTATGGAAAAGAAAGGCGTCCTGGTTCCGGTGCTCTTGGCTATCTTTGCGGCCGGTATTTACTGGTGGGTGCTGACTTCCAAGGAGCGGACCCTGGCCAAAATGCAGGAAACCGCCCAGGTGCTGGTGGCCAGGCTCGACCTGCCCGCGCGCACTATCCTTAAGGAAGATCTCGTTGAGATCGTATCCATACCCAGGCAGTACATGCAGCAGGACGCCCAGGAGATACGCAGCGCCTCCGATATCAAACTGGTCGCTAACCTGGTGACGGCCGTCAGGATACCGAAGGGCAACCAGATCACTATGTCCTCGCTGCTTTCCCTCAGCCCGGAAGCGGGTTTAAGCGTAAAAGTGCCGCCGGGGTACAGGGGCTGCGCTCTTCCGCTTGACAGCGAACTTATGCGCCTTATCAAGCCCGGCGACCGGGTAGATGTACTGGTGACTTTTGACGCAGTGATGAATAATAACAATAAGCAGAAAGTGACGGCGACCGTTCTGCAGAACGTGCTGGTCCTGGGCGTTGGCAACAATCTGGGGCAGGGGATGTCGGCTCTTCAGGCCCAGAACAAGGACGCGCAGGTTTCCGCGGACCAGGCTTTCGCCGACAAAGGGATCCTGAGCCTGGCGCTTAATCCCCAGGAAGCGCAGTACCTGGCGCTTTGTCTGGAACAGGGGAAAATAAACACTATTGTCAGAGGACTCGGAGACATGGAACTGCACCCCATGGAAATAGCGAGCTTCGCCAAGCTTGTGCGTTAACTCCTAGGAGATTACTGTCATGCTGATAAGTAAAAAGCGGCGTCCGTATCTGCTCCTTCGCTTCTGCCTCCCGGCACTCGCGCTGCTGCCGTCCGCCGCCATGGCGCAGCGGTCAGAGATGGTCGCTGTCAGCGCGGACATCGTGGAGATAAGCGGCTCCATCCAGAAGACAAAAGGTTTTTCCTGGACCCAGCTCTTTGAGTTTTCAGAGGCGACCGTCCCCGGCATTCTTACGCTGGGCGATTTTGAGCGTAAGACCCAGCTCGCCGCCTCGCTCAAGCTGCTGGAGACCGAGGGCAAGGCGCAGATGCTGTCCAATCCCAAGGTGATCACCAAGAGCGGCACCCAGGCCAACTTTCTGGTAGGCGGTGAGATTCCGGTGCCGTATTCTAACGCCCAGGGCATGGGCGCGGAATTCAAAAAAGTCGGCGTCTCCCTGAACGTGTTGCCGGTTATAGTAGAGGGGAAAAAGGACACGGTGGATGTGCAGCTGCAGCTGGACGTCTCCAACGCGGACTATTCAAAGCCTGTCGTCGTGGGCGGCACTACGATTCCTTCCACTGTTATACGCCAGCTGCAGACCGAGGTGGAGCTGAGAAGCGGCGAGACGCTGGTTATAGGCGGCCTCAAGCGCAGCGAGAGAAGCGTCGTAAAGCACCGGGTGCCGATCCTGGGCCGCATACCGCTTCTGGGCGCCCTGTTCAGCTACACGGACATTACCGAGTCGCAAAGCTCCCTGTTTTTGTTCGTTACATTCGACATCATAAAGTAGCGGGGCGGTCCGGCAGCCTGGCGCCTTCTTTCTATGGACAATCTCAATACCACATCCAGGGTCATTACCTTCTCCGGCCCTAAAGAGGGCGTTGGCAAGACCTCCGTCGCCCTGAACCTGGCCCTGGCCTGGGCGAATTACCAGAAGCGGAACGTGCTCATCATCCCGCTGGATCCCACCTGCCGCCAGGAGGAGGCCATGACGCTGGGGCTTAACCCGCCCTCGATGGCCGAGATCATCCAGACCCTGGGGAAAGAGTCCATCAGCGCCCTGGGAGCGCTGCTGCGCGGCAAGATCCCTATGTCGCCCTACGGAGTCGGCGTACTTCCGCTGGCCAAGAAGCGCTCGGATGCGGCAAAGATATCTCCGGAAGTCATCCTGCCGATCCTCTCCAAACTCTCGCAATCCTTCGACATTTTTCTTGATGTCGACCCTTATTTCCCCATGCAGGTCTTCGCTTTTGATATTTCCGATCTTGTGTTCTGGGTTACCAACTCCAACGTTTCCTCCCTTAACGCGACAGCCGCCATTTTCCGCGATATCAACGAGCTGCATTTTCCGATGAGCAAATTCGAGGTCGTCTGTAACCTTTACGATATGCCCGGCGCCATCGCTCCCAAAGAGGTGGAAAAGTTCTTTAAGCAGCTGGGCAAAGACGTTCTCGCTTTCATGCCCTGGGAAGATTCCCTGCCGGGCTATACCAATCAGAACAAGGTGCTTATAGTGGAGCAGCCCAACACCCAGTGGGTAAAGATCCTGCGCGTGCTGCTGGGCCGCCTCGCGGAGCTGAAGCCCGGCGAAAAGCACTGGGCCACCAGCGTGGCGTCCGCGGACTTTACGCATGGCTCGGATATGCTGTGGCGTCCTAGCAGGGAGAGCGAAATTCAGTCCGCCGCGGCTCCGGCGCCTGCGCAGGCCGCGAAGGCTACCAGGGGAGATGTGCCCGCTTTCTGGGACGAGCTTAAAAAGAAAATGCATAAAGACGTGGTAACTGCGCTGGAGTTGGAGCGCATCAAGATAAGCGATACCGACGCCGCGGCGAACGCGGCGACCAGGAAAAAAGTCGACCTCATCATAAACAGCCTGCTCCAGAAAGAGACCGAGATGGCGCTTACCCGGGAGCAGCGCGCCACTTTTATCAATGAACTTCTGGACGAAATACTGGGCCTGGGCCCGCTTGAAGGCCTGATGCGCGACCCGGCCGTGACCGAAATCATGGTGAACGCCCCGGATAAAGTTTACATAGAAAAGGCCGGTAAGCTGACCCTTACGGAATTCAAGTTCAGGGACGAGGAGCAGATAATACAGGTCATGAAAAGGATCGTCGCCCCGCTTGGCCGGCGCATAGACGAATCCGTGCCGCTGGTGGACGCCCGTCTTAAGGACGGTTCCCGCGTCAACGCCATTATACCGCCGCTGGCCGTTTCAGGGCCCACGCTTACCATCCGAAGATTTTCAAGCAAGCCGTTCACCGACAGTGAGCTGGTCAAGAAAGGGAGCATCTCCCAGGAATGCGTTGATTTCCTTAAAGCCTGCGTCCGGCTGCGCAAGGATATAATTATTTCGGGCGGTACCGGCACCGGAAAAACCACCTTCCTGAACATGTTGTCCAGCTATATCCCTGAGACGGAACGCATCGTGACAGTGGAGGACGTCGCCGAACTCAGGCTGGAGCAGGCCCATTGGGTCAGGCTTGAAAGCAGGCCGCCGAACATTGAAGGCAAGGGCGACGTCAGCATCCGCGACCTGGTGAAGAACTGCCTCCGTATGCGTCCGGACCGGATAGTGGTAGGCGAGGTGCGCGGATCAGAGGCGCTGGATATGTTACAGGCCATGAACACCGGCCACGAGGGCTCGCTGGCCACGATCCACGCCAACCAGCCGAGGGACGCCCTGACCCGCATGGAGGCCATGTGCCTTATGGCCGGAGTTGACCTGCCGGTATGGGCTTTGCGCGAGATGATCGCTTCCGCGGTGCATCTGGTGGTGCAGCTCACACGTTTTTCCGACGGTACCAGGAAGGTCACCGCGGTCACCGAGATTACGGGCCGTGAAGAGAACCAGATCACCATTCACGATATCTTCAAGTATCAGCAGTCCGGGATAGATAAGGAAACCGGCAAAGTGATCGGGCGCTTTACCGCTACCGGGGACCCGCCCAAGTTCTTCAAGGATTTCGAAACGCACGGCATCCCTATGCCGATTGAGCTGTTCTGGACCGATGAGCAGAAGCGCGCGCGCGGCGTAAAGATGTAGGGAAAAGAGTCTGAGGTAACGGGCATGGCAATGCGGCGGACGCAAAATCACATGACGGCAATGGCGCGGGGCGAAAAGGAGACTCCTTATATCCTCCGCGCCTTCGCGGCTCTGTGCCTCTGCGCCTTTTTGTCCTTGTTACTGCCTTCCGGCTCCGGCGCGGCTATCATGGGCAGGAACCAGATGGCCGAGGTTAACTGCGCGTCCGTGAAGATGCAGCTTTTTTATTATTATCTGGCCCCTGAGCGGGACGCGAAGCTCAAGGACTATCCCATTAAATGCAAGGGCTCTACGGTGAACGTCAAGATGCCTCCGTGGATAGACGCCTCGGTCCCGACCATGCTCGCCACCAAGGCCTGGCGCGATCCGGAAGAGGGGGAGATTTCAGAGGCGGCGCTCTGGCAGACGCCCGTCTCCATAATTTACGAATTTCTGGAGCTGACCAAAAAGACCTTCCCGCGCGAGGAAATGGGCGCTGAGATTTCGCCCGGCCTGCTGATCAAGGAATACTCCGATATAAGGATACGTTTACAGATGTCGCTTGACCGGCTGTACCGGTCCAAGCGCGCGGATTCCATGAACGGCCGCGGGCGGATCCTGATGGCCGGCTTCAACCTCATACTGAGAGAGATGGAGAGCATTGCCGATTCCATCTCAAGCGCCGACCAGCGGCGGTACGCCGAAGCCGTTACGGCCATAGCGGTGATGAGCCAGGATTCTTTCAGCGTGCTTTTCAGGGCGCCGCGCGCGTACTCCCCGCCAGGTGAGATCTCCAGGGCGCAGCAGTCCCTTTATACCGCGGCCACGGTGCTCGGAATTCTGCTGGTTTTTTTATCGGTAAGGCTGTATTTTATCCTGAACGAGGAAAAGACCCAGAAGATGATGGCCGATTACGCCGTCAAGGCGGAAAAATGGACGGAGGCGTTTTCCCGGCAGTTCATCGATATCAAGGTCCATTACCTGGTGGGCGCTCCGGTGGCGTTTTTCTCGCTCATGGGGCTGCTGACTTTCAATATCCCGGCGTTTATATTCCTGACGATACTGGGCGTTTACGTGGGGCTCAGAACGCCCAATTACGTGCTGAACTATATGAAGGTCAGGCGCGGCCTGAAGATAGACGCGCAGCTGATGGACGGGCTTATTCTGCTGTCCAACTCGCTGCGGTCGGGCCTGGACGTGGTGCAGGGCTTCGAGATGGTGTCCAAGGATCTGCTGCCGCCGATCTCCGATGAATTCGGCCTGGTGATAAAAAACTACCAGCTGGGCATGCCCTTTGAAAGCGCGCTGGGGGTCATGGAAGAGCGCGTTACCAGCAAGATGCTTTCCTATATGATACGCGCGATCGTGCTGCAGCGGCAGATGGGCGGCAATCTGACAAAGGTTTTTGAGCGCATAGTCATCGATATCCGAGAAGAATCCAAGCTTGAGGAAAAGACCAAGGCCATGACGGCGCAGCAGCGCATCCAGTCCATAGTGGTGGGCATCATGCCCTGGATCATGCTCGGCGTCATGTTCCTGTTTCAGCCCGATGTCATGATAGCGTTCTACAGCACCCCGCTTGGCCTGGGCGTCTTTGTCGGCTGCGCCATCTGGATAGCCATAGGCATGAAAGTCGTTTCAAGCCTGGGCAAAATAAAGGTGTAGCCGCCTTCAGTCGCGCTGATTCAGAGAGGAATTTATGGATATTTTTACGGGATATTTTCTTACGGCCCTTGCCATTGTTGGCTCCTTCGCGACCTTCTCGGCCGTGCAGCGCTTCTTCGCCCCCAGGGACGCGGACCGCTCGGCGATCGGCGATGTCACAGACCTGGAGGGGCGGGAGGTCTCGGCCTTCGCCAAACTGGAAGGCAGTAAAAATTTCTGGGACCAGGTCGACCTCGTATTCGCCAGATCGCTGGGCCTGGAAAAAAAGCTGTCTGAAAAATACATGCTGCTGGGCAGGCCTCGCTCCACCGACCCGATCCGGATGCTGCATGTAAAGCAGGCCATGGCTATCGCCCTGCCGATGGGTTTCTTTCTGGCGAGCCAGGCCCCGCTGGTGCTCTTTCTGGCCCCGCTGGGTTTTGTTCTGCCGGACGTGTTTTTCTATTCGCGCCAGATACGGGCCCGCCAGGCGGATATCCTACACAGTTTTCCGACCTTCGTAGACCTGGCCGCGCTGATGATCGAATCAGGCCTGGACTATATGAACGCCTTTGACCGCATCGTTAAGATCGCTCCGGTAAAGACCAATCTGGAGATAGAGATAGAGAGCACCATCGGCGAGGTGCAGCTGGGCTATTCCAGGCGGGAGTCCCTCAGGCGCCTCTCCATGCGCACCGGTCTGCAGGAAGTGCGCTCCTTTGCCGGTCTGGTCATACAGTCCGACGAACTGGGCACCAGCCTTGTGGAGCTGCTGAGGAACTACTCCACGGATATGCGTTTCCGGCGCCTTAACAAGGCGGAGAAGCTGGCCGCCCAGGCCTCCACCAAGATGCTTATACCGCTGTTCGTGTTTATATTTCCTACGGTGTTTATACTGATGTTGTCTCCCATGATCTCCAATCTGATGACCGGCGGCATGCCGTTCTAGGGAGAAGTATTTAAGGATCAGGGATTAAGGATAAAGGGCCGTAATAATCCGCCGAAAGAGGCTTTTATGAAGGACCTCATAATCTTGACTTTTCTCGCAGTTCTGGCGCTGTCCGGCTCCGCCTTTTCCACGCAGCCAAAGGTAAAGAGCGAGGAATCGCTGTTCCTTGACCTGCAGAAAACGGGCCTGGGCTCAATGAGCGAGCTGGAAGAGAAGAAAAAATTTATTGAGACGATCAGGCTTGAAAAACAGAAAATACAGGACAAGATGCTGATTAACGTTTATGAGAGCGCCTTCGAATATTACCGCGCCGGAAACTACGAGGACGCGCGCGATCTCGCGAAGAAGGTGCTGTCCATAGATCCCAACTTCGACGACGCCAGCATGCTGCTTGAAGCCTCGGACCAGCTGCGCGGATCACAGCGCCCCGGGATGTCCGAGAAGCTGATGATTGAGGACCGTTTTAAAAGCGCCCTCTCCTTATATAACGACGGGCGTATCCTGGACGCGCACAGGAAGATGGAAGAAGTCGTCAAGCTCTCGCCTAACAATATAAAGGGGAAATACTGGCTGGCCAAGATGAAGGGCGACTTGTGCGATTATTATTACCAGAAGGGCGACCAGCTGTACTCGCAGCGCGATTACAGGGGCGCGCTGGATAACATGTACAGCGCCCTGATGCTGAAGCCCAGGGACGCCAAGATCGTGGACTATATCACCAGGACGGAGGATGAGCTGCGTCAGGAGACGGCCAACGCCAGGCTTAAATCCGCGCTTGAATATTACGCCCAGGGCAGGCTTAAGGAAGCCTATGCGGGGCTGCAGAGCGTGCTGGAGGTTCAGCCCGGTGATTCCAAGGCCAGTAAGCTGCTGGCCGAGGTTAAGAAAGAATTGGAGCAGGGGTATATCGAACGCGGCAGAAAGTTATACGGTGAAAGAAAGTTTACCGCGGCCATCGGGGAATGGACAGGCGCCAAGGCCTATACCGCCAACCTTCCCTATCTGGATAAACTTATCTCCCGCGCCAGGGAGCAGATGCGGCTTGAGGCCGATCAGAAGCGCCAGCGCGCCGAGGCATCGGCCCGCCGCGCCAGGGAGGAGAGCGAGCGCGTTAAAAAAGAAGAAGAGGACCGCAAAAAAGCTGAGGCGGATGCCGCCAGGATGAATGTGACCGCGGAAGGTCCGGTGCTTCCGAAGGCGACCTCCGAAGAGAACCGCCGGACCGCGCAGCAGCACTACCTGGAAGGCCTGAAATTTTTCATGAACTCAAACTATGAAAAAGCCAGGGACGAGTGGACCATCGCAAAGCAGCTTGACCCGGGCAACACCGAGGTGGAATTGGGCTTGAAGCGCATAGACCAGCTTCAGGCCAGCCTGCAGTGAGGTAGGTAAAGTATAAATTGATGGTTCGTAAGTCGTGAGTAGTGAATTGCAAGCGACCAGAAACTCTAAACTATTTACGATTCACGATTTACTGCTCACGATTTACGGCTTGCTGCTTGCGGCTTACGAATTAATGATCTTATGAAGCTCACTATCAGATGGATCCTGTGGTTTGTCGGCATAGGCATTTACGTAATGTGCCTGGGCGGAGTATTCTATTACAACCTTTTCAAGTGGACCTTCGATGAAAAACTGAAATCGGAGATCATCGACAAGGTTAAAGTATACGCTCCCACGCTGCGCGAGGGTCTTCTTAAGAGCCCCAGGGTCATCAGTTTCGGGGAGTACGACATCATGCAGTCC
>CAZPMW010000101.1:0-8441 GCA_964587805.1 uncultured Elusimicrobiaceae bacterium
CTGCGCGCCGTGGTGGTGACAATCGGCGTGATCGTGGCGCTGATCTAGATACGCTCGGCACGCTCATTCTGCGGGCCAAAAAGGCCGAAAAGACGCAGTCGGCGTAATCCCGCGCTTTAAGAGAGGCCGCAGGCGGAAGGTGCCGTGCGGCGCGCTTCCAGAGGGAAGCAAATCCGGCTCGCTTTCGTTCACGCGCACGGCGCGGAATTAGAAAGAGCGGGCGATACGGGCAGGAGAACATATGAAAGACGTGCTTGTATATCTGATAAATTCTCTGCTGGACGAACCCGCCGCAGCAAAGCTGGCGACTTCGGAGGACGGTAATGTAGTGCGCTTTAAGCTTTCGGTCGCGGCCTCCGACCGCGGCAAGATAATCGGCAAGGAAGGCCGCGTGGTGAAATCCATAAGAACTATTTTACAACTGGAAGCGGCTAAAAATAATAAAAAAGTATTTCTCGATATTATTTAGCGTGCCGGCGCTGACACACTTTTGTGTTTGTCTGCGGTAAAAAAGATATGCGCGTAGACGTTGTCACGCTGTTTCCCTCCATGGTGGATGCGCCGCTGTCTGACAGCATTGTTGGCCGTGCGCGCGAGGAGGGGCGTCTGAAGCTCGCTTTTTCCAACCCGCGAGATTTTGCCGGGGACCGGCGCGGGACAGTGGATGATAAGCCGTATGGCGGCGGGACCGGCATGCTCCTGATGGCTGAGCCGGTTTACAAGGCTCTGCGGAAAGTCAAGAAGAAAGGGGCCTGCGTAATAGTTCTTACGCCCAAGGGCGAGCGGTTCAACCAGCGGATGGCGCTTAAGCTGGCGGCAAAAAAACACCTGATTCTGATTTGCGGGCATTACGAAGGTATAGACGAGCGCATCAGTAGTTTCGCGGACCTGGAACTGTCTATCGGAGATTATGTCCTGACAGGCGGAGAGCCGGCGGCGGTGGCTGTTATAGACGCAGTGGCCAGGCTTTTGCCTGGGGTGCTCAGAAAGAAAGACGCCGCGGTAAATGAGACTTTTACCGAAGGGCTGCTAGAGGCGCCTCATTATACCAGACCCGGCATATGGCGCGGAATGAAAGTGCCGGATGTCCTGTTGAGCGGAGATCACAAGCTTATCTCCGGGTGGAGACAGGACGCTGCTAAGACTCTGACCGTGAAACGAAGACCGGATCTGCTGAAAAAGACGCGGCGGTAATAGCCCCGAGTATCAAGCTAGGGGCGCTACAAGTGGAGGAAACATGAAAATCATAGAAGCTCAGCTAGGGATGAAAAAGGAAGAATTCAATTTCAGGACCGGTGACACATTGAAAGTGTTCACCAGGATCGTGGAAGGAGATAGCGACCGGGTTCAGGTTTTTGACGGAGTGCTTATGGGTAGGAGAGGCTCCGGCATCTCCGAAACTTTTACCGTCAGGAAGATTTCCTACGGAGTGGGAGTGGAGAGGGTGTTCCCCGTTCATTCCCCGCGCATCGACAAAATTGAGCTGGTAAAAACAGGAAAGGTACGGCGCGCCAAGATCAACTATCTGCGCGGACTTTCAGGCAAATCCGCAAGGCTGGAAGAGACAATGTCCGCCGCAGAGAAAAGCGCGCTCGCCGCGCCCGCCGCGGCCCAGCCGGCTCCGGCGGCCCAGGCGCCAGCCCCTGCAGTGAATAAGTAGTTCTTGAGGCTGAAGGATAAAGGGCGGACCCCCTTTGTTTGTTCATAGGCCGGTCCTGCCTTTATCCTTCAGCCCAGGCGCGCTTAATCCTTCCGAAAATTGTGCCACTTTTAAAATTCGACTTAGCTATCATCAAACGAAGCTCCCCTGCGTACCTGATAGGCGTAGACGAGGCCGGCAGGGGGCCGCTGGCCGGTCCCGTCACCGCGGCTGCGGCTTTTATCCCCCCCGCGTCTTACCCATCACTGCAGGAAGTTAACGACAGTAAGCAACTGAGTGAAAAAAAGCGCGTCATTCTGCTTGCGCGCATGCGGGCCGCCGGAGTCCGGTTTGGGTTCGGTTTCGCCACTCCCCGTGAGATAGATTCTCTTAATATTCTGGAAGCTACTTTTAAGGCCATGGCCCAGGCAGCGACCCGCCTGCTCAAAGGCCTCGGCGCAGGGCCGTCAGAGGCCTTGGTTCTGGTAGACGGCCCGCACGCAATAAGAAATCTTTCACTTAGGCAGGAAGCGATAGTGGGAGGAGACGGGCGATCACTCTCTATAGCGGCCGCGAGCATCTTCGCTAAAGTCGTGCGGGATCGCTGGATGGCCGAACTTGAGCGACGCCGGCCAGGTTATGGTTTCGGCGTTCATAAGGGATACGGCACCAGGGCGCACATGGCGGCGCTGAATGCCCTGGGCCCGTGTTCTGAGCACCGACTGAGTTTCGCCCCCGTAAGAAACGCGCTGAAGGCGGTGGCCGGACTGTGAGTGGAGATCTGGGCAGGCTTTCCGAGGATAAGGCGGCTGAATATTTAAAAGCCAGGGGCTATAAAATATTAGAGCTTCGCTGGGTCTGCCCGCTCGGAGAGCTTGACGTGGTGGCTCTGGACGGCGGGACGCTGGTATTCGTTGAGGTAAAAGCCCGCTCCTCGTGCGCGTATGGCTTTCCGGCTGAAATGGTTACAAAAAGTAAACAGGCAAAAGTCATAAAGGCAGCGCTGAGCTATCTTAAGGCAAAGGCCCTCCGCCCTGAAGGCGTGCGGTTTGATGTGGTGTGTTTCGGCCCGGGACCGGAGCCGGATCATATCGAGAGCGCTTTTGAAGCAAGCGGCTATACATATTAATCTTTTCCGTGGGAGATATTTATGCAATCGTCAGATACAGTTTCAAAAGTCGCCAGGACCACAGCCTGGCTAAAGGCCCGCACCAGGCAGTTTAAGCCCGTAGTCGCCATTATCGCCGGCAGCGGCCTAGCGGATTCGCTTCCGGAGCTAAGCGACCGCGTTTCAATACCTTACTCGCGCATTCCGAATTTTCCCAAAACCACAGTGAAGGGCCATAAGGGAGAACTGGTGTTCGGCCGTCTGCATGGTAAGGACGTGGTTATCATGCGCGGCCGCTTTCACTATTACGAGGGGCATCGGATGAATTTCATCGCCTTCCCTGTGCGCGTGCTGTCCCTGCTCGGGGCCAGGACGCTTATCGTGACCGCGGCCGTGGGCTCCCTCAAGCCTTCCATCCGCCCGGGCGACCTTCTGATCCTGAAGGACCACATAAACTTCATGGGCGCCAATCCCCTGATGGGAAACTACGACAGCAGTTTCGGCGAGATGTTTCCGGACATGAATATCCCCTATGACGCTGGCCTGAGGCGCGAAGCCATGGCGGCCGCCCGTAAACTGAAGGCGCGGGCCGTGGAAGGCGTGTATCTGGCGGTCACAGGCCCGTCCTATGAAACGCCCTCCGAGGTAAAAGCCTACAGACTGCTTGGCGGTTCAGTGGCCGGTATGTCGGTGGTGCCAGAGGTGATAGCCGCCCGTCAGCTGGGTATGAAGGTACTTGGCGTGTGTTGGATTTCAAATTTTACAAGCGGCCTCTCCGGAAAAACGCTTGAACACGGGGATGTTCTTAAACTCGGCGAGAAAGTGTCAGTAACGATTAAGGCCCTGCTTGAATCGGTTCTGAAGTCGGTGCGTATAGGGAGATAGCGCTGGAGCGTTGCCGTGATAATTATGAGAATGCTGGACCTGCTTTTGAAAAAGCGCTCGGGCGGAGAACATTCCGCCGATGAGCTGCAATTTATAGCCGACGGCGCCGCCGCCGGCTCCATTCCGGACTATCAGCTTTCCGCCTGGCTGATGGCCGCCTTTTTGAACCCACTCTCAGGCAGGGAAACGGCGGATTTCACCAGGGCCATGGCGCTCTCCGGTAAAAAACTGGACCTTAAAAAGCTCGGCGGTTTCCGCGTAGACAAACATTCCACCGGCGGGGTGGGCGACGGCGTTTCACTGGCCCTCGCCCCTATAGCGGCCGCGGCTGGCGTCATAGTGCCCATGATGAGCGGCAGGGGGCTCGGCCATACCGGCGGCACGCTGGATAAGCTTGAGTCCGTAAAGGGTTTTAAAGTGCGCCTCAGTCCCGGCCATGTCCGCAGGCAGCTCGGGGCAACGGGGTTGTGCATGTTCGGCCAGACGGACGAACTGGCTCCTAGCGACAAAAAGCTTTACGCGCTCAGAGACGCAAGCTCCACGGTGGAGTCGCTGCCGCTGATCGTTGCGAGTATACTATCCAAAAAATACGCCGAGGATATCACCGGTCTGGTCATGGACGTTAAATACGGTTCCGGCGCGTTCCTGGAGGATTTTAAGAAAAGCCGTAAATTGGCCCTGGCGCTTATTGAAACGGCTAAACTGCTTGGCATCCGCTGCGTGGCGGTGCTGACGGCCATGGACGAGCCGCTCGGTTTTGCAGTCGGCAACGCCATGGAAATGGAGCAGTCCATAAGGATACTGCGCGGAGAAGCCGGACCGGCTGATTTTATGGAGGTGCTGGAGGTCCTGTCAGGATGGATGATCTGCCTCGGCGGAAAAGCCCGTACACCGGATGAGGGCGCGGCTAAGGCGCGGGCGGTCATCGCCGACGGGTCCGCCCTTGAGAAAATGCGCCTGATGGTGCGTTGGCAGGGCGGGGACCAGCGCGTTATTGACGACCCGGAAAAGTTCCTGCCCAGGGCAAAAATATCGGCGGACGTGAGAGCTGTAAAAGCAGGATATCTGGTTAGAATGGATGCGCGCACCGTGGGGCGCGCCAGCGTAGTGCTGGGCGCCGGACGCGCCCGTGCCGAAGACTCTGTGGATTTCGGAGCGGGCATAATGCTTCGCAGGAAGGTCGGGGATAAGCTGGGCCCCGGCGAAATAATAGCCAGGCTCTACGCCTCTGACGCCGGCAAACTCAGTGAAGGAAGAAAGATGTTCGCGTCCGCTCTCTCAATCGGGCCAAGGCAGCCCCGAAGGGAGAGATTGATAAAAGAAGTGATAAAATAGCCTGTAGGATCGGAAAGATGAAGAAAAAGATCTATATTTCAAAACACCCTCTTGTTGCGGATAAGTTGGCGAAGCTACGGGACAAATGCACACCGATGGCTGATTTCAGGCGTCTTATGGGCGAGGTCAGCATGCTGCTGGCCCATGACGCCCTTTTGAACGCGGAGACATCCCCTTCCAGAGTCAGCACTCCTATCTGTCAATGCGGCGCAAAGACGCTTTCGCAGGAGATACTTTTCGTGGCCATATTGCGCGCAGGCCTCGGCATGCTGGACGGCCTGACCAGAGTCCATCCGGAAGGGCGGCTTGCCCATATCGGTCTTTACAGAGATGAAGAAACTCTTAAACCAGTGAAGTATTACGTCAGGCTCCCGGAAACTATCAGCGGCAGCCTGGTAGTAATAGCGGACCCTATGCTCGCCACTGGCGGTTCCGCAGTGGAGGCAGTAGACATAATTAAGGCGCGGGGCGCCAGGAAGATATGTTTTATAGGCCTTATAGGTTCCGCAGCAGGAGTCAAACGTCTGGCCGCGGCGCATCCGGATGTCTCCATATATATGGGAGCGGTAGACAAAAAAACCGACAAGAACGGCTACATAGTTCCCGGCCTGGGTGACGCGGGGGACAGGATGTTCGGTACCAACTGATCCTGGAAATTCCAACAACAAAGCGCGAAAGCAGGAAAACCGGACGGCAGTAAGGCCGTGGCGGCTTTTCCTGCCACTTTATGGTTTCGACGGATGGAATCCGGCCAGCTTCATCAGCGCGGGATAATCCAGTATATTGATGGCCTTGGTCTCGCGTTTGATTATGTGCTTCTTTTCAAGCTCAGCGAGCGCGCGGACGACGGTTTCGAGCGCAAGCCCGGTTATCTCGGCTATCTCGGTGCGTTTCAGTCCGTGAATGGCCGGAGCCGGCGTATCCTTGGAACTGTAGGAAATGGCGTTTATGAGGGCCGTCGCCACTTTCGATCTCGCCGGCTGGTAGGCGGTGTCCTTAAGCTTATGCTGCACTATTCTCAATTCGGTGGCGATGGTGCGGAGCAATAATAGATAGGTTTTAGGGTATGCGTCTAGCAGCTCGTGCAGGGCCTTGGCGTCTATGAACGAAAGCACGGTGGGGCCCATCGCCCTGCCGCTGCAGCGGTACTCGAACTGAGAGAAGAGAGCTATATGCCCGAAGATCTCACCCGGGTGTCGTATCCAGGTGATCAGCTGCTGGCCCCTGTTGTCGGTGGTAAAGACCTTCACCCTGCCTTTGCAGATTACGTAAATTCCTTTCGGCATCTCGCCTTCGGAATAGACGTTGCGTTCCGTGGCGAATTCGGCGGCGGTGCGGACCTTATTCCATATTTTCTGAGCCGCGGGCTCCAACCGGTCGTAAAAACAGGAAGACCTGAAGCGGCAGGCCTGACAGCCAGGCACGCTGGCGTTAGTAAAACGGTTCATATTTTGCTGACCCCCGGAACATCACGAATCCTCACCCGATGATATTCTCATTATATCTTTTACCGGACGGGCCGAACAATAAAATTGATAAAATAGTCTTTCAGACCGGCTGGATGTTTTCCGACTATGCTTAAAGATATTAAATCGCTGGGAAAAGAATCGTTCATATACGGGCTCTCCACCGTGGGCGCCCGTCTGCTTAATTTTTTGCTGATGCCGTTCTATACCCACTATCTGCTGCCCGCCGATTACGGCGTGGTCGCCACGGTATTTTCCTATATCGCCTTTCTCAATATTATTTACCAGTACGGCATGGACCAGGCGTACATGCGTTACTACGGCGACCGGGAGAAAGCTTTCTCCACGGACTATTCTTCAGTTCTGGTTACCTGCGGTCTTTTCTCGCTTATGCTGGCCTCGACTCCTGGTTTCTGGGCGGAGCTGGGCGGGATAGGCGCGGAAAGGTCGCATTTAGTGCTTTATGCCGCGGTTATTCTTTTTCTGGACGGCGTGAATGTCCTGCCGTTCGCGGACCTCCGTATGGGCCACCGGCCGTTCTATTTTGCCGGAGTGCGGCTGTGCTCCATCGCTCTGAACGTCATACTGAATATCGTCCTCATCACGCGGTTCAACATGGGGATAGAAGGTATCTTCATCGCGAACGTCATTTCCTCGTTGTTTTCCGTGGTCGCCGTGCCGAAGCGCTTCTCTTTCACTCTGGACCGGGAGATGCTGGGTAAACTTATGAGTTACGCGCTGCCGCTTCTTCCGGCTGGCCTGGGCGCCATGGCCGTGCAGGTCATAGACAGGCCCATATTGCTGAGGCTGGCCGGGGAAAGCGCGGTGGGCTTATACCAGGCCAACTACCGGCTGGGCATTTTTATGGTGCTGCTGGTGAGTATGTTCGACCAGGCCTGGCGGCCTTTCTTTCTCGAGCGGGCTGACAAAACGGAAAGCGTAAAGGTCTTCGCGCGCGTGCTGACTTACTTTGTTTTCGCTTTAACCTGGCTTGGCCTTGCCCTTTCGTTCTTTATACCGGATCTGGTCCGGTTCAGTATAGCTGGCAAAGCCCTTATCCATCCCAGCTATTGGCCGGGTCTGAAGATAGTGCCTGTGGTGGTGTTCGCTTATCTGGTGAACGGCGTCTACGTCAATCTGCTGGCGCCTATCATCATAGCCAAGAAGACTAAGGTTATTATGTTCGCCACTCTTTCCGGCGCGGCGGTCAGCGTCGCGGCGAATTTCGCGCTGATACCTGTCTGGGGCATTTCGGGGCCGCCCTGGGCCGCTTTCGCGGCGTATTGCGTGATGACGCTCGTGGTGTATTTTTACGGCCGCAGGTATTTCCCGGTGCCTTATGAACTTGGGCGTCTGGCGAAGGCCGTAATTACGGCCCTTGTTTTGTCGACGCCTGCGCTGGCCGGCTGGTTCGATGGCGGCGCGGCGTGGTTAGTCTACCGGCTGTTCGTGCTGGCCGCGTTCCCCCTTTGCCTCCTCGCCCTGGGTTTCTTCCTCCCCGAAGAAAAAGAAAAACTTCGCGCCCTAACGGCCCGCTGGCTGTAACAAATCTTCCATTCCTGTGGATGGGGTTCGCGGGGAAAGGGGGATTACCGCTCCGCCCCTCGACCCTTGTCAGGGGACCCTCCCGTGGTCCCCCTCCATCCGAAGCGGATGGAGGCACCGAAGTGTCCTTAGCGGTCCTTTGAAAGCCCAGTCCACTCCCCTCCGCTACGGGGGCGCTCGGGTAATCCCCTTCCCCCGCTCCAAAGGTCAGATTGGCTGAAAAACCCTAAATGGAGCGCGCAGAAAACCCGCCGGCTCCCTGTGATTTATATAAAATGTCCCCGCCCGGATTACGATACATCCTATTTACCCTCCCAAGTGAAAGATTAGTTAACTTGTTTTTTTGGAGCGGGTGGCGGGGGAGCTGGGTTAGCAAAACCGTCCGGAGGCCGAGACTTGCGTAAGCGGCGAGGCCGGGTGGAGCGAAGCGACACTGGGCTCGTAACGGAAGGGCGGGCACGGT
>CAZPMW010000102.1:0-8406 GCA_964587805.1 uncultured Elusimicrobiaceae bacterium
GCTCTGGACACCTGGTTCTCCTCGGCTCTCTGGCGGTTCACCGTGTTCGGCTGGCCATCCAAAACCGAAGAGCTGGGATACTATTATCCGACCGCCGTGCTGGTCACCGGCTATGAGATACTTTACCTCTGGGTGGCGCGCATGGTAATGAGCGGCCTGGAGCACATGGGAAAGCCTCCGTTCAGCTGCGTGTACTTACACGGCATCGTGCGCGACAAACACGGCAAGAAGATGTCAAAGTCGCTTGGCAATGTCGTAGATCCCCTTGCCATGATGGGCAAATACGGAACCGACGCCATGCGCTTCACCATTCTGAGCCAGGCCATCGGAGGCAAGGATATTACTTTTTCGGAGGAAGCTCTCGTCGGCGGCAGGAATTTCGTAAACAAGATATATAACGTCTCCCGGTTCCTCCAGATGCACCTGCCCGAAACCCCGGCCGCGCTGGCGGCCGTGCCGGAGGAACTTGAATTATGCGACCAATGGATACTTGAGCGCTACGGCAAAACACTTGAGGGTGTCAGGTCGGCCATGGCCGGCTACGACATCCCTGGGGCCGTAGGAGCGCTTTACTCCTTCCTCTGGGACGACTTCTGCGACTGGTATCTGGAGCTGGCCAAGGCCCGGCTTGAAACGCCGGACAAAGAACGCGCGCTAGGCCTGCTGCTGCATATCTTCGGCGGAACGCTGAAGGCTCTGCACCCGTTCATGCCGTATGTAACGGAGGAGATCTTCTCAAGCCTTAAACCTTATCTGGGCTCCGATAAACCTTTCCTCCTGAAAGAAACCTATCCGCGCGAGGGCGTTGCAGGCGGAACCGCGGAAGCCGACATGCGCAAATTCATGGATATTATAACGCAGATACGCGTCGTACGTGCGCAGCTAGAGATACCGCCATCCAGAAGCATCACGGCGCTCGTGACCTCGTCCGATGAAGCCGGGCTCGGCCTGCTTAAAAAATATCCGGGCTATATAATGCGCCTGGCAAAGGCCGAAAAGCTCGACATAGCCGCCGGGCTGCAGAAGCCGCCGCGCGCCGTAACGGCACTGTCCGGGGCTTTCAATATTTATATACCGGTGGAGGGAGTGGTGGACCTTGGCAAAGAGCGGGCCCGCCTGGAAAAAGAAGCGGACAAGCTCGCGGCGGACCTGGCCACCGCGGTGGACCTTCTGGCGAACTGCAATTTCACCAGCCACGCGCCTAAAGAAGAGGTGGAGAAAATAACGCTGCGCCGGACCGACACCGGGAGCAGGCTTGAACGGCTGAAGGGAATAATAAAAGATCTGGCGTAGAGGAAATGATCCGGGATCAGGTACAAAGACCCGGGCGGAAAATTAAATGAAAAATCAATTTGACCGCGGATGGAAGCCGGCGTTATGCATCCTGGGATTGGCCGTGCTGTTTTTCATCCTGGCTCCGGAGGTACCGGCTCAATACGGCAGCCAGAAGGAACAGCAGGCTTTCGATTACAGCCCCAATCCCGCCGACTCACCTCAGCTCCCGGAGAAAACGATCTCGGCGGATTATGCGGACGCGGAACTGGTGAACGACTCGATACAGGGCGTTTTTGTAGTTTCGAAGCATCGCTGGAAGAATTGGACCGCCAGGGCGGTTTACATTCTGATCCTTGACCTGGCTCTTATGGTGATATTGCTGACACTGCCTAAAACCGAAGAGTTCAATATCCTCATCGCCTACGTAATATCGGGAGCCAGCGCCGTACTCAGCTTCTGGGTGCTTCTGTGCGCGTGGCTGCTTTTCATGCTGAACGCTTCAGCCTGGCTTGCGGTGCTCCCTCTTTCACTCGCTATGGCGGCCGGAACCCATGCCGCGCTCATGAAGATAAAGCGCACGGACGTCTCCCTGACCGAGCTTAAAAAATCCTTCCAAAAAACAGGAGTGCTGGCAAAAGAGGACCATCGGCTGGCCTCTATCGAGGGCGCCCCTGGCAACTGGTCCGAAGAAGATTTCCTGAAGTAAACCAAAGAGATATTCGGATAACAATCAGAACCTTGCCGAAAGGGTATAGCGGAAAGTATTGCCAAGATCGCCGAACGGAACCCAGGCAAAATCAAAACACACGCGGGCATACCGCAGCCCCGCTCCGGCGGCGACGCCTTTCAGGCCGCCCACATCTTTATTGTGCGTGGTGTAGCCCAGGCGCAGCGCTCCGGACATATCATGCTTCATATCACGAGAATATTCCGCTCCGCCGGAGATGATGAGGTCGGTATCCCTATACTGCGCCAGATCGACTTCGGTTCTCAGGCCCGGAAGGAAAGAGTAGGCCACCCCCAGCGCGCCGCCAAGCGGCAAGTGGTCGCTACCGTCGCCAAAATCCAGTTTTGAGCCCATGTTCCGCACCGCGAGCCCTATATCCAGGGGGCTGTTCGCCAGCGGCCTGTAATGAATACCGGCGTCCGCGGCGACTGCGCCGGCGGATTCTGTGTCTATCCTTGACCGGATATATTTCACAGTGGCGCCCAGGCCGAAATTCTTTTGAAAGCGGTAGGCGTAGCTGAGAGCGTAGGCCGAATCGGAAGAATCGAATAGACCGGACGCGAGAAGAGTGTCTTCGGTCCGAGTTTCCATGTCGCTGACCGACAAATTATATATGGAAAACGCCAGCGCCTGCCTGGAAAACCCGCTCTGTTTATTCCCGGCGGCAGGGGACTTATCAAAAGGAATGGCAAAGGCGAGAAAGCTGTAGCTCATATCCTGGAAGTAGCTGACATACTGCGCGGCGAACTCCGAAGAGGACATGCGCGTAAGCCCCGCCGGGTTATAGTATCCGGAATACACGTCGTCGGCCGCGGCCGTGTAGGCCTCCGCGACCGCGCCGGCTTTTGAACCGGCGCCAAGCTTCAGGAACTGAGCGGCGCTGGTTCCGGCATAAGCGGAGGCTGCAGCCGCCTGTCCGGCGCAGGGCGCCTGGGCGGCGGCCGCCGCAGCAGCCAGTAAAATAAAATTTCTAATGATCTTCATAGTATCCTCTTTATCGACCCGGAAATCGGCCGGTTAACGGCCGGTCTCCGGCTTACTGGTACTTAGAGCTCTTTATAACCGCCATTTTGAAGAAGGCCTTGTCGTTGCCGACCTTAACCTCTCCGATATAGACCCCCGAAGCCACTTTCTCTCCGGAGCCGTTCAGGCCGTCCCAAGGCCAGACGGTCGTGGTCCCGGCGGAGTAGCCGGTAAGCTGCATATCCCTGACCAGCTCGCCGGCGACATTGAATATCTTCAGGTACATCTCCCCGCTGGTGCCGCGCGGAATGAAGACTCTCACGCAGGTACCCTGCGTTACGCACGGCACAGCCGCAGCCGAATAGCCTCCGGTCGCGATGGCGTCGTTGAGGCTGATGGACTTCCACCGCGTGTTATTGAACGGATTCGGGAAGTTATGCGCCTTTAATTCATCACCGGTATACTCGCTTGTAGCGGCGCCGTCCACCGGCGCCTGCGCCAGCACCACGAAGACGGAAAGGTGGTCCACATTCACTGAGATCGTGGCGTTATCCGTATCGACTGCTCTGCCTGCGCGCTCAAGCACATATCTCCGGCTGTCGGGATTATAATAATAGACGTTGAGGTTCGACGTGTCCCCGGAAGAGAGCGCGGCGTCATAGCTCATCGTCAGCCTGGCAGGCTGCTGCAACACGTGGCTGATACCTGCCGGGAGGGTTATGTCATAGAAGGAACTGAAAGGGTTCACGCTGGCGCTGGCGCTGGCTTTCGTTCTGTAATTGCCGACCTTCCCCTCACGCAGCGCCTGCATTGCCTCATACAGCCCGTCCGGCAGGGTATGCCGTATGGAGGCGAGGCTGTCGCTGGATGATCCGCCTGCGCCAAGAGCTGAAACGCCGCTCCCCCGTCCGTTCCGGTTCTCCGCCTTGCTAAGCTCGACCGTTACTGTGGTGCCGACCAGCGCGTAAGTGGAACCGTTCAGGGCGAAGGTGCCGGGAGGGAACTCTACGGAACCCAGCTCATCCTCGTCCTCGTCTCCTTCCAGCTCCACGCGCCCGCCGTTCATATTATTGATCTTGCCGGCAGCCACACCCTGAATGCCGGTGTAGAAGTCGTAGACCCTGTCGATTCTGAAGTTGTCGCCGGTAGCCTGGTCCACCTCGCTGGTATAGGCGGTCAGCCGTATGCTGAACATGCCTTCAGAGGAGGTGGTGCTGTAGATCACCGTCAGTTTCTTCCGGTCGGCTGACAGTTCGCGCGAGACCAGCGACCCTGTTCCGTCCGGTGAAGCGATAGCTGCGCCGGAAGCGTCCACTGAGCTGGTCGTCAGTATCAGACTGAGGTTTCCGTCGTCGAACGTCCTATTCCTCAGCGCCTTGGAGCAGACGAACTTCAGCTGTATGCCCGCGCTGACGCGCTTGGCTACCACCATACAGTCGCCGCGGCTGGGCCTGAAGGTGAGATTCACCGATTTGGTGGCGGTGGACTCGTCCTGGCTGAACCGCACGCCCCCCTCGGAAGGGAAGGAGAGGTCGCCGTTAGAGGACATCAGCGCCATAGAGTAGTCTATCTCCGGCTTGAAGCCTGAGATAGCGTAACGGTTTATGGTCCTGGAAACGGAGTCGCTTATAACCGTTCCCATAACGAATTCCGTGAATCCGTCATTGGCGGCGGCTATCAGGCTAATCTCATCGCTATTGGGCTCGGTAAACCCGCCGACGGCTGTGGAGTCCGGCTTCCTTATCTGGCCCGTGACGGTCCCGCCCTTGGTGAGGCTTATATTGCCGAGGTTGACCATGCCGGAGCCAGTCACGGTGAACGTGACAGTGGGCACGGAATAGCCGAGGCTCACGACCCTCAGAGTGTAGGCGCCGGTAGTGAGCGGCACGGAGAAAGTGCCGTCGGGCGCGGTGATGGCCTCAATATCACCTATGGGATTGTTCTTGGGAACCGTGCCGTAGGGCTGTATGAACAGGGCCGCCGCTGAGTATCCCTGCATATTGCCGAAGGGATAGGACAGGACCCCTCCGTCTGCGGTGACCACGCTGCCCGCAGCTCCACCCAGCAGCGCGTCGAGAGTGAAATCCACTGTCTAGGAGGACCTGGAGATATCTATCGCCGTGTAGACGCTTTCCCTGTAAACCACTGTACTCGCATCCACGGTCTGGTTCTGTTCGCGCGGAGCTGCGGTTATATCGAAGTACCGCGACACGTACGTGGACACCCACAGCGTGTACACGCCATCCCTGTTGGTCATGGCCTGTACGGTCATGGGGTTCTCTATATATGAAGGCTTGGCAGTCACCTTTATGTTCGTCAGCGGGCCGCCGTCGCGGCCTTTCACGATGCCGCTCATAGCTTGGCCCTGCCGCAAGTCGAGCACGCCGAGATCGCGGGTCTCGCCGGCCGAAGGCCTGATGCCGGAAACCACGGCTGGAGAATAATTCTGCGCGCCTTGGCGCATATAGCCCACGTCCCAGCTGGACTGCTCGCATTTCAAGTCGTAATAGACACCCGGCATCACCGGACCAATACGCACCGTGCCGTCCGCCTCTATTGGCCGGCCGGAGACGCTGGACGCGGCCACGTAATAGCCGCCCTGCACCCATGGATTAGCCGCGGCGTAACAGCTGAAGTTCGCCGCCAGCAGCGTGACATTGGTCTGCGTCAGCAGGCTGGCCGAGTTGACGTCCCGCAGCTTGAGCGTGAACATAGCACCCTGCTTAAGAGTCACATCCTGATTGCTCAGGTCGGACTGCAGGCCGTTGACTGAGGATGCGGCTGGAAACCTGCTCGGGGTCGCCGCGTACTTGATGATGCCGTTGGAGTCCTTCGTATCCCTGACCTCCAGGGTGTAAAACTCGCCCCCGGGCAGCTTGGTGAAAGAATAAGGCACAGAGTTAGCCAGCGAGTTCGTGCCGGCGTTGCCTAGGGCCGCCATGGTGGAGCGAACCACCTCATTGCGCCGGTTTCTTAGCGTCAGCATTAGTGTCCTGGCGTCGGAGACGCTGTTCTCTATGGTGATATTGCCGCTGACGTTCCAGCCGTCTATCAGCGTGAAGTTGACTGAGCTGGCGAGCACCGAGAGTCCGTCCACTATAACGCGGTTGTTGCTTGTGTAGTCAGTACCCCTTATCGTAACTATCTTTTCCTGGGGCGCCACGGACATTTCGCACGTGGTGCAGAGTTTCAGGGGCCGCGTCCTTATTACATAGACTCCCTCCTGGAGACCTCTGATAGTGTAGGTCCCCCCCTGCGTTATGAATCCGATGCGGGTCTTGGTCGGATCGAAGTCGGTCGAGGCCATGGCTGCGCCGAATTCGCTCAGATCCCTGCGCACCGCTTCTATGGGCATCGCAGTGTTGTCGTCGAAATCCGGATAACCGGAGGGCAGCGTGTATGAGGAATTAACTATGGCCAGGGCCATGGTGTTAAACTGCGGGTTGGAAATCTGATTGGTTATCGAACCCGATATGGAATAGGTCGACTTCCTCAGGTCCACAACTACGGCCACAGTAGAGCCGCTTATTACGTTCACGAGAGCGGTCCTGCTCATGCCGGTCAGCCCGTATGTAAAGGTCAGCTCAAGGCTCTGAGTCCCCATCCCTTCGACATAGAAACTGGCTTCGCCCGTAGTGGTATTGCTGCTGAGGTCGGGCAGACAGTTCTGGGGATCAGCCACGCACGAAACGGAGATATCGGGAGTGGAGAAGGTCTGTCCCACCGAATACGGATTTTCGGACTGGGTTACCCTGCCGGTCATGGAGACCGAGCTGAAGTCGACAGTTGGCGTTGTAGGCAGGAGGATTCTGCCGAAGATGGTCCCAGAGGCCATCTCGAACGAGAAATGGCTGGTACCACTGCTGGTTGCGCCGACATAGACCTGCTTGGGGAAACCACCAGGGACCGTGAACTCTTTACTGCCTCCGTCGCGGTTATAGTCGAGGTTCGCGAAAAGCTGGTAGGTGGTGCCGGCGTCAAGGCCCGTTATACTGAAAGTACTGGTGGCCATCTCGCCCTGCGCCACACCTGCTGTGGCCACGTAAACCTCCGTCCAGCCGTTGCTGTAGGTCTGCGGCGACCATACATTTATGCTCACCCTGAACGGATGCGCCCAGTTGTTCTGCCAGGTCGGGGAGGAGAACGATGAGGTGTCACCGACGATGGTAACGGTACCCTGTATGACGGAACCCGCGTCGAAGGCCGGTATATCCAGACCCGGGATATCGGAGTCGGCTACCAGCACCGGCCCTGTGCTTTTGCCGGAATAGCCGGGCGCCTGCGCGCGGATGGTATAGGAACCTGGATCAACGCCGAATATATTGTAGGTGCCGGAGGTGGAGCCCTGGTTGAGCCAGATGCCGCCCCACCCGCCCGTGATGGAACTGGACATGACCACAGGCAGGGCATTAACGGAGATCCAGGTGCCGTAAATAGGCGCGGGCGCGGGCAGCGTCACACCGCCCGACAAGTTGGCTTTGCGGGTGAACGGAGACAGCGTCAGTTCGAGCCCGGAGGAACCGACATAGACCGTGGTGCTTACCCGGCCGTAGCCGTTAAGTTCCGCGTCCACGGTATACGTGGACGCTTCCACGTCGAACCGTATCCTGGTGCGGGTCATGAACTGATTGGTCGACGCGTCCCACCTGCCGCCATCGTCGATGGTGGTGGTGCCGGCCGCCACTCTGAGGCTGCCGTTGTAAGCACGGTTCCAGTCGGATGTATGTATGTTTATCCAACCCCACTGGTCATATGCCTGGGTAGTGCCGTTCTGGAGCGAGGTTATCAGGGTAAGAGCGGGCGCGCGCCGCATGCTGGCGTTAACCGTGGCGCCATTGACGCCCACCACCACCTGCGAGCTCACCATGCCGTACTCTTCCCTACTGAACTGGAAGTTATACTGTCCGGCACCGAGCCCGGGGATTACGAAATTACCGCCGGCGTCGGTGGTGGCCTGGCCCCAACCGAAAGCGCCGTACGTATTCACCATCACGCCGCTGAGCGGCCTTTGCGGGCTGGTCCCGGCGTCGGTGACCTGGCCCGAAATCTGGGGGACCACGACGTTTATCCTGAGATTATCGTTCCTGCGGCTGCCTGCCTCTATCCTGACGAAGTAGGCGCCGGTCGGCACCACGCCACCGTAGTTTACCCACGGGTTATACCGGCCTTCCCAGACTATCTGGCCCGGGTTCGGCTGGCCCCAGCCCCAGGTTTCCCAAAGGGCGATAGCCGGCTCTCCGGCCCTGAGCGGTATGGAAGAGATGATTACATGCCAGCTCATATTGGCGTCGCCCATTATGAAGTTAATATATGACCTGTCCGAGACGCCGTCGCCGTTGGGAGTTATGGTAATGGTCCTTGAACTGGCCGATAGGTTGTTATAGGAGCCGGTGGAAACGTTCACGCCGGTGATGCCGCCGCCGGACATGACCTGCACGCCC
>CAZPMW010000103.1:0-8394 GCA_964587805.1 uncultured Elusimicrobiaceae bacterium
AGAGGCTGAGCGTAAACCAGCGGTTTCGGAGCCGCCGCTGCCTGGATTCCTGCAGAACGATATGCCCCGGGCTCTGCGCCTGGCCAGAGAAGGAAATAAACTTATTTTCGCTGATTTCTTCACCAAGTGGTGTCCATTCTGCCGGCTGATGGATGACACCGTGCTGAAACATCCGGCCTTTATGGAGGCCAGCGGCAACATGGTGCGGGTCAGCCTCGACGGAGACACGCGGCAGGCGCGCGAGTGGCTGACGAAATTCCGTCCGTCCGGCTATCCTACTTACATAGTGATGAACGCCGAAATGCGCGAGATAGGCCGGATGTCCGGCAATGCCAGCGTCGAGGCCTTCGCGTCCTGGCTTAAAAAACAGGAGAGCTGGAAAGCTCTCCCCATAGACGACGCTAAAGCCAAAGCCGCCGCGCTGGATGAAGCGGGAAAGCTGCGTGTCGCTAAAGTTTACACGGAGGAAAAGAACTGGGCCGGGGCGCTTACGCTTCTGGCCGGGATAAAGACGCGCGCGGCTGAATATCTTGCCGCCGACTGCCGGCTGCAGGAGGCCGCCGCCTCCGCTTAGAAAGCCGGCCTGCCGGATCTTTACCGCGAAAGCATTGCGCGCTTCGACGGCAGCGGCGGCCTGCCTGCAGTTACAGGGGTGATAGAATGGATAGCCGCCCTGCATAAGCTGCAGCCGGCGGCCGCCGGGCCGTGGCTGGATGATCCGGCCGCCCTCGCCGGCAGGCTTATAAGTTCCCCGGATGTTAAGACTGAAGGCTACGTCGCGGAGGATATATACGTAATCTTCGGCTCGGCCCTGGCCGAGGCGGAAATGAAGGATAAGGCCAAAGAGATGTTCTCAAAGGCCGCAGACGGCTACGCGGCTTTGGCCGCAAAAGCCGCCAGGCCGGAGGAGGCCAAGGGCCTGCGCATGTCACAGGCGGGCAATCTGGCCAACGCCGGCCGCTATGAAGACGCCGCGTCGGTGTACGCGGCCCTCGCCGGGGCTTTCCCGGGAGAGTACCCTTTTCACCGCTCTCTGGCCTCAGTTCTGTTCAAAATGAAAAAATACCCGGAAGCCCTGCGTGAGGCCTCTTTGGCCGCCGGACTCGCTTACGGAGATGTACGGCTGGAGATACTCTATTCTAAGGCGAAGATAGAGGCGGAGATGAAGAACAGGGCCGCTGCGCTGAAAACTCTTGACGGGGCAATAGCCGCCATCGAGCTGCCGGGAGATCCCAAACTTAAGACCCACCGCATTTACGCGAAACTGAGAGATTACAGGAAAGAAGTAGAAGCGCTTAAATAATATCCGGCCTATCTCCGCGCGGCGCCGGCTGCCGGCCGGCGGCCCGGCCGGCCAGGAGGCCGGAGGTCCAGGCAAAGTGAAGATTATAACCGCCGGAGTCCCCGTCAATATCCAGCAGTTCTCCGGTCAGGAACAGAGCTTTCGCTTTTTTGGACTCAAATGTTTCCGGCGAAACCTCTGAGGCCGCAACGCCGCCTGCCGCAGCCATGGCGTCCTCAAAACCGAGAGAGCCTGCCAGCTCCAGCTCCAGCCCTTTAAGCAGTCTGGTAAATTCCGCTAACGCCTGTTCTGAAACGGCACAGGTCAGCTTGTCAGGTCCGACTCCGGCGAGGTCCGATAAAAGCAGCAGCACCCGCTCGTCCGCCAGGCCGCAGAGAAAATCCCTCCAGAACCTGTTTTCCATATCTTTCCGCCTGCTGTACAGCAGCGCTTTAAGCTGTTTGCTGGAATATTCCGGAAAAAGGTCCAGCCGGCAGCTTACAGGTCCGGATTGAAGCGCGAAAACAGCCGCCCGGCTAAGCTCCAGGACAGCCGGGCCGGAAAGCCCGTACTCGGTGAACAGCGCCTCACCGCGTGAACGGGCCAGCGCTTTTCCCCCCGACAGGAGTTCGAGGCCGGCCTGGACCCTGACCCCTGCGGCCTGCTTTATATAGCTGTTTTTAACTTTAAGCGGCACTATAACCGGCTGCGGAGGGATTATTTTATGCCCCAATGAGCGGGCCAGGTCGAAGCCTGAGAAGGAACCGCCTATCTGCGGATAAGCGGGTCCGCCTGCGGCCAGGATAAGAGCGTCGCAGGAAAACGTTGTCTCCGGCCCGTGCGCCGGCCGCTTATCCCATTTTGGCCTTACGCCGCGGGCTGAAACTTCGAACCCGGGCCCGGTCTTTTTTACGCCGGTGGCTTCGGTCAGGACCTTCAGCTCTACCGCTTTGGCGGTGATAAAGTTGGTCAGCGCGTTCGACACGTCGGCCGCTTTCATGGAGCGCGGGAAGACGCGGCCATCGCCGTCCTGGACTGTCAGCAGGCCGAGGCCTTCGAAGAATTCGCGTATGCGGGGCGGAGGGCAGGCGGCAAAGGTCTTTTCAATAAAGCCCCTGGTTCCGCAGTGGTAGCGGGAGGCGGATATCTGCGCGTTGGTCAGGTTGCACTTGCCGGCGCCGGTGGATAGTATCTTCCTGCCGGGGACATGGTTTTTCTCAAGGACGGTGACGCGCGCCCCGGCGTCCGCCGCCGCGCAAGCCGCGGCCAGGCCCGAAGCCCCCGCGCCGATGATTACAACATTCCGTTTATGCATGAGGAAGGGTTCTCGGGTCCTGCCGGCGATTTGGAACGCAGGGACGGGTCCGCCAGCGCGGCGGCCCTCCGGACCTCACCCTCCTGAATGCCCAAGTCGGGTTCCGGTACGGCCCTGCTTATCCAAACCCGCCGTCACCCGCTCCGGGAAACCACTATCTTTTTTACGCCCTGTCGGCTGAGCCTACTACCGTTTTGTTCTTGTCCATGTACATCTTGACCAGCTCTTCGCGGGCGGGGCCCAGATATTTGCGCGGGTCGAATTCGCCGGGTTTATCGGAGAAGACCTTGCGGATAACGGCGGTCATGACCAGCCGGCCGTCGGAATCTATGTTTATCTTGCAGACCGCTGATTTAGCGGCTTTGCGGAGCTGCTCCGCCGGTACGCCGACGGCCCCGTCCATTTTGCCGCCGTATTTGTTGATCATGTCTATATAGCTCTGCAGTACTGACGAGGCGCCGTGCAGGACTATCGGGAAGCCGGGGATGCGTTTCTCCACTTCCTCCAGGATGTCGAACCGAAGCGGAGGGACCTGCTCACCGGGTTTTACTTTGAACTTGAACGCGCCGTGGCTGGTGCCGATCGAGATGGCCAGCGAGTCCACGCCGGTGCGCTTGACGAAATCCTCGACGTCGTTGGGGTCGGTATAGTGTGATTTTTCAGAGGACACCTCGTCTTCTATGCCGGCCAGGCGGCCCAGCTCGCCTTCCACGGTCACGTCGAAGCGGTGCGCGAATTCCACAACCTGTTTTGTGATGCGGACATTTTCCTCGTAGGATAGCGCGGATCCGTCGTACATTACTGAGGAGAAGCCGTTCTCTATGCAGGACTTACAGAGCTCGAAGGAATCGCCGTGGTCGAGGTGCAGCGCCACCGGCACGGGCCCTTCCGCCATATCCTTCATCATTTCAATGCCGCCGCGCCCCATCCATCTGAGCAAAGTCGGGTTGGCGTATTCCCGGGCGCCTTTGGAGATCTGGAGTATCACGGGCGAGCGGCTTTTGACGCAGGCGGTCAGAATCGCCTGGAGCTGTTCCATGTTGTTGAAATTATAAGCTGGCACCGCGTAGCCTTCTTTATTGGCTTTCGCGAACATCGCTTTGGTATTTACGAATCCCAGTTCTTTATAGGATACGGTGTCGGTAGTTGTTGGCATATCGGTATGAGCCTCCTGTGTTTGGAACTGCGTAGCCCGTCCTGCTTATTATAATACTAAACGGGCGCGAAACACCATACTGTTTAATGTCTCTACATTTGCTAAAATCATATGATAGGGCTCCAGGCGCGTCGCCGGATGAAGGGGTGGACATAGACATTTTTTCTGCGGGGTTAAGCCGGCCGGGGTAATTTTTAGATATATATCGCCTGCCGGATGCCGCGAAGCGATCCGGGAGACCGGCCCTGACGGAGAAGTCCGGTTCGCGGCGATAAAGTAATACGCGGAATTAACCGGTTCCGCGAAAAAATAAACGGAGGTTGCATTATGATGATACAAGTTCAGGAAAAGCCCTATCTTACCGGGCGCGCGTTCATGTTCAGCATAGGGAAGGGAGAGGATCTGCTGCAGGCGGTTCAGCAGTTCTGCCACCATCATCAGGTACGCTGCGGCCTTATCAGCGCTATCGGCGCCGTGGAGCGGGCGACCTTCGGCGTTTACGACCAGAAGGCTAAAAAGTACCAGAAGATTAACATGGAAAAAGAGATGGAGATACTGTCTTTGTCCGGCAATGTCAGCATCTTCGACGATAAGCCCATGGTTCACGCCCATATAATGTTCTCGGACATGGAAGGCAAGGCTTATGGCGGGCACCTGATGGGCGGCACCAAGGTTTACAGCCTAGAGGTTTTCATCCAGGAGCTTACCGGCGACCTGAAAGTCCGCAAGCTTGAAAGGGTCACTCAGCTGCCGCTCTGGGGCAACCCCCTTTCTCTGAAGTAAGGCAAGGAGCAAAGTGAAGAGACTATTTAACCGCAGGAACGCGCCTTGAGCGCCCCGGATCCGGCCGGGAGCCCCGCTGCATTCAGGGCGGGGTTTGTCTCCATCACCGGCCTTCCCAATGTCGGAAAGTCCACGCTGCTGAACGCGCTGCTCGGAACAAGGCTGTCCATAATTTCCCCCAAGCCGCAGACCACGCGCAATAATATAAAAGGAATTCTCAACTCCCCCGGGCACCAGACGGTATTTGTGGATACCCCGGGGATGCTGTCCCCCCGCAATCTGTTTGAGAAAACCATGTGCGGCGCCATACACAGGGCCGCCTCGGAAGACAGCGACCTGGCGCTGCTTGTGACGGAGCCGCGCGTCCCCCCCGCCGACAAGCTCTGCTTCTTTGAACAGCTGAGGTTCGTCTCTGCCCCGCTCTATCTGGTGATAAATAAAATAGACCTCTTATCCGGCCCTGCGCGATCCGAGGCGGATAAAGCGGCCGCTTATTTCTCCTCCATCCTTAAGATTAAAAAAACCTTCTGCCTGTCGGCTTTAGAAGGGAAGGGCGTGAAGGAACTCCGGCGGGATATACTGGAAACCATGCCGGAGCATCCCCCGTATTACCCGGTGGACCAGATGACGGACCGCTGGGAGCGTTTCTACGCGGCCGAGGTGATACGCGAACAGATCTTCAGCCTTTTCTCGGAAGAGATCCCCTACGCCGCGGCTGTTGAGATTGAGGTGTTCCGCGAGTCGGAAGGAAGCCCTGATTATATTCTGGCCGCCGTTCATGTCGCCAGGCAGACCCAGAAGCCGATCATTATCGGAAAGGGCGGGCGCATGATAAAGGAATTAAGGGAGAAGTCGGAGAAGGCGCTGGCCGGATTCCTGGGGCGGCCGGTAAAGCTTGAGCTCCAGGTGAAAGTGACAGCCGACTGGCAGAATAATCCCGGCTTTCTCCGCGACATCGGGCTGAGGGAAGGGAAGTGAGCGGCCGATGACAGCGAAACGTTCTTTTTTTTTCTACGCCCTGTCCGTCTACTCTCTGATCTCCGTAGCCCTGATGAGCGCGCAGTTCTTTTCCGCTGTAGTGCTGATTTACCTGCTGTTTCAGGCCGCGCATCTGCAGATCTTCTCAGGCGTCGTGCATCTTTTCCGCACATCTTTCTATGACGCGGCCGGCTTCGCTTTTCTGGCGGCGACCAACACGATTCTGCAATATTACCTGGCCAGCCTCCTGTCCCGCGATCTGAAAGGCCGCCCGGCGGCATTTGGCGTGCTTATGATCTCCGCCGTTATATCCGCCATATTCTTTCTAAGGCTTTCGGCCGGCTCCGCCCTGGGCGCCTACGCCTTAGCTGGAGCGCCGCTGATGTTCTCCTACCTGCTGGGCGGAGTTGCCGGCCTGCTCCAGAAGGAGCCGGATAACCCCTTCCACGGTTCAAAAATAAGAATATTCAGCCTGGACTGATCTGCGCGGGGCGATGTCCAGCATTTTTTAACAAAGTCCAAAGCGCTGCTTTACTTCCAGACGCCCGGTATCTTTTCCGAACAATTCCCGCAGGAACCATTTCCTCCCGCGGATATCTTTATCCTGTTTTCCTGGACCGTAAATCCGCGCCGCCGGACCAGAACGGCGCCGCAGGCGGGGCAGGCGGTGTCCTCAAAACCCTGTCCGGGAATATTGCCGGTGTAGACGTATTTCAGCCCCTTCTTCAGCCCCGCCTCCCTGGCGGCCAGCAGCGTGCCGGCCGGTGTCGCGCTGCGGTCAGTCATCGCGTGATCAGGGTGAAAAGCGGTAACATGCCAGGGGATATCCCGCGAGATGCCGGAGATGAAGCCCGCCAAGGCGTCCATCTCCGCGGCGCTATCGTTGAAGCCGGGGATGAAAAGGGTGACTATTTCCAGCCAGAACCCCTTTGCATGGATCATTTCAACGCCCTTTAACGCTTTATCCAGCCCGCCGCCGATGACCCTCTCGTAATTTTCAGGATTGAAGGTTTTCAGGTCCGCCTTGTAAAAATCCACATAAGGCCTGATATAATCCAGAACTTCGGCGGAAGCGTAGCCGTTAGAGACATAAGCGCACCGCAGCCCGTATTTGCGCGCCTCCCTGAAAACGGCGACGCTCCACTCCGCGGTTATGAGAGGTTCGTTATAGGTGGAAACCATGATGCCGGCGCCGGCGTCCCTGGCGGCGGCGGCTAAATCTTCAGGAGTCGCCGGTTGAAGGCAGGGAGCGGCGCGGCTCGAATCCCTGATCGGCTGCGATAAAGGGTAATTCTGACAGAACGAACATTTAAAATTGCAGCCCAGCATGCCGAACGAGAACGTCAGTGCGCCAGGGACCGCGTGAAAAAAAGGCTTTTTTTCAACCGGGTCCAGGCCCTGGCCGGAGATATAGCCCCGCGGCGCGAGCAGGACGCCGCCTTCGTTGAAGCGCACGCCGCAGACGCCCGAGGCGCCGGGCGCTATACCGCATTTATGCGCGCAGGCCAGGCAGCGCACGCGGCCGGGCGCGGCTTTTTCCCAAAGCTCCGCCGGAGACGATAATTTGCGCAGTTGGCTTGCAGGAAGCATAAAAGCGGAGATATCAGCGCGGGGCTATGACGCTAAGGGCCTTGTGCAGGACGGATATTTTAAGCGTTCCGTCGCCGGTGAAATCCTCACCGTCGAGGTGATAGGCGGCGCCCGGAGGAAAGCCGATCTCTATCTCGCTAGCGACGCCGGTCGTTATCAGGTCTTTGTGGCGGAGAAGCCCGCCGCTGAAAAGGTCGGGGATGGCGCGCAGCGTTCTTAAGATGCCCGCTTTCTTCACGACCACCAGGTTCAGCAGGCCGTCGTCGATATAAGCGTTCGGCGCGGCTTTGGCTCCGCCGCCGTACTGCTGGCCGTTAAGGACAGCGACGAGCATGGGAGAGAATTCCTTTCTGACGCCTTTGATGTTCACCGTGACCACGGCCGGGGAATAGCGGAGAAAGGTCAGAGCGGCGTGATAAACGTAGGGGAAGATCCCGCGGCGCCCGTTCTGACGGGCGTTGAACGCTCTGGCGACCTCCGCGTCCAGGCCGACGCCAGCGGAGCAGAAAAATGGGCGGCCGTTCGCCAGCCCGACATCTATCCTGCGCTCGGGCCACTCGAGCAGCTCCCGTAGAGCGCGCTCAGGATCAAGCGGCATATAGAGGTTGCGCGCAAGGCCGTTGCCGGAGCCGCAGGGCAGAATGCCAAGCGACGCCGCTTTAGATATAAGCGGCTCGGCCGCCTCGCGGATGGTCCCGTCGCCGCCCGCGGCGACGATACGCGTGAAGCCGGCGATGAGCGCCCGGCGCGAAAGCTCCAGGCCGTGCCCCTTATGTTCCGTAAGGGCGATTTCGTAACGAAGGCCGCGGCCCCTGAAAACAGCGTGTATGCGCTCAGGCAGGCTGGCGACTGATCCCCTGCCGGCCTTCGGATTGATTATGAAGAAATACGACATAGCTTAGCGGCTATTCTATGGCGCTGATCCCGGTAGCCCAGACGGCTTTATTGCCGGTCGGGACCAGATTTAGCAGCGTGTTTCCGGCGGCGGGGTCTCCCTTACGGCACCTGAAAATAATTTTATAGAAAAACCCGATCTTAAGGTCGGGGCGCTCGCCAAGCACGGACTCATCCTCAACATAAAGGTAATCCGCGCTCTTTCCGCTTTTAATATGCGCCAGATTGATGAGCCAGCCTTTCTGCTTTTTCCCGGCCGTAAGCATCTGAAGCTCAAGCTCAAGGGTCTCTCCTGAAAAGCGCCCCGGGTTCCTGAAAAATTCGTCCTCTGCGCCGCGCAGCACGCCGTCTGCCTTTTCGCCTTTCGGCACGGGTGCTTCATCCGGGATGTCCGTT
>CAZPMW010000104.1:0-8348 GCA_964587805.1 uncultured Elusimicrobiaceae bacterium
GTAAGGAAGCTGCTGAGTTCCTTCAAGATTGACGCTTTTTATTTTTCAGAATATGACGCCGAAACGGCCGACGTGAGCGACCTCATAAGCGCCGCCATGACGCCCGGCCTTATGTCCGACACGCGCATACTCCTGCTCAAAGGCGCGGAGAAGCTGAAGAAAGAGCCGGCGGCCGAGCTGGCGGCCTATCTAAAAACCCCCTCTGAAGCCGCCATGCTGGTGATCCTGCTGGACAAGAAGACAGACGCGGCGGATCTTATCATAAACAGCCTGACCCCTGAGGCCGCCGTGGCGCACTTCGCGCCGCTGGATGGCGCCGGGGCCGTGCGGTACGCTCAGAGCCTGCTGGAAAAGGAAGGCCTGTCCGCTTCCGATGAAGCCCTGGTGCTTCTGGCTGAAACCTGTTCTTCCGACGCCGCGACCATAAAGCAGGAAGCGGCCAAGCTCGCCGCCTGGCGGCTCGACGGCAGCAAGCGGCTGGAATCGGAGGACATAATGGAGTCCGCCGGGTTTTCCAGAACTCTGAACCCTTTTGAATTCGCCAACGCGCTGCAGTCTAAGAACGGGCCGCTGGCCTGCGAAATAGCGGATAAGATGATGGCTGAGGGAACGGATCCGATAGCCGTCTCAGTCAATCTGGGCCACATTGTGGAGAAGCTGCTGAAAGTAAAAACGTCCGAGGCGCTGGATCCCGGCGGAAACGCGGCCGGATCTCTTGGCATGAACCCGGGCTATTACCGCCGCCTGCTGAGCTCAGCCGGGGCTTTCACTCTCAGCAAGCTGTCCGGAAGCCTTAGCCGCTGCCTGGAAGTTGAAGCCATGCTTAAATCTTCCTCCGGCAGAGACCCCAGGCTTCTGATCAGACAGCTGATATTTGAGATCACTAGATAAAAGGAGAGAGCGGCAAAGGCGCAAAGCCAAGGCGCTTTCTTACAGCTTAGCGCCTTTGGACCTTTGTGCCCGGATGTTAAGGGATTATTTTACGGACGGATTGGCAGCGGAACTCTTGACGCGCAGGGCAAGCCTGGACTTCTTCCGCGCAGCCGCTTTCCAATGGACAGTTCCGATCTTAGCGGCCTTATCCAGCAGAGCATAGACTTTCGGCAGAAGCTTCTGCGCGCTCTCTATGTCTTTTTTCACGACCAAAAGTCCCAGTTCCTTAACTGCGTCGTGTATCCTGGTTTTAACGCCCCGGTTTCTGGAGGCCAGTTTCTCGGATTTACGCCATGCTTTAATGCCGCTGGTATGCCGTCCGGTCTTTAATTTAGCCATATAAGCTATTTTATTATTTTTATGAGCCTGAAATCAACCTCGTTCATGCAGAAGCTGCGGGCGCAGGGCTACGCGACGCTCCTGACAAAAATACTGGGCTATGTCAGGGACGCCATGCTTGTGGCGGTTTTCGGCGGCGGAGCGCTGACCGACGCCTATTACGCCGCGTTCCGCATCCTTAACCTTTTTCGGCGCACCGTGGGAGAGGGCGCGATCAACGCCGGGTTTATCCCGGCTCTGGAAAAAGAGAAGGCGGTGTCAGCCGGACACGGCCTGCGTTTTTTCAGCGCAGCCTGGACGCTGATTTTTTTCGCCTCGCTGGCTCTGGCGCTTTTGGGAGTGGTTTTCCGGGAAGAGTTGGTCAGGCTGACCTCATACGGCTTCACGGTGAGGCCGGAACAGTTCGCGCTTACCGCGGCCGTGACAGGCATTCTGATGCCGCATCTGGTCTTCGTCAACGCCTCAGCCCTGTTCCAGGCTGCGCTCAACGCCGCGGGCAGATTCTTCCTCCCGGCCCTGGCTCCGGCCGCTTTTTCTATATCCGTCATCGCCTGCCTGTTCTTCCTACGCGGCCCGGGGGCGCCAGCCGACGACGGCGTCAGGGTCATGTGGCTGGCCGGAGCCGCGTCTCTCTCAGGATTGGCGCAGGTGTTGTTGCTGCTGCCCATGCTCAGGAAGGCGGGATATGGTCTTTCCTTTTCCTCGCCTTTCAAAAATCCCGCCACCGCGCGCTCATTGCTGATAGCCGCCCCCGCGGCCGCCGCTATGGCGCAGGACCAGATAGCGCTTTTCGTGAATACTATCTACGCTAGTTTTCTGGAACCGGGATCAATCACGGCCATTTATAACGCCGCGCGGATCATTCAGTTCCCCGTCTCACTGTTCGCCGCCGCGGCCGCCGCGGTGGCGCTGCCGGATCTCTCAAGGCATTCCGCGCGCAATAGTTCCGGGGAATTTTCTTCCGTGCTGGACGAGGCCTTCAAGACAACCGCGCTCATCATCATCCCCGCGGCGGCAGGCCTCCTGGCCTTAAGCCTGCCCATCTGCAGAACCCTGTTCGAGCACGGCCGTTTCACAGCCGAACAGAGCCGCCTGACGGCCGGGGTGCTATCATGCCTGTCGCTAGGGCTGGCCGGCTTCGGGGTTAACAAGCTCGCCGCCTCCGCCTGCTACGGCGCAGGGGACGCCGGAACGCCGGTTAGAATAGTAGTTTTCCAGACGGCGCTGAACGCGCTTCTATGTTTTCCGCTGATGCGGATCATGGGAGTGAAGGGACTGGCCCTGGCGACCGCGCTAAGTTCGCTCACGGCCGCTGTCCTGTTCCTGCGGGCGCTGAAGAAAAAGACCGGTTTTTGCCCAGGAAGCCCTGGCTTTTTCCTGAAGACATTTACGGCTGCGGCGCTTATGGGCGCCCTTTGTCTCGCCATTGAGAAGCTGCTTTCGGCGTACCATCCGGCCTTAACCGTGGCAACGGCCGTGCCCGGCGGCGCGCTTCTCTACTTCGCCGCACTTAAAGCCATGGGTCTGGAAGAGCGCAGACTTATCACCGGAAATCGACAATGGATATAGACCACATCCCTCCCGGCCCCGGCGTCTACCTGATGCGCGACGCGGCCGCCGCCATCATTTATATCGGCAAGGCGAATAATCTGCGCAGGCGGGTAAGCCAGTATTTCTCAAAGGGCGCGGCGCACAGGGACGCGAAGATCCCGAACCTGACGGCGCTGATCCGCCGCATAGACTACATCGCCGCTGCCAGCGAGCGCGAGGCGCTGACGATAGAGCGGGAGCTCATTCGGCGGTACCAGCCGTTCTTCAACGTGCTCTGGAAAGACGCCAAGAGCTATCCTTATATAAAGATAACTTCCGAGGATTTCCCACGGATATTTTTCACGCGCCGAAAGGTCCGTGACGGAGGGCTCTACTTCGGCCCGTATCCCAAAATAGAGCCCCTTAAAAAGCTGCTGCGCCATCTCTGGCGGATTGGTTTCATAGATCTGCGCCGCTGCAGCTGGGACTTCTCGGCACAGCGGCCGCTGGGCGCTAAAAAGATAACCGCCTGCCTTTACTATCACACTGGGCAGTGCCCGGCCCCGTGCGCCGGCAAGATCTCCGTGGCCGCCTACCGCAGGCTGTCGGCGCGGGCCGCTGATTTCTTTAAAGGCGATTTTGACAAACTGCTCCGGTCCTTCAGAACCGGCATGGCGGCAAGCTCTAAAAGCATGGATTTCGAGAAAGCGGCCAATTACCGGGATTTCATCTCAGCCATAGAGCACATGTCAGAGCGCGTGCGCATAGGCAAGTTTGAGGCCGGCCTGGTGGAAACTGAAACGCGCAAGACCGGCGCGGTCACCGCCCTCATGCGCGCCCTCGGCCTCCCAGTGCCCCCGGTACACATAGAGGCTTTTGACACTTCCAGCATTCACGGCGCCCACGCGGTAGCGGCCTCCGTCTGCTTTCTGAATGGGCAAAAAAACGCGGGGCATTACAGACATTACAGAATGCGTTTCAGAAACCCGGAAAGCGGCTCCGACGATTTTGAAATGATCAAGGAAGTTGTAGGAAGGCGACTCTCGCGCTTAATTAAAAGCGGCGATCGGCTTCCGGACCTCCTGCTTATCGACGGGGGAAAGGGCCAGCTGGCAAGCGCCTTGGGCGCGATGCGGGAACTTAATGTAAAAGTGCCGGTCATCGCGCTGGCAAAGAGACTGGAGGAGATATTTGTCCCCTTCAAAACCCACCCCGTCAGGCTGGAGCGGGATCATCCGGGGCTGCTGCTTCTGCAGGCTATGCGCGACGAAGCGCACCGCTTCGGGATAAAATATCACCGTCGTCTCAGGGATAAAGAGGCGCTGGAGTATGAAGAATAGCGGCGGAAACTGCCGCGCGCGAAGCGCATTCTGAGATGAGGACGAAGATTTAATTATTTTTCCGCGAGGGAGCTCATACTGAGCATAGGCATGAACATCGCTATAACGATCCCGCCTATCACGATACCCATGAACACCATTATCAGCGGTTCTATCATTGAGGTCAGGCCCTTGACCGCCGTATCGACTTCCTGATCGTAAAAATCCGCTATTTTATTCAGCATCCCGTCCAGACCGCCGGTCTCCTCCCCCACGCTTATCATCTGTATCACCATGGGAGGGAAAATATTCGCTTTTTTAAGCGGGTCGGAAATGCGGCCGCCCTCTTTTATGGAATCGCGGCTTTTGTATATGGCCTCCTCAATGATCTTGTTCCCGGAGGTCTTGGCCACTGTCTCCAGCCCCTGCAGGATAGGCACGCCGGATTTGATAAGCGTGCCCAGGGTGCGGGTGAATTTGGCTATGGCGACTTTCTTAAGCAAAATGCCGAAAACGGGAAGGTTCAGAGCTATTGAGTCCAGTTTTTTAATGCCCTTTTCCGTCTTAGCGTATTTTTTCACGGCCCAGACGATTCCGCCTATACAGACAGCGATATGAAGGAAATAGGCGCGCAGGGTATCGGAGATCCACACTACCACCTTGGTTGGCGCCGGGAGGTCGGCCCCGAAGCCCCCGAAAATATCTTTAAAAACAGGGATGATGAAAATCATCAGGAAGGCGGTGATCAGTATAGCGGCGCCGCCTACAACCATAGGATACATCAGCGCGCTCTTTACTTTCGCCCTCAGCGCTTCGGCTGATTCCAGGAAGCCGGAAAGCCGCTCAAGGATAGTGTCCAGGATACCGCCGACCTCACCGGCTTTGATCATGGAGACATAAAGCTCGGTGAAGGCCTGCGGATGCTTGCGCATAGCGTCGGCGATGGAAAGGCCGGCCTCAATGTCGGAGCGCAGCGCGGTCACTACTGCCTTGAAGGCTGGATTCTCGGCCTGCGCTTCAAGGATGTTCAGCCCCTGAACTATGGGCACTCCGGCCGACACTAAAGTGGAGAGCTGGCGGGAGAATATGACGATGTCTGCGTTGTTAACCTTCGGCTTGAAAAAAGGTGACTTCTTGGCTTTCTGACTTATCTCCAGCACCGTCATCCGCTGCTCGCGCAACCGTGCGATAGCGGCCTTCTGGTCCGGCGCCTCCACCAGGCCCTCCACCGCTTTGCCGCTGCGCTCTTTTGCTTTGTACGCGAATTGCATAGTTCTGTCGCACCCCGCCTATCGCACCCGTCGCTTAATGCTCGGGGCGCCGCCGGGCCTCATAATGAAATCAAAATCCTCTATGTGCACTACGAATAAATCAACCGGTTATGGATAATGTTTTCTGCAGCAGCTTTTTAAGGTCTTCCGGGTCCGCCGAGCGGGTCACGGCTTCCTGATAAGTGATCTTCTGTTTCTTGTAAAGGTCCACCAGTGCCTGGTTCATCGTAACCATCCCGTATTTCCCGCCGGTCTGAATAACGGTATTGATCTGCTCCACCTTTTGCTCGCGTATCAGGTTCTTAACGGCGGAAGTGGCCAGCATAACCTCGCACGCCAGCACCCGGCCTGTTCCGGAGGCCGCGCCCAGCAGCTGCTGGGCGAACACGGCCTGCAGAACAAAAGACAGCTGCACGCGGATCTGCTCCTGCTGGTGCGGCGGGAATACGTCAATTATGCGGTTGATAGTCTGGGCCGCGTCCGAGGTGTGCAGCGTCGCAAAAACCAGATGGCCTGTTTCCGCGATATTCAGAGCGGCGCTGATCGTCTCCAGGTCGCGCATTTCGCCCACCAGGATTACATTAGGATCCTGCCGGAGAACATGCCGGAGTGCCGTGCCGAAAGTCTCGGTATCGGAGCCCACTTCGCGCTGGTTGACGATGCTTTTTTTGTGCGTATGCACGTATTCAATGGGGTCTTCTATGGTAATGATATGATAGTTGCGGTTATCGTTAAGGTAGTCTATCATAGAGGCCAGGGTGGTTGATTTGCCCGAGCCCGTGGATCCGGTAACCAGTATCAGGCCCTTAGTCAGCTTCATCAGCTCATATACGACCGGCGGCAGGTTCAGCTCTTCAAAAGTCCTGTACTTGCCCGGGATGGAGCGGATCGCGGAGCCGATAACGCCGCGCTGCCGATAGGCGTTCATCCTGAGGCGGCCCATGCCTTTTATGCCGAAAGCGAAATCCAACTCGTTGGTGGCCTCAAAACGCTGGCGCTGTGCGTCTGTCATCAGAGAGAAGACAAGCGTCTGGCACATTTCAGGGGAAAGCTTTTCAAAAGGCGTGGGAACCAGCTCACCGTCGATGCGGAGCATTGGAGGGGAGCCGGCGGTGAGATGTATATCCGATGCGGTTTTCTCGTGCATCATTATAAAAAGTTCGCTCATCGTAACCATAGCGTAAGCTCCTGTTAAATTCGGTCAGTCGACATCGGACATCGTCACCCTTATGACTTCTTCCACGGTAGTGGCGCCCACAAAAAGCTTTCTGAGAGCGGATTCCCTGAGCGTTATCATGCCGTTCTTCCGCCCGGCTTCCTTGATCTTTGCGGCATGAGCCTTGTCGATGATGAGCCCCCGGATAACATCGTTGATCTCGAGGATCTCGTGGATACCCATGCGGCCCTTGTACCCGGTCTGCGCGCAAACGTCGCAGCCGCGGCCCCTGTAAAGGATTAGTTTACCATTTTTAGCTGATTTTTCAATCACCGCCTTTGACACCCCCATGCTGACCATAAGCTCCGGTTTCACCTCGTAAGGCTCCTTGCAGTTCTTACATATGGTCCTGACCAGACGCTGGGCCACAACCATAAGGAGCGTTGAGGATGTCAGGAACGGCTCCACACCCATCATGCCGATGCGGGTGATGGCGCCAGGCGCGTCGTTGGTGTGGAGAGTTGAAAACACAAGGTGGCCGGTCATGGCGGCATTGACGGCGATGGACATGGTCTCAAAATCCCTGATCTCTCCCACCATGATGATGTCCGGATCCTGACGCAGGAAGGACCGGAGACCGGCCGCGAAAGTGAGGCCCACATCGGAATTGACCATTACCTGATTTATGCCCTCAAGCTGATATTCGATGGGGTCCTCGATGGTCACGATATTGACGTCCGGCGTATTCATGGTGGCCAGGGCCGAATACAGCGTGGTGGACTTGCCAGAACCGGTGGGCCCGGTTACCAGGTTGATGCCGTGGGGCGACTTCAGGCACTTAGAGAAGATGGCCAGATTCTCCGGCTCGAGACCGAGATCCTCAAGCTTGAGCTTAAGGCCGGACGAATCCAGTATGCGCATGACCACTTTTTCCCCGGGACCGCAAGGGAGGATGGAAACGCGCAGGTCTATCTCGCGGCCGTCTATTCTGAGCTTGGCGCGGCCGTCCTGGGGAAGCCGGCGCTCAGAAATATCCAGGGTGGACATAATCTTAAGCCGGCTGATTATCGCGTTGTGGAATCTTTTCGGAGGGCCGGGCTGCGCGTGCAGAACCCCGTCAATGCGAAAACGCACCTTGGTGTCCTTATAGGTTGGTTCGATGTGAATATCCGAGGCATGCGCCCTGATGGCCGAGGAGATCAGCAGGTTCACCATCTTGACGATAGGGGCCGCTTCCCCTTTCTCGTCAAGAGAGAGCAGATCGTCGCCTTCAGCCTGGGGGGTTTCGTCCTTTACAAGGTCCAGTTCGGTGGTCCCGTCTGGGGTCATACCGAGAATATTATCCAGCGCCTGCTTCGAAGTCATCACCCCGTAATATTTATCCAGCGCCGCGGCGATATCGGTGTCCGCGCCGAAAACGGCCTTGACCTCATAGCCTATCATCATTTTCAGATCGTCCAGGACCACGATATTGAGCGGGTCCTCCATGGCGACCTTAAGCGCCTTGTCCGTTTTTTCAACGGCAATAAGATTATAGCGCCGGGCTATATTTTCTGGGATTATCTTCACCACGCTGGTGACAAGCTCTTTTGCCGCCAGGTCCACGAACTCTATGCCGAACTGCTTGCCAAGGAACGCCAGCAGCCCGCGCTCTTCAATGAATTTCTTGTGAACCAGAACCTGGCCGAGCTTGCCGCCGCCCTCGCGCTGCGCGTCAAGGGCCTCTCCCAGCTGCTGGGCCGTTATGAGGCCCGCGGAGACCAGCATCTCGCCTATCCTCTTGGAAATGTTTATCGAAAG
>CAZPMW010000105.1:0-8106 GCA_964587805.1 uncultured Elusimicrobiaceae bacterium
CGGCTACAATCTATTCCCCCCGTTTTTAGATTCTAGCAAAACTGAGGTCCCCCTTGGCTGCGCCGGCAACCCAAAGCGTGTCGCAAGCGTATCCCCTATCCCTTTAGACAGCGGACTCGGCAAACCATCGTCTGCCAATCCAAAGCGATACGCTCACCAGCCCTATCAGCACCGGTACCTCCACCAGCGGGCCGATAACCGCCGCAAAAGCCGCGCCGTGGTTTATGCCGAAGGTGGCGATCGCTACGGCTATCGCCAGTTCGAAGTTGTTGGACGCAGCCGTGAATGACAGTGTGGCCGACTCCTGATAGTTGGCCCCGGCTTTTTTGCTCATATAGAAAGATGCAAAAAACATGAGCGTGAAGTAAACAAGAAGCGGAATGGCCACGCGTACAGCATCCAGCGGGACTTTGATGATGTTTTCCCCTTTGATGGAAAACATTACGATTATCGTGAAAAGCAGCGCTACCAGCGTAAGCGGGCTTATAACCGGGATGAATTTTTCAGAGTACCACTCCCGGCCCTTGGCCGCTATCAGCGAGAACCGTGTTACTATTCCGGCGATAAAAGGTATGCCCAGGTAAATGAACACGCTTCTGGCTATTTCGCCCATGGTTATGTTGACCACAGCGCCCTCAAGCCCCAGCCAGCGCGGCACCAGCGTAATAAAAAACCAGGCGTAAACCGGGAATAGCAGCACCTGGAACACCGAGTTGAATGCCACGAGCCCGGCGCAGTATTCCCTGTCGCCGCGGGCCAGGTCGTTCCAGACTATAACCATAGCTATGCAGCGGGCGAGGCCTATCATTATGAGCCCCACCATGTATTCCGGCTTATCTCTCAGGAAGATTATGGCTAATGCTGTCATCAGCACCGGTCCCGCCACCCAGTTCTGGAACAGCGACAGCGCCAAGACTTTCTTATTGGAGAAAACCCTGTGCATCTCTTCGTATTTGACCTTGGCCAGCGGCGGGTACATCATGAGTATCAGGCCCAGGGCTATCGGTATTGAGGTGGTTCCGACGCTTGACGCGGCGTTAAACTGCGTCACAGCAGTCGGCCATAACCAGCCTGCCCCCACTCCGACAGCCATTGCGGAGAAGATCCAGAGAGTAAGATACCGGTCCAGAAAAGAAAGCTTAGCGATTATTCCGTTCATTGTGACTCCCCATTTTTTAATATTTCACTAACTCCGATACAAATGCTTTTATTTCGTCACGCACGCGGCGGTAATGACCCAGCGTCTCCTCCTCGTTCTTGGCGTCTTTGGCAAGGAATGGCGGGTCCTCAAAACTTTTATGCAGTTTGCGGGCTTTGCCGAGCCACACCGGGCAGGATTCCCGCGCATTATCACAAACGGTTACAACCAGGTCAAAGGGAATGTCCTTAAACTCGCTGGCGTGCTTTGAGCGGTGTCCGGAGATGTTCACTCCCGCCTCGGCCATCACCTTTATGGCGCGCGGGTCCACGACGCCGGGATTGGTTCCTGCCGAGAATGCTTCCATAGCGTCAGGGTGAAGTTGTTTCGCCCATCCCTCGGCCATCTGGCTGCGGCAGGAATTACCTGTGCAAAGGAAAAGTATTTTTTTCATCCGGCCCCCTATATAACGGTAAATATGTATTTAAGCCCCAGATAAACGCCGCAGGCAATGAAGGTCCAGGCGGTTGCGGGTTTGGCGTGTTTTTCAAAACCGCCTGCCAGACCCGTGACAACTGAAACTTGCTTAAGGCCGAAGTCAATAATCACCGCCAAGCCGATGACTGGCAGAGCGGTGCCCAAGCCGTAAAGTAAGGGCAAAGTGAGCGGTGCGGTGTTTTTCGCCGCCAGCGGGATTATCACTCCGAAATACAGCGCCGCCGAGACTGGGCAGAAAGCAAGCGCGAACAGAAATCCCATTAACAGCGATGAAAAAGCCCCGGCTTTCGCTTTATACTTTGAAAAATCAAAAAAATTTAATCCTTCAAAGCCCCGCCCGAACATGCCCAGCATATACATCCCGGCCAGCACCAGTATTGGCGACAAGACCTGATTGCCGTATTTCTGCATGAAGAAGGAGAAGGCCGGCGCGCTTAACAGGCTTTTTACGAGCAGAAAACCTATAACAATGTAGGCCAGCGCCCGGCCCATGGCGTAAAGCAGGCCGTGGGTCAGCACAGCCAATCTGTGGGCGCCGGAGTGCTTTGAGATATAGGTAAGCGCGGCGATATTGGTGCCCAGCGGACAGGGGCTCACCGAAGTGATAACCCCGGTCCACAGCGCCGTCAGCCCCGCCGCCCAGAACTCAGCGCTCATTTCCCGTCCAACAGCTTGTGAGTCTCATCAATAACATAGCTCATAAACGCATCTTTGTCGCCCAGCAATTGCCAGATCTTTTCCAGTCTTCGGTATTTCAGGGCTTTTTCGCCGGTGAACGTCTGCACCACCACCGCCTTGGAGTTGAGAAAATAGTCCTGCACAAAATGCGCATTACGCTCATCCTCGATATTCACCGACTTAAACTCCACCTTCCAGTCTTTATAACCCGGGGTCAGTCTTGTTCCCACAGCCTCGCGGGTGTACGCTTCTATGGCCCTGCAGGAGAAGCAGCGCGCGTTGGTATAGAAGTAATAGACCACGGCGGTTTTTCCCTCAACGGCGGCTTTGGCGGAGGGTTTTACAACCGCATCGGTCTTCGGTCCCGGCTTCGCCGCCGCCTGCCGGGCCGGTTCCACGGCTGCTGCCGCGGTCCGCCCCGGCTCCGCCGTGGCTTTAGCCGGAGCTGCAGCTATTTTATAAACAGCGGCGGCTATGCTGACAGCCACAAAAGTCATAAGTGCGAATTTCAACGCTTTCCCGGGGCCTTTTGGCGCGGTATTTTTTGATGAGTTGTTTTGCATGTCTAAAGACCTCCTCGCGCGCAACGTTCAGCCATATTACTTGGCATCTGATATCACTTTTTTAAGGGCTTCAGTGGACGGCGTTTTACCGGCGAACTTCACTTCTCCGTTTATCGCCAGGGCCGGCGTCATCATAACGCCCATGTCGGTGATCTTGTCAATATCGTCAATCTTTTCCATTTTGTACTCTATGCCCAACTCTTTGGCGGCAGCTTCCGCCGCCGTATAAAGCTTAGAGCATTTGGCGCAGCCCATTCCCAGGACTTGTATCAGTTTCATAAATTAAAGCCTCCCTATTTCATGACAAAATTAAACAGATAACCGGTGAACATAATCCCCGCTCCGACTATCCCAAAGAAAATAAAGAGCAACCTGATCTTCATCACGCGGCGCAGTATAAGGAATTCGGGCAGGGAAAGGCCGGTAACCGCCATCATGAATGTAAGTGTCGTGCCTAAAGCCACGCCTTTTTCGGTAAGCGCGCTTACCAGCGGGATAACGCCTGCGGCATTGGAATAGAGCGGAATCCCCACAAGCGTCGCCAGCGGGACCGCGTACCATTTATCCGGCCCCGCCCAGCGGGCGAGGAAGTTTTCAGGCACATAGCCGTGTATCCAGGCTCCTATTCCAATGCCTATAAGTACATAAGGCCAGACTGTTCTCAGGATATCCATAGTATATTCGCGCGCATAAGAAAGCCGCTCTGGCCAGGGCATATCCGCCCCGAAAGCCACATTCTGTATTCTCTTAGAAAGGTCAAACCCTTCCAAGAGATGCTCAAGGTTAAGCCTGCCGATCACCAGCCCGGAAATAACCGCTATTGTAAAACCGCTGAAAGCGTAAAGCACGGCGATTTTCACTCCGAACATGCCGACCAGCATTACTAATGCCACCTCGTTTATCATCGGGGAAGCTACCAGGAAGGAAAAAGTAACGCCTAACGGTATGCCGCTCTGGATGAAGCCCAGAAAAAGCGGTATGGCGCTGCAGGTGCAGAAGGGGGTGATAATGCCAAGTCCGGCCGCAAACAGATGCCCGGAGAAACGGGTCTTTTTAAGAATTATCTCCCGGATCTTAGATGGCGGCAGAAAAGTCCGGACTATTGAAACCGCGAATATTATGCAAGCCAGCAGTATGAAAATCTTTATAGTGTCGAAGATAAAGAAGTTCACGGCTGAGCCGGCCACTGTCTTCCTCCCCAAGGCGAGAACGCCGTAGGCAAGCCAGTCCGCGAACAGCTGAACGGGTCTGAACATATTATCTCCTGAGTCCGGCTATGCAGGCCGAGAATTCCAGCACGCAGGGGCATAGCAGACGGTAGTGAAGCCGGTTCTTTTCCCGGCGCGCTGTCACCAGCCCTGCGTTCTTCAGTACCGACAAATGCCTGGATACGGTGGAAAGGTCGTCGCCTACCAGCTCGCGCAGTTCACAAACGCAGATCTCCCTCTTCCTTAGGGAGTTGAGTATTAAAAGCCGGGTCGGGTGCGCCATGGCCTTTATGATCTCGGCCTGGGCGGCATAGTCGCTCTTTTTCTTGTTTTTCATACATTGCTACTTTACCAAATAGCCAAATACATATCAAGTTTCAGCGCCCCCGGCCATAGAAACCTTCCTGCTGCAAAACCAGGTTTCTATTCCGATCGAGGTGCCTTCGGTCGATTGCGTCCGCTACCTTTTACTTTGTGTAGGATATCCCACCGGTTGGGTGAGTACGACGCTCTGTCTGGGTGAAAGCTCCAGAGCGGCTGCCAGCGCTTTTCGGTCTACGTTCCCTAGCACGACCGTCCCCAATCCTTCTGAGGCGCAGAATAAATACACGTTTTGGCTGATGAAGCCGGTGTCAATGCCGGCATAAAGTTTCCCGTCCGCAGGAGATACGTTCCCCATTTTAACGGAATCCGCGACATAGATTAAAACGAGCGGGGCCGTTGCTACGAAACCCTGTATGCCCGCTGCTTGGCGCCGATCGCCCTGCAGCACCGCGCGCAATTTGTTGGCAAACGGGTCATAGAGATACGCTCCTTGCGCCGTCAGCGCATAGATTTCTATCTCCTGCCAATTCCGCGCGGAAGGCGCGGTGCGTTTTGCCAAATCCGGACGGTTAATGCCAAATGCCGACCATAGCATGTCCGAGATAACCTGGTTTGGTAATTCTTTGTCAGCGTAGGCGCGGATCGTTTGGCGCTCCTTAAGCGCCTGCAATAAAGGCATGCCACCGGACTGATGCGGAGCCGGCAGTACAATGTCCGCAAGGTTTAGTGAATTCTGAACTTTGACTTTCCCGGCGGAATGGCGGCAGATGACCGACGGAATAAAAACGCCCATCAGTACCAGCGCCGCCAGGCCAGCCCATTTTGTTTTCAAACATGTCCCAAAGGCATTTCGATTGATGATGACATGAACGATGCTTGCCCCGATAAATAAAAAGCTGGATATCTCGTGCCATTCTCTTATTCCCTCGATCCAAACCTGGAAGAAAAGCGCAAGCCCGGTTGCCGCTAAAATTAACGCGGAAATTGCCAAGACCGTATTCACAAAACATCTGGCATTAAATTTCATATCGTTTCTCCAGTACCCCCCCCGGTTCGGTTTTAAGGGTGGACGTCAGGTCAACTGATGGCCTCCACTTTATAAAGCACCATCGTTTTGGACTTCCCCTTCATCAGCACAGGCGCGCACTCGATAAATGAGACGCCGGGGAACCGGCTTTGATCCACGCCCCGCACAACTGCGTCGCTCACCAGTATCTGCGTGGCGGCCGTCTTGGTCTGGCTCTCAATGCGCGAGGCCACGTTAACGGTGTCGCCGAGTACGGTGTACTCAAGCCGCTCGGCAGTCCCAACGTTGCCGGCCACCAGTCCGCCGCTGTGCAGGCCCACTCCGAAAAAAACCTCGGGGTGGTTCCCTTGGGCGTTGAACTTCCGCAGGGCTTCACGCATGCCCAGCGCGGCCCTTAAGCCGGCCGCCTGGTGGTCCTCAACGCCGAATACGGGCGAGAAGATAGCCATTACCGCGTCGCCCATGAATTTATTGATAACGCCGCGGTTCTCCGTGATAGGCTTGGTAATGAAGGTGAAATATTCGTTCAGAAACCGGATCAGTTCCACGGGCGGCAGCTTCTCGCTCATAGGGGTGAAGTCCCGTATATCGGAGAACAGCACCGTGGCCTGTATTTCCTCACCGGCCAGGTTCACCTTGCCGCTCTTCATTATTTTCTCCGCTATTTCCAGCGAGACGTAACGGCCGAAGGTATCCTTGATATGGTCCCGCTCCACCAGCCCGTCCAGCATCATGTTGAAATGGCCCTTCAGCTGGCCCAGCTCGTCAGCGTACAGTACCGAGGTTTTGCAGTTGAAATCCCCGGCCGCCACGGCCTTCATGCGGCGCACCAGCGCACTGACCGGGGTTTGCACGTTAGAGCGGTAAAGCACTATGGAATCGATCTGGAAGATGAGGATGATCCCCACCAGCGCCGCTGTTATCAGCATGGGGATAAGTACCCGCATGTTTTCGGAAGCAAGCACCCAGTCGAGATTATTGCCGTGTGAGCCGGCTATCCTTGTGAGCATGTCCAGATTGGAGTACACCGGCACATACAGGCATAGGAGCAGCGGTACCATAGCCAGCGAGAATATCATCAGCGCGTACCGAAGCGTAAGGCTGATGGCGAAGCCGCTCTTAACGCCGTACGGATTGTTCTCAAGAAAGAACGGTTTGGCCACGCGCTGGCGGACATAGAGCCCGGTCAGTTCCAGATTCAGATAGCTTACAAAGGCGCCAAGAAGGATAGCCGAAACGATAAAAATCAGATTTATCCTGAGCGGCACGGCTCCGTTAAGCGCGGAGTAAGCCGACATGTTCCCGAAGTAGCGCTGCCCGGCGATGCCCCAGCCAAGCAGGAATATCACCAGCGGAAGATGGATTATCCGGCGTTCAATACTGCTGGTATCCCGCGCCTTTTTAAAGAAGTTATGCTTGTAAAGCGGCAGCAGCCAGATCAGCAGAAAAACAAAAGAGAAATCCAGATTCCCGGCCTTGGCTTCATAGGTCATCCCGCCGTTATCGGTGACGTGCTTAGTAAGATCGGGTAAATTGAAAATCTTCTCCCAGGTAGCCTGCGTGGGCTTGTAATACTCCTTCTTGGCCTGAGCGTCGGTAACGTTCTGCCATTCGGTCTTCAAAAGACCGATGTCTATAAGCGAGTATTTCTCGAAAAAGAAAGCGGTAGTGCTCCCAAATGCTACCGACAGGGAGAAAATCAGATAGAGTCCCAGATGTAATTTATGGAACTTCGCCCGTATTTTTGGCAGTATTTTCATGATTTAGACGTTTTTAATTGTAGTAGAACAATCTTGAGTGCTTTCTGGTAAAAGAGTTATCCACACTGCCCGGCCCAGCGAAGTTCCAAGGGGCACAAAGAATTTACATTTCCCCAGACAGACATTCTATCAAATAGGTCCGGCGTAAGAATAAAAGCGAGAAACAATGGCAGTGTTTCTCGCTAGAAATAGAAAGATTATAAAAAAACAAGGCGGGTCTCCAAAAAAGTCAAAAGATTTTAACCCTAAGACCCAGGCAAGAGAACGGTGTAAAAACTAGCCGGCGCGCACGCAGCGCACGTAGTGGTAGTTGTCGGACATGTCGTAACTGGGAACGCCACCATAGAAGAAGAGTATGCTCCACGCGTAGTCACTATCGGCGGAATCTTTTGTAGACGTCCAATACTGAGAAGCATGTGTGTTCGGAAAATAGGCGGTGTTTATGGAAAAATTATGCTGCTTTTTATCCACAATGCTCATTAACTCTTTGCGGCTCGGCAAACGCCAGTCTGAATAGCCTGCAAAAGTAAGGTTGTTACAGAAACCAACAGCTTCAGACCACTGTGCAGCATTCCCGCCATTACAGCCGGCAGAGGTTCCGTCTTTCACCCATATTAAGCCGGTATGATTATCCGTTACTGCGCCATTGCCGTTATCGGTATAAGAAGGATGGCCTTTCCCAAAAGTTTCCGCGGAGTTGGAGCCACGTTTTAGGGGATCCGGTTGCTGAGGCGCAGCAGTGACAGCGGCTATCGGTGTCTGAAATATATCCGCTCCGACAGGAGCGTCTGGTAACTGGCTTAGGGCGGTCCCAGCATGGGCGCTCACCGCCAAAAAGAAATAAGCGAGAATTGTTGCTAGTTGGAACATTTATTTGTGTCTCCTCCGTACCGTCTGATAGTAAGAGTAT
>CAZPMW010000106.1:0-7923 GCA_964587805.1 uncultured Elusimicrobiaceae bacterium
TGGCTTTCTCTTCGTTCTGGAAGGCCAACTCTTTATTGGCGACAACCAGCTCGGCGGCGCGTTTGGCTTTTTCCTGGTTCAGGAAAGCTGACCCTTTGTGGCATGCGGCCAGCTTGGCCGCAATTTCTGATTGTTCTTTGGCCAGGCGGATATTGTCTTTATGGGCGGACTCTAACTCGACCGCCAGTTCTGCCTGCTTCCTGCTTTGGAGTGCAAGATCTTCATTGGCGGCAGCCAGACTGGCCGCCAGTTCCGCATATAATAATGGTTCTTTACCGCCGGACCCCATTGTTCCCCCGCGACTATATTCCTGTAGCTGAAAGCGTTACTTCGCTTTTATCAGTACGGACACACTAGCCACTCACCCCGGATAATTATAGCAGTATTAATCACTTAATCTACAAACTTTAAAAGCAAATTTAGCAAGTCAGTCATTTAGTCATCAGCGTCCCATCCCGGCGCAGCGAAAGCCATCGATGATGTTTTTTCCGGCAGGGTAGTACCAATTGCGAAAGGCAGGACGCATGAAGGAGACGTAATTGCCACAGGACCCGCCCCTCAGCGAGTGGAGCGTCCCGGAACCAGGGCCAGCCGGGTTTTTGGCCGGGCTGTTTTTGTAATAGTCTTTATCATACCAGTCAGCTGTCCATTCATAAACATTCCCCGCCATATCATATAGCCCGTACCCGTTCGGTTTCTTCCGGCCTACAGGCTGCGTTTTTTGTCCTGAGTTGCCGGCATACCAGGCGTAATCTCCCAAGCCGTTTATATCAGCGCCATGACTATGTTGAGTATTTGAGCCGCCGCGTGCGGCTTTCTCCCATTCCGCCTCAGTGGGCAATCTCTTCCCGGCCCATTTGCAGTATGCCTCCGCCTCGTGCCAGGTTACATTTATTACCGGGCGCTTGTTGCGGCCCCAGCCTGCATCATCCGGCTTTCTTTGGCCCTTGGCGGCGGCATAGGCGTCATACTGCTCAAAGGTCACCTCATGCTCGTCCATATAATACGCGTCGAGGTATACTTTGTGGCGGGGATGCTCGTCAGCGTCTCCTTCCCCGGGCGGGGAACCCATATCGAACGTGCCTGCTGGAATAAGCTTCATGCTCGTTTTCTCAGCCGGCCCCTTTTTACACATTCCCGTCTTAGACAGCAGCAGACCGCCGCCGAGAAGCGCCAGCATTGCCAGTACAATGCGGGCCTTGCCGCCTATTGCTTTTTGCGGCGTGTTTGTCTCTTCGCACATGTTATCCCCCTTTTGCCCCGTGAAACACTCTCCAAAGCATAAAGCCGGCGGACCGGACCTTATTATCACCAGTCCGTCGGCTTATAATCCTTCAGGAATTTGCCCCATACATGCTCCCCGGTGTTGAAGCCTGAGATTATCGGGTCCACTATGCGCGCCGCTCCGTCGACTATATCCAGCGGCGGATGGAAGCGATGCTCTGCCGTCTTGCGCGCGGCTATCTTCACCGGGTCCTCGTCCGTCACCCAACCGGTGTCAACTGCGTTCATATGTATCCCGCCGGCCTGGTAATCCGCCGCGGAAGTGCGCGTCATCATATTCAGCGCGGCCTTGGCCATATTCGTATGCGGGTGGCGCGTGGTCTTGAATTTCCGGTAAAATTGCCCCTCTACAGCCGAAACGTTGACGATATGCTTGTCGCGCTCAGGCGTACGCAGCATGAGAGATTTAAGCCTCGCGTTGAATATAAACGGCGCTATGGCATTTACCAGCTGCACCTCCAGCAGCTCCACAGCGGGCACCTCCGCCATGAGCAGGCGCCAGGAATTACTATCACGCAGGTCCACCTGCTGCATGTCCTGGTCGAGCCTGCCCTCCGGGAACAGAGCGCTCTGCGCCGCGGCTTCATCCGGCGACAATGCCAGCTGCGATAACGCCGCCGCATGCGTCAATCCGGCAGCCGGAGAAACTCCCGGGCCCGAAGCGCAGCCGCGCGCTATGGCGCCTTCCGGGAGGATATGGCAGCCGCGCAGTCCCTCGTAAGCGCCAAGCAGATTCCGCACAGGTTCAGGCATGCCGCTCAGGTGCCCCTGCTCGGCTTCCATCATGTGCCTGTAAAAGTCCGGCGGCCTGCGCACGGTCTGGCACGCATTGTTGACAATAAAATCCAGACGGGAGCACTTAGCGAGCAGATGTCCGCAGAACGCCTCGACGCTTGGAGTATGGCGCAGGTCCAGGCCGTATATTTCCAGCCTATCACCCCACAGTTTAAAATCAGGCTCTGCCGCGTACCTTCGCGCAGAGTCGCGCGGGAAGCGGGTGGTGACGATAAGCCGGGCTCCCGCGCGGAGCAGCTTAATGCCGGCCTGATAGCCGATCTTTACGCGGCCGCCGGTAAGCAGCGCTACACGTCCCCGCAAATCAGCCGTTTCCGTGCGCTTGCGGAAACTGACTTCCGCGCAGGAGGGGCACAGCTGGTCGTAGAAATGGTGAAGCCGCGAGTAGTCCTGCTTACAGATATAGCAGTTCCGCTCGCCGTGGCCTTCAGCGGGATCCGCCCCGGGCTCAGCCGCTCCCTGTCCGGCGCCGGCGGGCGGACGCTCATTCGGCGTGGTGAATACCGACTGGCGCCGCAATCTGCGGATCCCGGTCTGATCCAGAACGCTCTCCGCAAGTTTCGTCCTGGCGGTCTTGCGCTGCCTGGCGTACGCTTTTACCAGCTGCCGGCGCGATCTGGCCTCCGGGCGTGAGATCTGCCCGGCGGCCGATACCAGCCGCAGACGCTCGCTTTCAGGCACGCCTGAGAGCAGCCCGCGGTCGCGCACGATCGCTTCCAGCAATTCAGAAGCGCTCTTAATCTGTTCCGTTAAATTGTCCGGCGGTAACTTAAAGTTATTCATCTGCTTCTTAGATTATGGCTGGAGCGCCGGTTTATAAACGCCGGGATCTAATAGCTCACCGGTAATTTTTCAAAAAAGCGCCCCGGACTTGTTTAGCGGGAAACCGGGCCTTATTCTTCCGGAGTTTATCCGCGACGATAGTTGCCAGGTCTATTTTATATAGGTTGCAGAAGCTGAGCAGGTAAATCAAAATATCAGCCAGCTCCTCTTTTATATGTTCAGCTTTTTTCGGCTTCTTCAGGAGTAAGGCGGCTTCTTTTGTGTCCAGCCACTGAAATATCTCCATAAGCTCGGCGGCTTCGACTGAAATGGACATCGCCAGGTTCTTAGGTGAGTGGAACTTCTCCCAATCTCGCTCGCGCACGAACTTGCCCACCAGGGACTTCAGCCGGCTTATTTTTGTCGTTTTATCGTTCATATGCGCTGAAGTCCTCCGCACCGCTCCTGACAGCAGCATTTCTCCGTCCGCGCCATGGGCGCAGATGCAATTTTAACATAAGATGCAGATTAAAAGTATAATCTCATAGCGCTCCGGTGCGATTCAAACACAGCCGTCTTCTGAGAGCTCCGATTTGCCCGGTATTTCCAGACAACCGCGCGCGCATTACAAATACGGCGTCAAAATACCCGCGGGGCGACAGCGACGCCAGGTGAATCCGCAATGGCCATACTGCTTAGCTGCCAGAACCTTTCAAAAACCTTCGGCGCCAGAGCGCTGTTCAAAAACCTGTCCTTCGGCCTTTCGGAGGGCGAGCGCACCGGTCTCATAGGGCCCAATGGCGCCGGCAAATCCACGCTGCTTAAAATACTGGCCGGAGCCGAAACCCAGGATTCCGGGGCTGTCACGCCAAGGCGGGGCCTGCGGCTGGGCTACCTGGCACAGCAGGATCGCTTCTCCGACTACCGGCCCGGCTGGAGCGTGCGCGATGAGATAATCAAGGCGCTGGACGGCCTGGGCCTGGAGGATTACGAAATAGAAAGGCGCGCCGCGGACGGGCTGGCCTCCGCGGGTTTCACGGACCCGGCTCAGGACGTGTGCGTTCTTTCCGGCGGCTGGCGCAAGCGCCTGGACATACTGGCCCAGAGCGCGCGTGAGCCGGATCTGCTTCTGCTGGATGAGCCCACCAACCATCTGGATATAGAGGGCGTGCTATGGCTGGAAGGCTTCATTAACGAGCTCAAGTTTCCATTCCTGGTGGTCACGCACGACCGGGCCTTCCTTGAGCGCGTGACCAACCGTATAATAGAACTGAACAAGCGCTACCCGGAAGGCTACTTCAGCAGCGCCGGCAACTACAGCAAATTTCTGGAGAACCGCGAGGCTTTCTTCGACGCGCAGGCCTCGCGCGAAGATTCCGTGCGCAATATAGTGCGAACTGAAATAGCCTGGCTGCGGCGGGGCGCCCGGGCCCGCATGACCAAGCAGAAAGCCCACATTGAAAGGGCGGGCGGGCTGATAAAGGAACTTTCGGAAATGGAGTATCACAGCGCCCAGAACCGCACCGCCGCCCTGGATTTCACCGCCGGGGACCGGCAGGCCAACCGTCTCATCTACGCGGTAAAGGTTGAAAAAAGCATGGGCGGACGCAAGCTGTTCGGCCCGCTGGACCTGACGCTTGGGCCCGGGGATAAGCTAGGGCTGCTGGGAGGCAACGGTTCAGGCAAGACCACTTTGCTCAAAATGCTGGCGGGGCAGCTGGCCCCGGACTCCGGCACGCTCAAGCGGGCCGAGGGGCTGCGCGTAGCTATTTTCGACCAGCACCGTGAGAAGCTGAACCTGGACCACACTCTTAAACAGGCTCTGTGCGGCAACGGCGAGCACGTGTTTTATAAGGGCGGGGCGATACATGTCAACGCCTGGGCCACCCGCTTCCTCTTCCGGGGCGAGCAGCTGGAAATGCCCCTGCGCACGCTTTCCGGCGGAGAGCAGGCCCGCGTGCTCATAGCCGGATTCATGCTCGAGCCCGCCGACGTGCTGCTGCTGGATGAACCCACCAACGACCTGGACCTTCAGTCGCTGGAGGTGCTTGAAATGAGCATGCAGGATTTCCCCGGCGCTATCGTGCTGGTAACACACGACCGCTTTCTTCTGGAGCGCGTCAGCCGCCGCCTGCTGGCCCTGGACGGCAGCGGGAACGCTGAATTTTTAGCCGACTTGTCGCAGTGGGAGACCTGGATGGCGGAGCGGAAGGCCGCGGCTGCCGCAGACAGGCCGGAACCCGCCGCCGGGCAGGGCCCCTCGGCTAAAGACGCCCGTGAGCTGAAAGCGGCGATACGCAGACTGGAATCCGAAATGCAGACGGCTGAGCGCCAGGCCGCCAGGGCCCGCCTGGAGCTGGAAGACCCGGCCATAGCCACCGATTCGGCGGAGCTCGCCGCGCGCCAGCTGAAACTGGAAGCGGCCCTCGCGAAGGTCGACCAGCTATTCAGCCGCTGGTCGGAACTGCACGGGCTTTAGTTATTTTACTGACTGCGGCGGTAAGACTAAGCGAAGACCTTCCGGCGGGATTAATTGCGGCCGGGATTGCCGCGCAGATATCTCAGGCGCTCTTTTTCAGGAAAATGCTCGATAGCGTAGCGCAGGGCGGTTCTTGGGAGGCGGTTATAGTTGGCTTTCAGAAATTCTTTCAGAATATTTCTCGAACATCTTTTCCCCACCTCACGCAGCATCCAGCCGGCGGCCTTGTGCATAAGATCGTGCCTGTCATCCAGGACACGCTTCACAAGTCTCAGCGTTAAAGCGCTTTCCCCCGCCTTTATGTAGTGGAACGAGGCCAGCAGCGCTATGCGCCGCTCCCATATTATCCTGGATTTAATAAGACGCAGCAGCGGCTGCTTGCTCTTATCTTTAAGCCAGGCCCCAACGATATGTTCGGCCGAGAGGTCGACCAGGTCCCAGTTGTTGATAAAGCGGGTGTTCGCAAGGTAGAGCAGGTATATCCGGCTCCTCTCTGAATCGTTGCCGCGCGCGTATCTCTCTTTCAATATCAGCAACGCAGCCAGGCGCTCTTCATGAAAGGGCGAGCTCAGCAGGCTGGAGAGCTGCGCGAGCGTCAGCAGGCCTGAATATTTTATCGCTATCAGGCGGGTCTTCGGCACTGTGATCCCGAGGAATATATCGCCTTCGGCATATTCCCCCTTGCCGGTCTTAAAGAAGCCGGCAAGTATTTTTGCCTTCCGGCTATCGGCAGACTTTGCTAGCTCTGCTCGCACTGCTTTCAGCGCATTTCCTGTTTTCATATTTTAGCCCGCCTTGCCGCCCGGGGTACTCCAAAAGGCATGCGAACAAACGCGCATGCACTCCTCGTTTCTCTCAGTTGCCTGGAATATTATACACGTTCCATCCGGCAACTTATCCGTCTTTCGGCCTTTAACCGGGGATGCCGGAGACATGCGTAAAACTTACGGCGGATGAATTTAAGTGTGGGTCATCCGCATTGGACGAGGACAACCGTGATCGTGCCGGATATTTTTGCTAATCCCGCCATAAAAGCTAAAATAGCCGGAACTGCGATTTCCAGCCGGCTGATTTACAACGAGAGAGCCGGCTGCCAGCATCTGCTGCAGATATCACGGAGGTATGGGATGAACCGTACGCTGAATATTTTTAAGGGTTACGCCGTTATAGCCGCCGTTTTATTCTTTTACAACTCCGGAGTGACTGAAGCCCTGCCCTACCACTCTTACATCGACCCGCTGATCGGCTCGCAGGGTCCGGGAAATGTCTTTATCGGTCCCTCGTGCCCGTTCGGGATGGTAAAACTTGGCCCGGATTGCGATAAGGACTCCAACAGCGGTTACTCCCCGGATCCCTCCACGACAGTTTACTGGTTCAGCCACCTGCATGTCAGCGGCACTGGCGGCGGGCCGAAATACGGCAATATCCTGGTGATGCCGTTTGCCGGCGATTTCAACCAGATCGAACAGCAGTCGCTCAGGTCGGAAGAATCGGCTAAAACCGGATATTACGGGGTAACGCTTAAAAAATGGGGGATCCGGGCGGAGCTGACCGCGTCCCACAGCGCCGGGTTCCACAGATATCAGTTCCCCTCCGGCGGAGTAAAGGGGATCAAGATCGACTGCGGCAAGTTCCTGGGCGAGGCGGCCCTCCCGGATGCACGGGAGGCGCAGCAGTTTGTGGGCTCGGAGATCGAAATTATTTCTTCTACCGAGGTGCGCGGCTACAGCCGCATCCGCGGAGGCTGGAATAACGGAACTGCGTACACCGTCTATTTCTACGCGGTAACCGACCGCCCCTTTACCTCCTTCGGGACCTGGAAAGGAGAAGCTATCTTCCCCGGTGCAAAAGAACAGTCCGATTCGGGCCAGAAAACAGGGGCCTATCTGCTTTTTAACCAGGACTCAGGGCCGGCTATCCGGCTGAAGGTCGGTATTTCATTCATCAGCTCGCTGAAGGCCAGGCAAAACCTAGAAACCGATATACCGCATTGGGATTTTCGCAGGGTTTTAAGTGAAACGGAGGCGAAGTGGGAGGCGCTGGTCTCGCGCATTCAAATTGACGCGGGAGCCGCGGCCGATCAGAAGACAATGTTTTATACCGCGCTTTACCATACTATGCTGATGCCTGCCGACCGCACCGGCGAAAACCCGCTCTGGACTTCAGCCATACCGTATTACGACGACTTTTACGCGCTTTGGGACACATTCCGGACCTCGCTCCCTTTGATCACCCTGATCTCGCCTTCGCGGCAGGTCGCCCTGGTGAACGCCCTGATCGACATTTACAAACACGACGGATACCTGCCGGACGCGCGCAGCGGAAACAGCAACGGGCGCACCCAGGGCGGGTCGAATGCCGACGTCGTTCTTGCCGACGCTTATGCGAAAGGGCTCAAGGGCATCGACTACAGCGCAGGATTTTCCGCCATGCTTAAGAACGCGACAGTCCCCCCCGGCGGGAATGAGGAAAAAGAAGGCCGGGGCGGACTGACCGACTATAATTCGCTGGGGTATGTTTCCAGCAATTTTCCCCGCGCAGGGAACCGTACGCTGGAATATTCCTTCAACGACTATTGCCTCGCGCAGGTGGCCAGGGGGCTG
>CAZPMW010000107.1:0-7863 GCA_964587805.1 uncultured Elusimicrobiaceae bacterium
CTTTTAAGAAATTCCTGGTACTGTTTTGAGTAAATGTTTGACATAGCCCACCTCTCAGGTAGATAGGCAAGTCTAATATCCTTGATTGGGATATCCCAAAATAGGATAATGGTTGTAAGGATAAAAGTGCTATGAACTATTGGAAAGTTTACTGCATGGAGAATCGGTGGCCTGGCCTTTGGCGTCGGTATTTTCAGCACCAGGCAGTGGCAGTCGGGTTCCCTTTAGAATGGGGCTATAAACTGGAAGGCAAATCAAAGCGTGCCAATTGGAGCCGGATCAGGAATGCCCTTAAGTCGGTGCAAGTCGGCGATAAAGTGGTGGTTCAACTAAATCACAACCGCGTTGGGCGTATCGGAGAGATAGTAAGGAAGGAAGTTGGCGATAGAGAGTGGAATCCATTGGTCCCTGTTAGCAAGCAAGACTCTATTGGCGACATGGGGCGGAGACTTGTAGTGCGCTGGGATATGGTAAATGGTCCGGTAGATCAAGATCTCGTGGTTGAGTTGCCACCGTCGGCACGATTGACCTCGGGGCTGGTTAGGTTTACGATTTGTGCATTGCCCCGGAAGATGTTTAATAGGATCGCTGCGGCAGTCAGTGATCGGCGGAATTGGGTTAGTATTTCATCCCATGCTTTTAGCCAGGAGAAATCAATTTCGGATTACCTAGGTTCCTATCCGCATCGGTTGGAAGAGGGATTGCAACCATATCCGTCATTAAAAGTGCGAGAACATGTTTTCTCTGATGGAACCAGAAGTGATGTGTTGCTGCTGGACCGGAACGAGCGTCCAGTTATTGTTGAGTGCAAACAGAACACTCCAACTGTTGCCGATCTAAGGCAGCTCCGTGGCTATCTCCGGAAAGCTGCAGGTGTCATTGGTAAGAGGGTACGGGGGATCCTGGTGCATGCTGGTCCAGCAAAGCTTCCCATAGAAGTGCGGCGACACAGTAAGCGTCATCCTAGGGTGGAAATCATTCGATATTCCGTTGATGTGGAGTTTTCTCAACCTTCCTGATACAAGAAACCATCTCTCTGAGCGTAGTAAGTCTCTGCCGATACGTGCATCTCACAAGATAAGCGGTTAACCTGTGAAATCCCAAAATAGTCGAATTTAGATGCTTTGATGCTTACTGTCGAGGTCTTTGGCGGCTATTTGGCTGGAATGATGCGATCATAATCGCATCTGAAGGGGGAAGAGGGGGATTCTCCGACGAGAAAAAAAGTGACGGCGGTTAACCTTAACCGCCGTCAGTTCGAACCATCAATCGTATGCTCCGGGACTAGGATTCGAACCTAGACAAAGAGATTCAGAGTCTCTCGTGCTACCGTTACACTATCCCGGAATATTACTCAACAGAACTATTATATAATTTCAGAGGCCTAAAAACAAAAACCGGACGGCCAATGAGGCGTTTATGCAGTATGTCTATCTGATTAAAAGTCTGGCGGATGATTTTGTGTATATCGGTTGTACAGGCGATTTAAAAAAACGAGTAGCTGAACATAATGATAAATTGGTGGTTTCAACGAGACACTATGCTCCTTTTAGGCTTTGCTGCTACGAGGCGTACCTGGATCCGAAGGATGCGTTTAAACGAGAGCACAATCTGAAACATAGCGGGGGTGCCATTGGACATTTGAAAAATAGAACAAAGAACTCACTAATCTCGGATTGAATAGAATTGAATAGAGCGGCCCATAATTTATAGACTATGGTAGATTTAGGTTTCAAGATGCGGGGCATAGTGAAATGGTTCTCACGCGTGCTTTGGGAGCATGAGTTCCAGGTTCAATTCCTGGTGCCCCGATGTTTTAATCGCTATTAATAGGGATTTATGTCACATTTAAAAATACGGCTTATTCCTGCGTTGATACTGCTGCTCGCCTTGCCGTCTATTTCTCCTGCATGGGGGGGGAAGCCCGGCGCCAACTATTATCTCACTGCTGTACAACAGCAGGTTGCCTTCCCTGCGCCTCCGTCAGAAGGTTCCAAAGAAGATCTGGCTGATATAGCCTCTATACGTGAATGGGAAACTAAAAGAACTGCCGGGCAGTGCGCCGAGGCCAACGCGGAAGCCCACGCCGACTTTGACGAATTCTTCGGGCCCATCAGTCCGCTGCCCAGGCCGCTTCCCAGAAAAGCGGCTAAGGTTATGAAGCGTATTAAAACCGGGACGGATTATGTGATTTGGGAATTAAAGGACCGCTTTAAGCGGCCTCGCCCGTTCCATCGCGATGCAAACCTTAACCCCTGCCTGGGCAGAATAGGCGGACTTTCATATCCCAGCGGACACGCCACGCTTTCAAGAATGTATGCGCTTGTGTTGTCTGACCTGGCGCCGGAGCGGCGCCAGGAATTCATGACCCGCGGGGATGAGGCTGCGCTTTTCCGGGTCATAGGCGGCGTACACCACCCTTCTGACATCGAGGCCGGCAAGCAACTGGCCGAAACCCTTTATGCGATGTATGTTAAAAGCCCCGCTTTTCTTAAGGATCTGGAAATTCTGCGCGGTTATGTCAGGAAGCCAGCCGCAGTAAAATAGAACAGAATAACGGGAGTTAAAAAAGCCCTCTTTAGAGGGCTTTTTTGCTTTCGCTCGAATCACGCTCGCTTTAAGTCTTTGATCTGAAAAAAGGAGCTGCCTTCCCTGCCGCATAGGTAATGCCGGCGCCACAGATTATAAAGATAAATGGCGCAACATGGAAAAGGAGGCGCGGTTCCCGGTACTCGGCCTGCAGGGCCGGAAGGCCGCTCAGAAAAAAGAGCGGGAACAGAAGGAAAGATCGGCGGCCGGCGCCTGAAATAAAAAACCACAGACCTGCCCAGAAGAAAGGGAGCAGCGGCAGATTCCAGGGCGCGGAATCGCGCGAGTTAAGAAAGATCCTGTTAAAGGGATTGAAGGGGTTGAACATAATCTGAACATATCCGTTTAAAGTCTTCAGGGCGAGGCGCAGCATGGAGCCGTCTGAGAACAGGTATTTGCCCAGCGTTACGTTGCCGTGGGCCGCTATCGTGCCGGGGCCGCCATGTTCCGCGGCCGTATAGTAACGGGCGGCGTGGTCAAGGTTCCCGGTAAAACTGCCGGTGTTTATTTTGGCCGCGCAGAGCAGCGCAACAAGCGCTAAGGCCGGCAACAGCAGGCGACGCGCAGTCTCTTTCATTCCGGACCTGGTTCTGAACGCTGCAATTATCGCAAGCGGAAAGACCGCGGCGACCGCCTGTATGCGGGTAAGTATCAGCAGCGCGCCTGTCACGCCCGCGGCAATAGCGCGATCGGAGAGGCACAGTTCGGTGAAGTACAAAATAAGAACGGAAAAAAACTCCAGCTGCAGGCCCTGCGACGCCATGAAAATGGAAAATGGGTTGAAGGCTGCCAGAGTCGCGGTTATCAGGCAAGTCAGGTTAGTCAGGCCTATGCGGCGACCCAGACGCCAGGTCATGGGGATAAGGGCGCAGGAAAAGATAAGGGAAACGAACCTGGCGCTTCTTTCCGAGTCGCCGAACAGGGTTCCCAGCTTCATCAGCCATATAAAAGCCGGCTCTCTGATGCCTGTAGCGAAGGGATTTGACAGCTTCAGTTCACGGGCGAGCTGCCAGTACCCGGACGCATCTCCCTCAAGAGGGATATGCCAGTGGGCGCAAAGCGCCGACCACCTGAGAATAAGCCCTGCGGCAGTCAGCGCCGATAGGAGCATGGTCGTTTTATCCCCCAGCGCCAGGCCCCTGGCAAAAATAAGCGCGAGACAAAAAAACGCAAGCGCCAGGGCTTTATTTGCTATGCCCGGTTCAACAGGCTGACGAAACTTGACTCCTGAGAGCAGGGCATTCTCTCCTTCGAACCTGATCTGGAAGGAGGACACCCCTTTTACTTTGTCATGGAAATTGATCGACCTGTTGCGAAGCAGGGTGTCCTCGGCGAGAGCAATTCGCTCTCCGCCTCCGGTAAGCAGATATACCCCTGAGCGCGTGTGCGGGGGCGGCAGAAAGAAGGGCTGTATGGTAGTGGGAAGCGGCCCGGGGGCTGAAAAATTCCATTGCCCCCAGCCCGGCCTCCCGACTCCGATCACGGTACCTGCCGCTGAAGGGCCCACTGCGCCTGACGATACGTTTTTATGCGCGGGGGGGCGGCCAGCTGTAAGGTCTTCAATAAGCGTCCATGAGTTGTTCACCGGCCGGAAAAGCGGACCAGTAAGCCAGGACTGAAGGGCGAGAAAAAGCACCGTTAAAAGCGCTATCTTCCGCCAGGAGATCATAGACCTTATCAGCTTGGGCAGCATCCGGTTATGATACCAAAAACCGGCTGCCTGATTCTTGTGGGGCCCCGTCGGTTTTAGGCCAGCTCAGCCGCTACCGCCCTGCGCGGCATAATCGATATAGTTCCACGGTTAATACGAAGAGGAGAGCAATGGAATCTTTAAATACATTCCTTGAAAAAGCGGGTTCGGCCGTCTGGGGCGCGCCGCTCATAATACTTTTATTCGGTACACATATATATCTTACTTTCAGGCTGGGCTTTATTCAGCGGTACCTGCCTAAGGCCATTAAACTTTCCTTCAGCCGCAAGAGCGAAGGGGAGGGGGATATCTCGCATTTCGGCGCCCTTATGACCGCGCTGGCCGCCACCATCGGGACCGGCAATATTGTCGGCGTCGCAACGGCCGTGGCTGCAGGCGGGCCGGGTGCCGTGCTGTGGATGTGGCTGACCGGGGTTTTCGGTATCTCTACAAAGTACGCTGAGGCCCTGCTTTCAGTAAAATATCGCGTGACGCTCCCCTCCGGGGAATTCGCCGGCGGGCCGATGTATGTGCTGGAGAGAGGGCTTAACATGAAGTGGCTGGGAGTAATTTTCGCTTTTTTAACCGCGGTCGCGGCTTTCGGCATCGGCAACATGGTGCAGGCTAATTCCATCTCGCAGATGCTGCAAGGCTCTTTCGGCGTTTCGCCCTGGATCAGCGGAAGCGTGATGACCGGGCTGACGGCGTTCGTGATTCTGGGCGGGATAAAATCCATAGCGCGGTTCTGCGAAAAGCTGGTGCCGTTCATGGCGGTATTCTATATTCTCGGCTGCGGGCTTATACTGCTGCTTAATTTTGAGAAGCTGCCGGGTACGATAGCTCTGATATTTTCATCGGCGTTCAGCGGTCAGGCCGCCGTGGGCGGGTTTATGGGCGCGGGGATGAAAGAGGCGATGCGTTTCGGCATAGCCCGCGGCTTGTTCTCAAACGAATCGGGGCTTGGCTCGGCGCCTATCGTGGCCGCTGCCGCCCAGACCAGGAACCCGGTCAGGCAGGCTCTGGTTTCCTCTACCGGGACTTTCTGGGATACCGTAGTGGTCTGCCTTATGACCGGGCTTGTGATCGTAGGCGCCGGTGACTGGCAAAGCGGGCTTAAGGGGGCGGCGCTGACCAGAAGCGCGTTTTCGCACATTCCTTATATCGGCCCAACTGTACTGAGCCTGGGACTTCTGACTTTTGTGTTCTCTACGATAATAGGCTGGGAATATTACGGAGAGAAGGCGGCCGAATATCTGCTTGGAGTCAAGGCTGTGAAACCTTACCGGCTGCTCTGGATAGCCGCTGTAATGGCCGGTTCAGTAGCTGCACTTCCCGCGGTCTGGAACTTCGCCGATATTTTCAACGGCCTAATGGCCGTTCCCAATCTCATCTCTCTGCTCCTGCTGGCGCCGGTAGCGGCCGCGGAAACGGCGAAATACATAAACGAACCAGATTGAAAGTGTCCAGCCGCGCCGTCATACGCGCTAACGTATTGCCCGGCGGCTTTATCAGATAAGGCCACGCCCTAAATAAAATATAATGTACTAAGCGGGTGGTAGCAAATAAATATTATGAAACAACTTTGCGCCGCAGCAGTTCTTTGCGTCATGTCCGCCGCGCCTGGCACGGCCGCGACATTTACCCCTAAATCGTATATCAAAGCGGTTCTGGACGCCTCCCCGGCGATGCGTAAAGCGGAGGAGGCTCTGGAGCAGGCGAAAAACACCTATCTATCCTCCGTACTGGACGCCGGTCTGCCCTCGTTCACCGCCGGTATGAATACTTCGCTTTATAGCGACCAGGAGACGCGCTGGCGTCTTAACAAGGACCGCGTTAATACCAGTCTGTCCGCGTCGCTGAACCTGTACGATTCCGTGTCCAGCCCGCTTAAAAAGATTAAAAAAGCGGGGCAGAATTACAGATATTCGGAGCTTTCTTTCCTGATAGCCAAACAGAGCGAGGCCGTTAAGGCGCTTAACCGGTTCTACGCGCTATTCGCCGCGCAAAAACGCGTGGGCACGGCCAAGATAAACCTCGCCTCCAGAGAAAAGCAATATACCGACACGAACGAGCAGTACCAGTCTGGCACCAGGAGCAGAATCGAAGTGACGCAGAGTGAAGGAGATAAGCTGCAGAGCGAGCTCTCTCTGGCGCAGGCGGAATCCGCTGAGAGCAAGGCGCTTATGGCCTTCAACGAGCTTATCAACGCGGAGCCGGAGACCACGCAGGAGATGGCCGTAAGCACGCAGTCCGCTAATTTAACGCTGCCCTTTCCTCAAGGGGACCTGTCCAGGGCGATGGAGAATAATTTCAGTCTGCGCCAGCAGAAAATAGCGCTGGAGAGGTCCAGGCTGGACGCGCGCGCGGAAACCATGTCCAATTACCCTGAATTCAAGATGGACCTGGCCTGGAGGAAAGACGCGCTTGGCCTTCCGGGAGCTTTCGGGGGGGGGAAGTCGGATCCGGCCTATGGCGTAATGGCATCGCTGAACTTTCCGTTCGGCTTTGCGGGCGCGCAAAATTACCTTGGTGTTAAAAGGCAGAAGATGGTTCTGCAAGCGGCAGAGCTGGATCTGCAGGTCTTCGTGCGCTCACTGAAGACTATGGTTCTGTCCGCGCAGAAGGATATAGAGCTGCAGATAAAATCCCAGAAACTGCTGGAATTCACGGTAAAGGCCCAGAAAGAGGCCATGGAGAATATCCAGACCGAGTACGCGCAGGGCGGGGCCAGTTTTCTGCAGCTGGATACCGCGCAGACCAAACTTCTGGATTCGAGCAACAGCCAGATAAACGCTATCAATGACCTCGACCTGGCGCTGGCTAACTATATGACGCTGATGGGCGAGAAGGTCTGGGAATAGGAAAACACAATGAAAAAACTTATCAAACCCACGGTATGGCTCGTCATCCTGGCTCTGGTCTGCGCGGGCTGCGTCTTGGGTTATAAACGGTATAAAAAAATGATGATCCGCGCGGACCTGCAGGATTTTATCAGGACCGTTTCGAAGGGTGATCTTAAGCTGGCGCTGGAGGAATCAGGCGAGCTGGTGTCCAGGGATACGCTGGACGTCTTCCCGCCGAACCGGGGATTTATAGTGGAGGTGCTGAAAAAAGAGGGTCAATACGTGGAAAAGGGCGAGAAGATAATGATGTTCAAGGGCGGGGAGAGAATGGATTCCACGCAGTACGTGCCGGTGCCAATTATCGCGCCCAGCTCAGGTCTGCTTACCCGCTGCGTGAGCCGCTATGGCGGGAGCGACCCGGAGATACGCGAAGGGAAACGCGTGGACGGTGCCTCCGCCTGCATTACCCGGGTGGTGGATATGAAGGCGCTGGCGGTCAACCTGATGATAAGCGAAACGGATATTTTCAAGCTTAAGGTGGGTTTGCCCGTAACCATCACGTTCACCTCCATACCGGGAGAGAAATTTACCGGGCGTATAGACGTAATAGCTCCGATGGCGGAGAGCAAATCCAGCAACTGGGGCAACACCGGCGCCAAGGTATTCCGTGTGGTGATAAATATCGACAGGCCCATACAGAAGATGCGCGTGGGAATGAGTTCGGTGGTTACGGCCGACATA
>CAZPMW010000108.1:0-5245 GCA_964587805.1 uncultured Elusimicrobiaceae bacterium
GCGGTACGACAACGCTTAAGTATGTGGGCGTTACGTCCAGCATGACGGTAAGCGACCAGGTGATAGTGCTGGGCAGCGCGAGCTTTATGAACGGGATGTACGCGGCTGGCGCGTCCACGTTTGCCAGTGTGGCGAATGTCTATATCCCGGGCGGCGCAGCGAACAATGTGCTGGCGTGGGACACCGATGGCTCGCTTAAGTGGTCGGCAGTGTCGTTGCTGGGCAGCGGCGATAATTTGGGCAACCACGTGGCGACGAAGACTTTGGATATGGGAATGTTCGACCTGGACGCGAACTACGTCATCGGATCCAGCATGACTTTAAGCAATCAGCTGGTGGTGTACGGCACGATGACATTGGTGGGGTCGAGCGCTACTGTCGCCGGAAGTACATATACAATGATGAATGTCAGCGCGACCGATTCAGGCGTGGGTAATGTGCAAGCGGTCCGAATGAATCTTACTGACACGGATGCGACCGCCTCAGTAAGCTCGGAAAAATTTGCGTTCCAATCGTATTACAATAAGACAGGCGCAGCCACTCATACGGCATCTTCATATAAAAACGGCGGAATATTCTCGAATGCCAGAATCGCACTGGGGACAGTGCAGCATCTTATGGGGGTTTATTCAAGCGTAGAGTCTGCGGGCGGCAGTCTTATAAACGCCTACAACTTCTACGCGGCTGCGGATAAGGGCGCGGGCGGCTCAGTCTCTGCGCGCTCGGGGCTATACGTAGAAGATATGGGGAAAGCTGGCACCACGCAATATGGTATTTATCTCCAGCCCATGGTGAGCGCTACCACTAATTTCGGAATATATTCAAGCAGCGGCACTAACTATTTTGGCGGCGTCTCCACCTTCACTGGCACGGTGTCGATGAATAACAACGCTGACATCTACCTGTCAACTCCGTCCAAGATCCATGTGACAGGCGGCGCGACGGACCAGGTGCTGGCCAATGCCGGCGGCAATAGCCTGAAATGGGCGTCCCTGTCTTCGCTGGTAACAGGCGACAATCTCGGCAACCATATCGCTACTACGACGCTGAATATGAAGGGGTTCAACGCCGTCAATGTCGGCTCCATCTCCTTTACCAACGGGTCCACTAACGTGTCTATTTCGTCCGCCCCAATGGCACAGCAGGGCGGGGTGTATGTGTCAACCAATGTCTACGCGACGGGCGGTGTAACCATGACGTCCAGCATGACCGTTACGTCCGGTTCGAATGCGTTCCAGATCGTGCCCGGCCCGAACTATACCGGCTTTTGGATCGGCGGCTTTGAAATAGTCAGAATCAAGCCTTAGGCGTTCAGCAATGGGGAATAACCTGCTCCGGCGCTTCTGTCCGGGCGCGGTTTTTCCTGTAGACCTTCTCCTGCCTGAAAACAGGGCCCGGCGGGCGCCGGCGGCCGTTTTCTCATTGGTAAAATCGCGTAACAATCATTTATAAATAACTTCGGGATTTCTTCGGGATTCACGCCCGGGAAACTCATAGACTATACCTATAGGATAGCTATGAGAACCGGGAACGTCTGGAACCTGACAGCGATAGCATTAGCGCAAATGATATGCGCCGGGTTTTTTTGCGTTTCAGCGCAGGCCGGTTCGCCGGGCACCGCCGGCGCGGCGTTTCTTAAATTCACGCCCAGCCCCCGCGCAACCGCGATGGGGGAGTCATATTCCTCCCTCGCCGATGACGCCTACGCGGCGTACTGGAACCCGGCCGGGCTCGCCTCGGTCGAGCAGCCGGAATTAGCGGCCACCTACAACGCCTCGTTCGCCGACGTGACGCATCAGTACATGTCTCTCGCTTACCCGCTGCGCTACGGCTCGACGCTGGATGTGAATGTAACCCGCCTGAGCGTGGCTCCCTTCCAGGGCTATGACGCGGTTGGTTCCAATACCGATAATGTCTCGGCCTCCGATCTCGCCATCGGCGCGGCATACGGCCGGACCCTGTTTAAGGACGAAGTGGAGCGTCCCGTTCTCAATGTCGGGCTTAACCTGAAGAGCATAAGCGAGACGCTCGCCGACGCCTCGGCCAATACTTTTGCCATTGACATGGGCGCGGTGTACTATATAAGGCCCGCCAAGTACTGGATGCGCGAGATTCCGGCGCAGGAGACCAGGGTGGCGCTTACCGTCAGGAACCTGGGCCCCGGCCTGAAATTCGACACTGTTTCCTCGCCCCTGCCTTTAGCCGTCACGCTGGGCGGCTCCTGGATCTCGCATCCCTACGGCAATTCCAGCCTCATTATCAGCATGGACAACACGCTGGCCAACGATGACAAATATATAATGAACCTCGGCGCCGAATACACCGCTTTCCAGCTTATGGCGTTCCGCGCCGGCTACAGAAGCGGGCAGGACATGGGGTCCGGCCTGCGGTTCGGCGTGGGCTTCAAGCTCTCTTTCATAGATCTGGATTACTCCATGTCGCCTTTTGGCGACCTGGGCTCCATGCACAAGGTGGGCATGGCTATAAAGTTCGGTTCCTCCGTGGCGCACGCGCCTCTGGCCGGCGCAACGCAGCGCGTGACCAAGGCCAGGGTGATGGCCAAAAAAGAGACCATCGAGAACCTGCAGCTGTTCGCGCAGGACTTCATAGAGCTGGCGAAGAAAGACCTGGACCAGCGGAAATATGTGTCCGCCGAGCTTAATCTGACCAAGGCGTTCAACCTGCAGCCGGACCTCCGCATGGGAGAATGGGGCGGCAAATTCTCGCGGTTATCCGTGCTGAATAAGGAACTGCGGCTCAAAAACACCAAGGGCCTTGAGGAAGTGTTCGCTAAGAGCAGCGAGCAGAGCAATGTGGGCCATGAGTCGATGATAGCCTATATCAACGGTAACAGCCTCAAGTCCTTCCTGCTGGCACACGCGGCCTGGGGCACCAATCTGCGCGGCGACCCGGTGTTCGAAGAGCTGCTGGACCTGCTGGCCAACCTGACTCAGGACCGCGTGCGGCGCTATGAGCTGCTGCCCAAGGTTGCCCTGGTGAAGGAAAAGCTCCGCAAAGCGGCCACCAACTTCTATGTTCAGAAATTCGACGCGGCGGTGAAGGAATGCGAAGAGGCCGTGCTGCTGGATGAGAAGAACCCCATAGCCTGGACCAGGCTGGGCTCAGCGTATTTCATGATGGGCGATAAGGAAAGAACGAAGAAGGCGTATAATAAGGTGCTGGAGATCAACCCCGGGGACACCGTGGTCAGGCAATTCATGGAATCCCAGGGCTGGTAAGGGGGGGATACCCCGCCGCAGCTGTGCGGCAGATGTGTCCCGCCGGGTTGATCGGCGGGCGTTCTTATTATATATACTGGTCATCAGGCAAGGCCGGTTCCGGCCGCGCAACTGTCGGGCTGTTATATGGAATTCTTAATTGTTATCCTTATACCTGTGCTCCTGCTGATGCTGGGGGCCGGCATTTTCGTGGTATCGCAGGTCTCGAACTTCCTGCAGTCCTCCTCTCTGAATCAGCGCCAGTCCGCTTCCAGCCAGATCATCCAGCAGAACATGATACAGATCGCCATGGCCCGGACCCAGATCCTGCAGCGCAGCCGGCAATTAGAGAGCCTGTCTTCAAAGCTGCTCCTTTCGAACCAGGAACTGGGGCGCCTTAACAATATGAAATCAAAATTTCTATCCATGGTCGTGCACGACGTAAGAACGCCGCTGGCTTCCATCCGGGGATTCAGCGAGCTGTTGATGAAGAAGACCGTAGGGGAAAAGGAAGCGCAGTACCTGAAGAACATCGTTCTCTCTACCGATCAGCTGGGCCACCTTATAGCCGACCTCACCGACCTGGCTATGATCGAGGCCGGCAAGCTGAAGATGGAGAAGGCGAATATCGACTTCGCCGATATCGCCCGGGACATTCTGCCCGGCATCAGCATTAACGCGCAGAAAAAAGGCGTGGAGCTGGTTACCGCCGCCATACCCACCAACCTCATGGTAAGCGGCGACCGCTTCAGGCTGTCGCAGGTGCTTATGAACCTGCTCAATAACGCCATCAAGTTCACCCCGGCGGGCAAGCGCGTGGAGCTTTCCCTGCGCGCAGAAGGGCACCACGCGGCGGCTTATGTTAAGGATTCAGGCATAGGCATACACGCAAGCGAGACCAAAAAGATCTTTGAAAAGTTCTATCAGGCGAAATACCAGAAGGACGAGAAACTTCGCAAACAGGGCTGGGGACTGGGCCTGTCCATCGCCCAGGAAGTGGTACGGTCGCATAAGGGGGAGATAGGCGCTACCAGCCCCGGCCTTGGAAAGGGGTCGACTTTCTGGTTCAGGATACCGATCGGAGTTTAAGAAGTATAAGGCTCGCCGCGGCGTTCCAGCGGCCAGGCTTACAGCTGCCGGGCCGTTTCCGTAATGTAACATTCCCATAACTTTTGTGAAACAGATACAGGCTACAATATTGTCATGGAGAAAAAAGAGTCTATTTTCTCGGCGCTGAACCCAGCTCCTCCTCCTGCCCATTCCCAGAGGGAGCAGTTTCATGCTAAAGCAGGGCCCGAGAACGATGCCAGGGTCGCGGGGCTTGAGGCCGCGATAAAGGCTTTGCAGGCGGAAATAGCCGCTCTTAAGCAGTCCGTTTCCCGGCCGACGCCGCCACCTCCTCCGCCACCGCCGAATACGGAGTCTCTTTCCAGGCTTGAGCGCCAGGAGGCCGGTCTTGCTGAAATCAAGGCCGGGCTGGAGTCCTGTCAGGCTCTTTCAAAACGTCTGGAAGCGTACATATCCAGGAATGACATTGAAAGCGTAAGCTTCAGCGTTTCAGAGACTCTTGCCGAATTCCAGGTTATGCAGCGCAAGCTCTCAGGTTATACCGAAGAATTTTCCAGCATCGAACAGGAATGCCGCAAATCCGTAGGAGAGATGCGCGGCTATGTGAAGAACGTTTCCAAGAAACTGGTGGCCGACCGGTTCGACGAGTATTTAAAGGAGTCGGTCACCCGGCTGTCGCCGCGGCTCGCCGAACTTGAAACGACTATGCACGCCGGGCTGGCCGATCTCTCCAGCCGGCTCATGAGCGACGAGGTGCTGTACGGGAAGATACTGTCTGAAGCCGAGGTGAACGTAAGGAAAGGCCTGGAACCGGACATGACGGCGCTCAGGGGGCAGCTGAAGGGCCTGGGTGAAAAGATAACCTGGCTTGTGGACGAACAGAATATCGTTACAGAGCGCAGATTGCGCGCGCTGGAGGCCAAAATTTCGGCGTTCAACGCTATTTCAGACCGGATGGA
>CAZPMW010000108.1:5345-7591 GCA_964587805.1 uncultured Elusimicrobiaceae bacterium
TGCGCGCGCTGGAGGCCAAAATTTCGGCGTTCAACGCTATTTCAGACCGGATGGATACTTTGGAGAAAGGATTAAGGATCAAGGATTAAGGATCAAGGAGAAAGGGCGGGGAGAAGGAGAGAGAAGAGCGAATAGCGGGTTTTTAGGTTTACCTGTACCCGCGCGCGCTGTTATAATGTAATATTGTCATAATCTTTTGGTAACAGCCCGTTCGTACAATATACGTGATACGTTCGAGGCACAGCTTAGGAGGCGGCATGGATTTCAGCACTGTCTTGGGTCTGGCGGCTCTCGGCGCCCTGATTTTCGTGGGCGTGGAGACCAAACAGCTTTCCGCGTCGCTGGTCAACCTGCACGGCGTAGTGGTAGTGCTGGGCGGCTGCGCCGTGGCGATGCTGCTCAACACCCCCCTTAAATATCTGGTTAAAGCCCTTCTGGAAGTTAAGTCCATGCTGATCCAGGGAGACGCCTTCAATATCCAGAAAATCATCCCCGTGATAACGGGCCTGGCCGAGCAATGCCGGATGAAGGGCCTTTCCTCGCTCAAAGACGTGGACCAGGGTATAGCCAACGGGTTTCTGAGCCGCGCCGCGCTGGCCGCGCTTGAATATAACGATTATAACTTCGTCAAGCAGGTGATGGAGCAGGAGATCAACCAGGCGGTGGATGAGCTGAACGAGGTCGCCAATGTCTACCGCACTATGAGCATTCTGCTGCCTATGTTCGGCCTGCTCGGCACCCTTATCGGTATCATAGGCGTGCTAAGCGATATTTCCAACCCGGAAAGCGTGGGCCCCGCCATGGGCGTGGCCATAACTTCGGCTTTTTACGGCATCGCTCTGGCCAATATGGTGTGCGTGCCGATAGCCGGCAAGATCCGCGCCAGGATATGGATGGAGGTCAGGATGAAGTCCATGGTCCTGGACGGCGTGCTGGAGATAATGAAGGGCAGCATCCCGATTGTGGTGGAACGCAGGCTGCAATCCTATGTGGTATAGGCCGGGTTTATCAAGGTTTTTATGAAACTATCAGCATTACAGCATAGTGTTCTGGCGCGTATATGCGCGCGCGTGATATTGCCCGCCGCAATGCTGCTGCTGCCGGGGCTTCGTGCGGCTATGGGCCAGGCCTATAACACCCCGCTGGATGATAAAGCCAGGTACGAGCGCTCGCTTGAAGTTAAGGTAGAGGAAGTTCTGCTCAAGATGATCGGTCCCAGCCAGGCCAAGGTGGTGGTGGAAGCCACCATGGATTTCACCCGCACGGAAAAAGTGGATATGACCACTACTCCGGACCAGACGCCAGATAAAGGCGGCATGTTCAAGTGGGACGGGGGCTCCGGAGAGAACCAGCTGGCCGCGGAGTATCTGCTGCCCGGTTTTCCAAATATGTCCATCGGCAGCGGCAAGCCGGAAAGCACCACCTACCAGAAACAGATGCTTTTTCCAACTACATTCCTTAAGAAGCTGGTGGTGACCGTCATTCTCAATAAGGAACTGTCAGAAGCCGACGCCCAGAGCGTCAGAAGCGTGGTTTCAGAAGTGCTGGCGCTGGACCAGAAGAGGGGGGATGATCTTGTTATAATCAAGGCCCCTTTCGCCTCTTTCTGGCGCACGATATGGTACACGCCCGAAGCGATCGGCATGATTTTTAAATACGGTATTCTCGCTATTATGGGCATTATAGCCCTGATAGTGGTCGCTATAGGCTTTCTGAAACTGGCCGGCGCCATGAGCAATATGGCTAAGGCCCAGCAAACCCACCAGATAACCATGGAATCGGGCAAGGATATGAGCGTGCCGGGCCTGGACGTAGACGTTCACTCAACTACCGGTGAAGGCGAGAAAAAAGATGACGAATCCGGTTCCGCCGGCTCTTCCGGAGCCGGAGACCAGGAGAAGGTCGTCTTCAACGTCAGGCCGGACCAGGTGATGTTCCTTGTGCATCTTATGAGCAATGAGGACCCCGCCAATATCGCCCTTGTCGTCACCCATCTTGCGCAGAACGTACGCAGTGAATTTTTGCGGCAGCTTCCTCCGGACGTCGCCTCCGATGTTCTCTCAAATATGGCAAAGGTTCGCTTCGTCGAGCCGGATGTCGTGAATACGATCAAGGACGAGCTGGAGCGCCGGCTGGTGGGCACCGAGGGCGGGGTTCAGCAGGTCATAGAGGTGATAGATAAAGTCAGCCTGCGCGCAAAGAGGGATATGCTCGAGAAGCTCGCGGTCAAGGACCCGGAAACGGCC
>CAZPMW010000109.1:0-7533 GCA_964587805.1 uncultured Elusimicrobiaceae bacterium
GCTGCAGAAGTTAGATGCGGCTCTCTCCTGAGGACTTCTGGAACCTCGTATTAGCGCTGGCCCTGGGCGCACCGTTCGGCGCTGTCCTTTTTTACATCGCCCTTTATAACGGAGGGCTGGCCCATAACCTGCCTGTTTTGATAAAGGACTGGAAGCTCCCAGGCGGCTCCTTCTGGGGCTGTTTGTGGACCTCCACCGCCTTCGCGTATATATACTGCCGCGTCAGGAAAATAGACTTCCGGCCTGTCGCCGACGCTTTGGGCCTGTCCGCCATGCTTAGCCTTTCGGTAATGCGCGTCGGCTGTTTCCTGCACGGCTGTTGTTATGGCGCGCCGACAATAATGCCGTGGGGCGTCCGGTACTACGACTTTATGTGCAGCGTCGATAATAATCTGCTGGGCATCCCGCTGCACCCCTCACAGCTCTATGAGGCACTGGGAAGCCTGATTATATTTTTAGCTGCATATTGGATCTTTTCCCGCCGGCGCCCAAAGCCCGGAATGACGTTCGTTCTTTCTATCGTATCCTATTGCGTCATGCGCTTCGCCGTGGACTTTACGCGCGGCGATGACGACGGGATCTTCACTACCGCCACGCTGACCACCGCCCAGTTCGCAGCGATCGCAAGCGCCGCCGCATGCGTGTTATGGTATCTGAAACAGACTCTCGGTAAAATCCAAAGCCGGACATAAAACCCGCTATCTGCCTTCGAGATAGGCCGTTATGCCACGGAGTATCTCAGGGCCAATTTTTTTCCCAAGAGCGGTTTCCGCTTTTAACCGTGCCTCGGCGGGAGTCGGGGCGGCCTCTTTGACGGAGGCGTCAAAATTCAGGAAAATCCTGGAAGTTTTAGGGTCTTTCAGCTCAACAGATGCCGTGCCGCGGCACCATTTCCAGCGGGACTGCAGGTCCGGGTCCGGAACCGCATAAAGCTCAACTGAGCACCCCGCCGCGATATCAGCGCCTGCGGCAGAGGCTGAAGTTTTGGCTTCAATACCAAGGCCGTTAAGAGCCTTGATAACTGCCGCGGCCACCGGGCCGGAGTTCTCAGCGGACATTACCAGCGCCACGTCAAGACCGGACAGCGCCTTAGCGGCGGCCCGCCTCGCGGCGTTTACGTCCAGCCCCGGAGCCGGAACGCCAGCCGGATCCAGCACGCGAATATCCGCCGCCACAGCTTCACGGGTTTTCAGGATAGCCAGCAGCTTCAACGCGTGTTTAGCTTTCTGCAGCTTTTCTGCCGCGGCCGCCAGCTGCGTTTCCGCATCCCGCCCCTGCGCATCCAGCTCCCGCGTTTTGTCCTCCAGCGCCGCCAGAGCCTTGGCGCGCTCCAGCACCGCCAGAGCGTAGTACAGGCCGGTGGCGTCGTCGCGCCAGGTGCGCGCGATTTCTACACCCTCAAGGTTTTTACTGGAAACTGCGCGCACGTTCTGCGTTATGTTCTGCGCTGAGGAAGCCGCGGTTTTACCCTGCGATTCCGAAGAATATTCAGAAGAGGTTACGGCGGTGTTAATGGTTATCAGCGTGGTAAACACCTTGGATATCTCGCCGCGAGCCCGATCTTTGGCCGCGGCAAGATCGTCTGAGGACGCTACGCCGGTAATAAACCGGCCGCCGGGATATTCGGCTGCCGCGCCGTCTACCCAAGCCGGCCGCGCGGCTGGCACGGCAATGGCGGCCGCCCTATCAGGCTTATGGCCGGCAGAACCGCAGGAGGCCATTAAAAACGCTAAAGGAATAGCCGCGAAACATTTGTAAGACATAGATCAAGCCTCCTCAACACCGCGCTAGCGGGCCGTGCGGTAATGCAGGTAAGTCCTCCGGCCTTTCACCACCTCTACATCTTTAAAGACCGCAGTGCCAGCCGGGGCGCCGCTCCTGGAGATAAAGGTAACGCTGACTTCATGTCGGCCCGGCGGCACAGCCAGCCGCGCCATGCGTATCTGCGCGGGCAAAGTGGTCCACCCCCTGGTGTCCGCTGTCTCGGTCACTGCGCCGGCGGCGCTGCTGACGATCCTGGCCAGCAGGCCCAGCCCGGCTCCGGCGCGCTTTTCAACCTCCGCGGCAGCCGCCCTGGCCAGCACGAATTTAATCGTGGCCCGGGCAATGGCGCGCACTCTTATGGCCGCGTTCTTTTCCGCCAGGGTCTGGCGGGCTATGGCTGAAACATCCTCCATAAGCACAGACTGCGTCTCTGCCCCGCCTGCGGCCACGCGCGAGCCCTCTATAAGGAACGGGGGCTGCTCGTACTCCGGATAGGCCACGGTAATGGCATTCCCCAGCAGGCCCGCTTTTACTGCGTTGGTAAAGCGCTCCGACCCGGCGTCCTTCTCCCCGCTCTGGCTGACCGCCAGCATAGCCTCATTCCAGGCGACCTGAAATGTGCGGGAGACTTTCATGGGCGCGGGTCCGTTGTAATGCAGAAAGACTATCTCCCCCAGGCCCAGGCCGGCCAGCTTGGAATACTGCGGCGCCGAAAATTCAGGCTGCGGCGTCCCGAAATCTCCGGCATAGGTCTTAAAGGCCCTGTCCGCAGCCGCGTAAGAAATGCGCGCGTCGTCGTAATCCCCGTTCTGCTCAAAGAGCATGGCGCTCAGGTACTGGGAGAAGGCGCTGTCCCGGAAGCCGCTGCGCCCCTGCATGAACTCGCTGAAGCGGCTGAGATACGCCGTGACCTTGCGCGCCTCCACCAGAGCGTCGTCAGTTTCGCCCAGGAAGACATAGTTCAGCGCGCGGAAGACGTTGAGCAGGGCCCGCTCAAAAACCTCCCCGGCGTATTTGGTGGTATTGTCGTTCAGCAGGAAAGTGCCGGCGCCTCTGCTCACGCTTTTGGTGAACAGCGCTTCCATCCGCTCCTCGGCAGTTTCCAGGTCGCGGTCGCTTTCGGCGTATTTGGCGGCATCGTGGAGAACAATGCCGCGGTCCAGATAATACACCACGGCGTTCTTTTCGCCGTATTCGGAGGCCTTGGCTTTCTCTATCTGCGCCCTGGCGCCTTCGTAATCGAAGGCGGCTAGTTTATCGTTCAGCCCCGTCCGGTATGAACGAGACGGACCGGCGCAGGCCGCCAGAAAAAACGCCGGGATGGCGAGCAGGCGGCACGGAATGCGCATGAATTTAATTGATCGGGCTCTTACCAGGAAGACCCGGACCGCTTGATGAATTTCTTTATCTTTTTCTGCCCGTTCCAGACAATCTGGTTGGTTTTCATATTCAGCAGCTTAAGATTGACCTGGTAGAACATGACGGATTTTCCGCCCTCTTTATCTTCGATGGTGTTAATGGAACCGCTCATCATGAAGTCGGCGCCTGTTTCCTGCCCGTGAGCTTTCTTGGTTTCTTCCGAAGAGTTAGTGTCCTGCTCAAGGCGCTCGTCGCGGACCTCTCCGCGCTCGTTTTTGCTCGCCACAAAGGCGACCCTGTTAGAGTTGATCAAAGAGCGCTGCAGATCCTCTACGAATGTGTCGGTATTAATGTGCTCATTGCTCTGATTCCGTACCGTTCCTACGATCACGGTGGGATTGCCCCCCGCCGAACTGGCGGCCGCGCTGATCCATGGCCGCGACAGGCAGTCCCCGATCATTTCTTCGGCTGTAAGGCGGGAGTCGGTGTCGTTCCATTTCCCGCTGATATCCTTAACCTCATTTACATCCATGCGCTTTACGGATGTGCCGCAGCCGGTCAGAAGCGTAAAACAAAACAGAACGGGAAGAACAGAGCATCTTTTCATGGCTGATTTCTCCTTGGTCTCGGCGCTTTAGTGCTTGGCTTCTTCCGCGGAGAGGTCTTCAAAGGCCTTGTCCGCGTTAGCCTTAACGTAATCCCGCACTTTAGCGTCCAGCTCCTGGGCTTTGTCTAGAGAGGCCTTCACACCGGCTACGTCAAGCTTCGCGAGAGCGAACATGGATCCGTCCGAGGAGTCCACCCAGTGATCCACGATGACGACCCCGGAGAGGTTCATCTGGGTAAAGCTCTTAAGCGAGTTAGTCACATTCTGTTCCTCGCTGGAGGTTTTCATATCGCCGGCAGTGGTGGAGGCCATATAATCCTTGGTCAGCTTGGCTATATAGGTGTTAAAAACCTCCGCTATCTTGGCGCGCGCGCGGCTATCGGCAGTATCAACCGCCAGAGCCCTGTTTTTAATGCCGGAGGCTATGCCCACTCCGTAAAAATTGCCGTCTTTAAAAGCGCCGGAGCCCTGATTCACCCAGGTCGGGCCGGAGGGAGCGATAGCCGCAGTTGGCGCCGCGACTGGTTCAGATTGCATGTTTTTCTTACCGCCGCCGCAGCCCGCCAGAGCGAGGCCGGCCCCTAAGCAAAACAGCATCTTTATTGAAACTTTAATATTGCTCATTGTTAATACGCCCCCTATTTTTGGATGTAAACAGCTAACCGCAATTACCAATAAAAAATTAGCAATTAACCGCCTTAACTGTCAATCCGCGGCGAGAACGATATTAACCAGCCGTTTTTTGACCACGATGGTCTTAACAACTCGCTTACCTGCCAGCGCGGCTGCTATCGCCGCATCCGCGAGCGCGGCTTTCTCTATCTGTTCATCGCCGGTCTCCGGAAGTACGCTTATCCGGGAGCGGAGCTTGCCGTTTATCTGCACCACGATGGTGATCTCCGGCTCAGCCGCTATCGACGGGTCGAAGGCCGGCCATGCAGCGTCGCAGATCAGCCCTTTTCCGCCAAGGCCGCTCCACAGCTCCTCGGCCAGGTGCGGCGCGAACGGTGCGATAAGCAAAGCGGCGGTTTCCACCACCTCGGACACCACGGCGGGGTCCGGGGCCGGAGCCTCCGGCTGGGCGTAGGCGTAAAGGTCGTTAGTCAATTCCATCAGCGCCGAGATCACCGTATTGAAACGGAAGTTCTCGGTGTCCGCGCCCACTTTCCTTATAGTCTGGTGGAGTTTCCTGCGCACCTTATCCCCCTCCGGCCCGGGCCTGGAGGTTTCGAGCAGCGTCCTCCAATCCTGCTTATAGCATCCGGAGAAAGCGGCCATCCAGCGCCAGAACCTGTTGATGAACCGGTAAGAGCCCTTTATCCCCTCCTCGGTCCACTGCACGTCGTCCTCGAAGGGAACCACGAACAATTCGTACAGGCGCAGGCTGTCCGCCCCGTATTGATTTATAACTTCGTCAGGGGAAACGGTGTTCCCCTTGGATTTGGACATGCGCGCCCAGCGCCAGACGATCTGGTCCTCCGGAATAGTTTTCTTTTCCTCCTCCTTCAAAGGGATCCAGTCCACCAGGCCTTCCTCCCCGTCGCCGGTTTCGCTGTGGCGCGGGCGGCGGCCCGGCGTGTGGGCCAGCATCGAGCCCTGGTTGCGCAGGATCTTGAAAGGCTCGGTAAAATTTATAAGCCCAGCGTCGAACATAACCTTGCACCAGAACCTTGAGTACAAAAGATGCGATCTGGCGTGTTCCACGCCGCCGCTGTAGAGATCCACGGGCAGCCAGGCGTCCATCTTTTCGCGTGAGGCGAAGGCTTTATCATTGTGCGGGTCGGCGAAACGCAGGAAGTACCAGGACGAGCAGGCGTAACCGCCCATGGTGTCGGTCTCCCGCCTGGCCGGCCCCTGGCATTTAGGGCAGGGCACGGCCGTGAACTCAGGTATAGCCGCCAGCGGCGACTCACCCGTGCCGGAGGGCTGATAGTCGCTCACGTCGGGCAGCAGCACCGGAAGCTGGTCTTCCGGAACGGGCACCTCGCCGCATTTCGGGCAATGAATAATAGGTATGGGCGCGCCCCAGTAGCGCTGCCTGCTTATCAGCCAGTCACGCAGGCGATAATTCACGGTCCTTTTGCCGAACCCCGACTCCTCCGTCCATTTTGCGAATTTTTCCCTGGTTTCCGGCGAATCCTCCAGCCCGCTGAATTGTCCGGAGTTAACGACTAAGCCGCCGTCCGGCCCGGCGCATGAAAGCTCCGCGCCCGTTGCGGGGCCGTCAGCCTTCCGATAGACGAGCGTGATATCCAGGCCGAATTTTTTGGCGAAGTCGAAATCCCGCTGGTCGTGGGCTGGCACGGCCATGATGGCGCCGCTGCCGTAATTCATCAGCACGTAGTCAGCGGCCCATATTGGCATAAGCTTGCCGCTGGCGGGGTTCACGGCGTAAGCCCCTGTAAAAACGCCGGTCTTCGTCCGCTCCGCGTTCTGTCGCTCCATCTCGGTAACGCGCTGCGCTGATTTGACGTAATTCTCCACTTCCGCTTTGTTAGCGGACGCCGTTATCTTCTGCAGTAGCGGATGCTCGGGAGCCAGGACCATGAATGTGGCCCCGAAAACGGTATCAGCGCGCGTGGTGAAGACTTTTATCGTCTCAGAAGAGTCTTTAAGCGCGAAGCTCAGTTCGGCCCCCTCGCTTTTCCCTATCCAGTCGCGCTGCATTTCCTTGAGGCCGTCGGACCAGGCTATCCCGTCCAGGTCCGCCAGCAGTCGCTCAGCGTAAGCGGTTATCTTAAAGAACCACTGCGGCATCTGCCTCTTCTCAACCTGCGCGTCGCAGCGCCAGCACCGCCCCTCTTTCACCTCTTCATTGGCGAGCCCTGTCTTGCATTCAGGGCACCAGTTTATGGGGGCCGTTGACCTGTAAGCCAGACCGCGCTTATATAAGAGCAGAAAAAACCATTGCGTCCATCGGTAATACCCTGGCAGGCTGGAATTTATTTCGCGGGTCCAGTCATAGTTGGCGCCGACCGACTGCAGCGTGCGCTTATAATTGGCCGCGTATTCCGCCACCATTTCGCGGGGGTTGCGCTTGCGCTTGATGGCCTCGTTCTCGGCCGGCTGGCCGAAGGCGTCCCAACCCATCGGGTGCAGGATATTAAAGCCTTTCATGCGCTTGTAGCGGCAGAAGGCGTCCATCGGCATATAATTTTTAAAGTGACCTACGTGCAGGCCGGCGCCTGAAGGATACGGGAACATCTCGAGCGCGTAGTATTTCGGCTTCCGGGAGTCTTCTTTCGTGATATACGCCTGTTCCTTCTCCCAGACGGCCTGCCACTTTTTCTCTATTCTGCTAAATTCGTATCTGCTTTCCACATTAGCCTCCGGACGGTATTCGCCCGCTTTTTAATCTATTGTCCGCGCTTAACTTTAACAATTTTTACGCACTGTTTCCAACGGAAACCCAAGGCTATCGCACCGGTGCGGCGGCGGCTTTTTCAAGGGCGGCCAGCCGGGGTTTTATGGCGGTCAGAAACTCCGACAATTCCGCGCCCTTAAGCCCCCCCGCCGCCGGGATTTCCAGCTTAAGGAAGTTTACGAACCGGCCGTTCTTCTTGATACTGAAATCCAGATGCGGCCCGGTGGCCAGGCCTGTGCTGCCCACGTAGCCGATGACGTCGCCCTGAGAAACCCGTTTCCCGCCTCTTATTCCTTTAGCGAACGAGCGCAGATGTCCATAGGCCGTGATATAAGTCCCGCCGTGGCGCAGCTCTACGAATTTTCCGTAGCCGCCTTTCAGGCCTGCGAAAGAAACCGACCCGTCTGCGACGGCCGAAACGGGCGTTCCGGACGGAGCC
>CAZPMW010000110.1:0-4499 GCA_964587805.1 uncultured Elusimicrobiaceae bacterium
GTGAAGATAACCCAGAGCTATGTAATAGGGGAGTACCAGGGAAAACAGTTTACCAAGGTTATGCGGTGATACGGGCTTTTAAGGCCGGCGGATATGGGCTATAATGTAGATGGAGGACTTATGACAAAATTACGGATCCTGATTACCGTCTGCCTGCTGGCGGAACAATTTGCCGCGCCTGTCGCCTTTGTTTTCGCACAGGACGCCCAACCGGAAACCGGAAGGAATTCAGCGCAAGGACTTCAGGAACCCCCGGCGGATGAAGGCGGCCCCATCCTCGACCAGCCTCCGGGCCAGGAAGTATCGCCGCCACAGTATATGCCCCAGGCCCCTACTCCCGGATCTCCGATAGCAGCCGGCGATATTTCAGGAGGAGTTCCTAAAGAGGCGCCTATGTACGAGGAGGTAGACTCGGTGTCCGCGCTGGACCGCAAGATAGGCCCCATAAGGCTGAAGGGGATGCCTCTTACCACTTTCCTGGACGTGGTGTCCGCCCAATCCAAGGTCAGCTTTATCGTCACGGAGGGCATTGAGAATAAAACCATCACAGTGTTCCTGAGGAAGACCACCGTGCGCGAGGCGCTGGAGCTGCTGCTGAAAGTCAAAGGTCTGACTTACCAGCGCCTTGGCAAGAGCGATACCTATGTGGTGCAGAGGCGCTCCGCCACCGCGCCCAATTATATCACGAAGGTATATGTGCTGAATTATATACCTCTCATCAAGATCGGTTCCCCTGAAGACGATCAGCGGGCCATGTCAGCCGAGGACGTGTCGTCCGGCGGAACGATCGGTGAGGCGCCAACCAGCCAGAGCGGGAAGAGCGGGGCTGGCGGCGGAATAGCGATACTGGACATTATCCAGAGCGTTCTGACCAGGAAGGGCAGCAAAGATGATGCCGGCGGCAAGATGGCCATCGACCCCAGAACCAACAGCCTTATTATTACGGATGTACCGGAAGTGTTCCCGCAGATAGAACAGATCATTTCTGAGCTGGATAAAAAAGCTCCCCAGATACTTATCGAGGCCAAAATGGTGGAAATAAACACCGACCGCCTGAATGAGCTCGGCATAGAATGGGGCGGCTCGCGCGGAGAGATGGCTTATTTCGCCGGTCCGGCCAGATTGACGGATTACGGTCTTCGGCCCGGATTTTTCTCGGGAGACAGCTGGAAATATTTCTACCCGTCCGCTTCGGATTCCGCCGCAGCAGCGAGCGCCTCCAGCAGCGGAGGCGGAAGCGGCTCCGGCAGCTCTATAAATCCCATTACATCGACCGGGAATATGGGCGCCAGGGGGATGTACTACGGGATCTTCAGCCTGGCCCAGCTGCAGGCTATTTTCAGGGCTTTGATATCACGGGGAGAGGCCCGCTATCTAGGCAAGCCCCAGATAGTGGCGATGAACAATATGACGGCGCGGATCACGGTTTCACGGGAAGCGGCCGTAGGCACCGCCAGCACTGTCTCTTCCGCCGGCGGCTCTACCGGCTCCTCCGCCACGACGCTGGAACGCAGGAAGGTGGGCCTGACGCTTCAGGTCACCCCGCAGGTCAACAAGGAAGGCTATATTACTTTAGTGATCCAGCCTAAATATACCGATGTCACGCCCTCGGGCATATCTGTGCAGGGCCAAACCGTGCTGGACCCTGTGACGCGGGCCGCCAGCACCATGGTCCGGGTAAAGAACGGGCAGACGGTGGTAATAGGCGGCATGCTTTCCTCCATGGAGCAGAAGAGCGTAAAGAAAGTGCCGCTGCTGGGCTATATTCCGATCATAGGCTGGCTGTTTACCAGCGTCAGCTCAAGGCGCATCAACACCGACATGGTGATTTTCGTTACGCCCACAATTTTAGTAGACTAATTGGCGGGTAGCAGACGGGCGACACCGGCGGCTTAGCTCCGTTCAGGGCTTGTGAGCTGTGCCGGCGCTTTATAGCTTTCAGCATTATGCCCAGAAAAAAACTTGGCGAAATAATGATCGGCGCAGGCTGGATAACCGAAGATCAGCTTGTTAAAGCCCTTAAGTTCTAGCAGCAGAACCCCTGCCTTATCGGGGAAGCTCTGGTAAAGATGAGCTTTACCACCGATGAGAAGATTGCCATGGGCCTTTCCAAACAGCTTGGCGTGCCCTACGCCTCCATGGAAAATAAGATCCTGAACCCTGAAAAGGGCGAGGGCCTGGAGAAGCTGATACCGGAAAAATTCGCCCGCGAACATCAGGTAGTGCCGCTTTTCGTTGAAAACAGCGTCCTGGCCGCGGCCATGTCGGACCCGGCTGACATCCTCCTTATAGACAATATCAAGCTCGTCACCGGCATGGACGTGCAGCCGTTTATCGCCACCAAAGCGCAGATACTGAAGGTTATCGACGCCTTCTACCAGGGCACAAGCAGCCTTATAGACACCGTCATGGACTCCGCGGGCAAGGGAGATTCCACCGACGGCGATGTCATCACGGCGGACGGGAAGCTGGACCTGGATAAAGGCATTATGGGGGAGTCCAAGGGGGCCCAGTCCATACGGCTCGTAAACGCGATTCTGAAGCAGGCCATATCCGAGCGGAGCAGCGATATCCACCTTGAAAAATTCGACGACAAGGTCTCTCTGCGCTTCCGCATAGACGGCGTGCTGTACGAGCGCAGTACGCCGCCCGGAGATCTGGTTGACGCGCTTATCTCCCGGGTCAAGATCCTCTCCCGGCTCGATGTCTCCGAGCGGCGGCTGCCGCAGGACGGAAGCTACTCAATAAAATACCAGAACCGCACTATCGAGGTCCGCGTCTCAGTCTGCCCGACGGTTTTCGGCGAAAAGATGGTGCAGCGTCTCCTTGATAAAGGCGCCGTTGAGCTTAACATCGACAAGCTGGGCTTCGAGCCCAGGCAGAGCGTGGATTTTTTGAAGGCCGCTAAGGCGCCGCACGGCCTCATTTTCCTTACGGGGCCCACCGGCTCAGGAAAGACAACCACCCTGAACGCGGTGCTGAATACGATCAAATCCCCGGAGATCAACATCATGACCCTGGAAGATCCAGTGGAAATCAAGATGGAGGGCATAAGCCAGGTGCAGATCAGGCCCCAGATAGGGCTTACTTTCTCGGCCGGGCTGCGCTCCTTCCTCCGGCAGGACCCAGATGTTATCTTGGTGGGAGAGGTCCGCGACAACGAAACGGCCGAGGCCTGTCTGAAGGCCGCTATGACCGGCCACCTGGTTTTAAGCACGCTGCATACCAATAGCGCACTTGAGGCCGTCCCCAGACTGATAGATATGGGGATAGAGAGATACCTGCTGGCCAGCACGCTGCTGTGCCTGGCCGCCCAGCGTCTGGTGCGGCAGCTCTGTGTGCATTGCAGGCAGCCCTACAGGCCTTCACAGGAAGAGCTCGACCAGATGGCTGCGGAATGCCAGATGAACCCGCTGCCTGACCCGGCCAAGCTGGTCTTTTACAAGGCCAAGGGTTGTCCAAAATGTTCTAATATGGGATATACCGGCCGCAAGGCCATATACGAAGTCTACTTTAATACCGAAGAGATGAAGCATATAATTTTCAAGGACGCGGACACGCAGAAGCTGACCGAAGCCGCGTCTAAAAGCGGCGCCTGGGGCCTGCGGGCCAGCGGCTGGCGCAAGGTTATAGCCGGCTCCACTTCAGTCGAAGAAATGCTTTCGGTCACCATAACCGCCTGATTGCGGCGTATCGTGCCCGGATCCATGCGCCGAAGCGGGCGAAATTCAAGCAGTTTAAAATTATCCAGCGGATAAAGGTGGTTTATGGCAAGATTCATATACACGGTTCAGGACGCCCAGGGAACGGTGACCACGGGAAGCCTCGATTCAGAGGATGAAGACCAGGCGGTACAGTCCATCCAGGCCAAGGGCCTGTTTATCCTTTCCATTAATTCGGATTCAGCCGAATCTAAAAGCATCCTCAATATTCAGAGGTTCAATAAGGGCGCTATCTCTGGCCGCGACCTGGTTTTTTTCGGAGAGCAGCTGTCCACGTTGCTTGGCGGCGGAATCCCGCTGGTGCGCGCGCTTTCGCTGCTGGGTGAGCATACCGAAAACAGGGCGCTGAGCAGCGTTCTTGGGGCGGTTACCAAGGAAGTGTCCGCCGGGGGCACGTTCCATAAGGCGCTGGAAAAACATCCGAAAGTTTTTGACGAAGTATGGATCTCCCTGGTGCAGGCCGGTGAAGTTTCAGGCCAGCTGCCCTCTGTTCTCAGGCAGATAACATCCTACTGCGAAGCGCAGGAGGAGCTTAAATCCAAGGTCATCACGGCCCTGGCCTATCCCACGGTGCTGGCCTTGTCCTCCGTAGGCGTCCTGGCCTACTTCGTGATCTTTATCGTTCCCGTCTTTGCCGGCATCTTCAAGGATTTTAATCTTCAGCTCCCATTCATCACCAAGGTTATCGTAGCTGTCTCCGCTGTCATTTCCGGGTATTACCTTTTCTTCCTGGTCGGAGGGATAGGCGCGGTCCTGGCGTTCAGGGCCTATGTGGCC
>CAZPMW010000110.1:4509-7531 GCA_964587805.1 uncultured Elusimicrobiaceae bacterium
GCCACGCTGGCGGCCGTCCTGGTCGGAGGCAACAGCGTGTTCCGCGACAACGAGGCGGGCCTGCTGACCTGGAATTATTTCCAGCAGAAAATACCGCTCATCGGCAGCCTGATCAAGAATATGAACATGGAACGGCTTCTTTCTACCATGTCCACCCTGATCAGCTCGGGCGTAAGCATCCTGAACGCGGTCTCAGTTCTTGAGGGCGCGTTTAGGAAGAATCTTATCTATCAAAATGCGCTTAAGAAAATCAAGAACGATATCGCAAGCGGCCGGTCCATCTCCGAGTCCTTTAAGAAAACAGGCATCTTCCCGGCTATAGCCACGGAGATGATGTGGATGGGAGAGGAATCCGGCAAGCTGCCGGATATTATCACCGTGCTCTCTAAGTTCTATAAGGAGCAGATAGCGCAGTGGATACGTCGGTTTTCGGCCATGATAGACCCCATACTCGTCGTGGGCATCGGTCTCATCATAGGCGTAATCGTCATGTCCATCTTCATGCCCATCTTCCAGCTGTCGCAGATAGGTGCGAAATAACCGGAGCTTTATTCAGAGGCGCCGGGACATGGCACAGGGAGGAGTTATAAAAGGGAACAAGAAAGGCTTTACGCTTATCGAACTGGTCGTTGTGGTTCTGATAATAGGTATTTTGGCCTCGACCGGCATCGGGTATTACACTAAAACGGTGGAAAACACGAAAGCCCAGGACGCCCTGGCTACAGGCCATATGCTGGCCACCGCCCACAGGATATACCTGCTGGACACTCCGGGCTCTCCGCTGACCGGCACGATAGACGAGAACTGCGGCACCGCCTGCGCTTCCGCCCAGAACGCCTGCAGGCTGCAGGCCTGCGGGTACATTGCCCAGCAGAACTGGAAAAACTCCTCGTATACTTATTCCGCCGGCGGCACCATGGCCACTCTGGCCGTAGTCGCCAGGAAAACGGGGAAGAATCCGGGAACGGACCGCGCGCCTTATTCTAAATGGGGGTACCAGTTTGACAGTTCCGGCGGATGCCTGAAACTTAACGAAGCCCCGGACTGCCCTAGTTTCTAGCCGGCGGGAACCGGTCAGGCGTCCGGACTAAAAAGATTAAGCCATGCCGATAAAGGAACGCGAAGGCTTCACTCTGATTGAACTGCTGATAGTTGCCATCATCTTTGCCATGATGAGCATGTCGTTGGCCGCTATATATTCCACAGCCAATAGACACATGTTCCAGGGCTATCGGCAGAACACCATCAAGTCCAGCGCTTCGCTGGCCATGAAGGCTATCTCCACCCGGCTGGACGAGGCCACCCGCATAGACTCACCGCCTGCCTCTAGCGGAGGCAACGAATTAGCCTTCGCGTCCAATGTGGACCGGCTCACAGGGTGTTACCCGGTGAACCCGGCTGAGCCTGTTTACTGGTATAAGTTTTGTATGGCCCAGTGCCAGCAGGGCAACTGCCTGTACTATCATACAGGTGAACTCCCGGTCGTTGGGGGGGGGAAATGCCCAGGGGGACAGTTTTTCAACACAACCGTTTATCCGGCATGCGGTTCCGGTACAGCTATGCAGCTGGCTGCCTTTGTCCAAGCTCCGGCAGGCGAGTCCCTATTTTCCAGAAACAACGCTTTAGGCGACACCCTGGTGAGCATCAGCCTGCGCGTATTATGGGATCCGGCGGCCGCTGGCTCAGGTAAATTCACTTCTATTAAAGCTATAGACACGACACTCAAGACTACCGTCCACGTTATAAGCTCCGGCCAATGATGAAATTCGCGACAGGAAACTTTATGAACCTGCTGTTAAACCGGAAAAAAGGCGCTGTATTGCTGCAGACGCTGATATTGGTCGTGATCCTGACCACGATAGCGGTGATGGTTATTAAATGGAATATGGGCCGTTACACCCTGGTCAATCGTATAGCCAACAGCTTCTCAGGCACGGTCCGGACGCAGGGCTATGCCGCAAAGAACCAGATGATACAGGGGCAACCGCCTGACTCAAGCGGCACAGTAGACGGTAAGAAGATATCCTTCACGGGAAACCCCTCGGTATCGGGCATGCGGCGGTATAAGACTACCGTGCAGGATTAATCAACAAAATAAAGGCCAGCCGGACAACTTCCGTAAAACTCATCCCAGGCAAACCACATACTCGCCGTCACCGGGGACCTTGTACAGGTCCCCTGTATTTATCCTTCAGGTGTACGGTCGTTATTGGCATACGCCAGGCTGCGGTTGTTTGTATGTCTGACAGCAATTGGCGCAGTTTCCATTTGTGCAAAGAGAACATGAGGTGAGTTTGCACGAAAGACACGCTAATCCAAAAAACGCCCCAACGGGGTCGGCGTTCTTGTAGCATGCAGTTCGTTCTGTTGCGCAGGGCGGGCATGCTACAGCTGGTATAGTGCAGCCTTTCCCGCAGGAATTCTTGCCCGGCGTGCTCAGGCCGCATACCGCCGACGCGGTGGCGGTACAACCTGTGCATACGCAGGCCACGGCAGGTATCTGACAGAAGTCCCCGCAGGAATTCTTGCCCGGAGTCGGCTGATCGCATACCGGCATCGCGGTGGCGGTGCAGCCTGTACAATTACAGGGGATAGCGGGCAGCTGGCAGTAGAGACCGCATGAATCCTGCCCCGGTCTTACATTGCCGCATGGCACGGACGCAGTGACGGTGCAGCCGGTGCAGCCCGCGCCGGACGTGGTAAAACTGAGTACGCCCGTAGCCTGATTAATGGAGCAATTCAACGTCTTACCCGCTATGACGACTCCGGGGCATGAGACATCGTTCGCGACTGTTTTCCCGTTCATCGTGATTTTTCCGGTCGCGGCGACGTTCGTCGCGGCGACGTCAGTCGCGGTGACGCTGCCTGTTACCTTGGCCGAACCTTTCACGTCGAGTATTGGGCCGGGGTTATTGTTATTAGTCCCGATGTTGACTTTGCCGGCGTCCCTTGCCAGCTCCGTATTATCGGTGGTGAGGATGTTGACGTAGCCTCCGTAGGGAGCCGGATAATAAGTCGTCAT
>CAZPMW010000111.1:0-7500 GCA_964587805.1 uncultured Elusimicrobiaceae bacterium
ACACTTTCGTGAGGGCGGCCGTCAGCGTGGTTTTGCCGTGGTCAACGTGACCGATAGTTCCCACGTTAACATGCGGCTTCTTCCTGTCGAATTTTGCTTTTGCCATGTTTGGTTCTCCTGATTTCAAGCGCTTCAGATTCCCGGGCCGGATGCCGGCGAGGGACCCGCTGACTATGCCACCTGTTCAAAAACAAGCTGGGGATGGGAATTGAACCCACGACCTTCTGCTTACCATGCAGATGCTCTACCAACTGAGCTACCCCAGCGCTTGCCACACCCCCCGCACCCTCGTACACCGGGCGGTTAGCGCCGGGTCGGATCAGATTCTGTCTAACCCGCTTAAAACATCAGCGGGCGATGGGAATCGAACCCACGTATCAAGCTTGGAAGGCTCGTGTTCTACCATTGAACTACGCCCGCGAACACACTAATTATAGTTATTTGCCGCCTATCAGTCAACGAAAACCCGGAAATAAAACCGGAATGCCTGGCCGCTTTAACGGCATTGCCCATGTTGCGGCACTGCCATAGGCTTGCCCCCGTGACGGAGAATTTATAACATCTTGAGGACTTAAAAGGATATAGAAACATGGGGGTCGGTTATGCCTAAAAAGGATTTTGCGGGAGACAAGAAGTACTACCGAGTGCTCAAGATACTGAATCTGCTCAACGAGAATGGGAGCGTGCGGATAACGGACCTGGCAGCGGAATTCGACGTCAGCGCGCGCAGCATACAGCGCGATATCGAGCGCGTCAACATGACCTTCGGCCTGCAGCAGGACAGAAAAGGCGAATACTCCTTCGCCGGAGGCGTCTCGCTCAAGGAGATGCGGCTATCGGAAGAGCAGCTTTCCGCCCTCATACTTATGAACGAGATGTTTAAAGGCATGGGCGGAGCGTTCAGCCGGTCTTTTGCCGCGCTCTTCCAGCGCATGACCAAGCTCTCCCCGTGGGAATCGCCTTACGCCGTCATCATGCCGAAGCCGGGCAAAGGCCTGGACCTTTCAACTTTGGCCCCAGACGCTGAAACAGCAATCCTGGAGCGCCGCAAGATACGCGTTGACTACCTGAAAAAAGGCGCGCTTACCAACCGCGTCCTGGCTCCACTCAAGATCCTGGTGGACAACGGCTTCTACTATATCCTGGCGATGTCGGATAAAAAAGGGAAATACGTCAAATACAGGCTGGACAATATAAAGAGCCTGGAGCTCACCGCGGAGACCTTCACCCCGCCGGCCGATATCGGAAAGGTAATAAAGGATGCGACCAGCGTGTGGGGCGCTATGCCTGCCAGGGACCGGAAGATATTAATGCGCCTTAAGATCTCTTCCCAGGCCGCGGACTTCTTCCGAAAAAAAGATTTTTTCCCTCTTCAGAAGATCGTCAAAGAAAACCCGGACGGCTCCATAATACTGGAGTCCAGGCTCGCCCAGCTCATGGAAGCCATTCCCACCGTCCTGAACTGGATCCCGGATATAGCTGTCCTGGAGCCGGACGCGTTAAAGACCGAAATACGCTCCCGCGTAGAACGGTATCTTAAGGACATTATAAAGGGAGCCGGCGGATGATTAGCGCAGAGTCACGATCAGGATCGCCGCCAGGACCCCGGCCGCCAGCAACAGCACGGTGCGGGTTATAAAGCGCCGCAGGCTTAGCCATTCCTCTTGCAGTCTGCTGGCGGCTTCCTGGTGTGTTTCCAGGATCTTAAGCGCCTGCCTTTCAAACTGCATCTCCAGCCGCGCGCACTCCAGATCTATATGCCCCATCAGCCTATTAATATCATCCGCGGCCGCAGGGGAACTGAGCTTCACGCTTAACTGATCTTCAGCGATATCCGGCCCTCCGCCCGCGGGGGCGCCCGTAGCTGGCTGCGGCGCGGAGAGGGGCGCTTCCAAGGCTTTGCTGACCGGAGGCGCCTTGATAATGACCGTGGCCGCGGCCTGCGGAGCGGAGATAGCTGGCGGCACGGATTTTTCCCTGCCGGCGCTTTCAAAAAAACCTTCTTTCTGAAGCGGCGCAACTACGTTGCCTGCCGGAGTCACCGCCGGGACGGGCGGAGGCGGCTTTGAGACCGGCGGCGCCGCGAGGATCGGCGGAGTCGGCTCAGGAGTGAACGCCGCCCGGACCGGTTTCGCGGCGCGCATCGAGCCCCTGCTGAAAAGGCCTTCAATGGTCCGGATCAACTTGTCGTTGTCGATGCCCTTGCTTAAAATGGAGTCCGCCCCGGAACACACGAACTGCAGGCGCTCTTTTTGCAGGTCCCGGCCTGTGAAGATTATGACCTTGGGCGGGTTAGACAGCTTTTTGTGCATCAGTTCCGACACCTTGTATCCGTTCATTTTGGGCATATTTACGTCCAGAATGACAAGGTCGTATTTTTTCTCAGCGAGCCGCTTGAACACTTCCTCGCCATCTCTTGCGAATTCCACCGTATGCCCTACCTCCGCGAGCATGTTCCACAGGAGCTCCCGAATATTAGAATCGTCGTCTGTGGAAAGTATTTGAAGCGCTAGCTTCTGGCCAGGGACCGCGTGAATGCCCGCGACCGGCTCGGATATTTCATTTTTGATGCAGCGCGCTAATTCCGGCACCTGGCTTATTATATGCCATTTCTCCGAACCGGCCTCATACTTCTCATCATAGCAGACCAGCGTTTCCGGAGAGACGCCTCCGAATCGTTTTATTATATCCTCTGATTCGTAAGGTCCGATAACCTTCTCCTGCATGTACATATAAAATTTCATTTTATTCTGGCTCCAGGACATCTAGCCGCACTGTTTTACGCTTTTCCGTCCGCTCGGCCTGCGGAACCGCATGTCCGGGCACAAAGGTATTATGTCAACGAACCGGCAGTACTGTCAAGATGAGGACCAGCGCCGGATGTGTTTTTTTGTTAAAAAGGGCCCCTAATGAGCGACAGTACGCTGTCGGGGTGGGCTGCTACGCTATAAGCGGGCACTGCATGCGGGAAGGTGGTCCGATACTGGCATCCGGCCGGGGGGAGGTTTATATGGAGTGGCAGATAAAGGAATGGATGTGCGACGGCTTCCAGGCCGTCCGTCTTGACGGAGAAAAAGTGTTCATTTACCGCCGTTTGGCCTGGGAGCCGGCCAATTACGGACAAAGCGCCGAAGCCTATGAGTTCCGCTGGCACGGGCTGTGCGCAGGCCGGCTAACCCACGCAAACAGCTGGAACCGGGACTTCAGGCTTATTTTCACGCTCGACACCGCAGGCGTCATAAACGAACAGGATCTGCTGGATATTTCCATGCAGCTTGCGGGAAGACAGGGGGCGAAAAAGCTCCTGCCGGAATAAAAAAAGAAGCGGAGCTGAACCTGTTTAAATAGGTGCCCCGCCTCTATAAAAATAGTATAGCAGATGGCAACGGATTGTCAAGGGGGGTGTGCTGCTGTAGAAACAGGCAAACCGGCCCGCTTTACACCCTAGAGCCTCTTCGATATCTCGTAGAAGATAACGCCGGCCGCGACCGACGCGTTCAGGCTCTCAACGCCGCCTTTCTGCGGGATGGAAACCAGCTCGTCGCAATGTTCCATGGTCTTCTGGTGCAGCCCCTCTCCCTCGGAACCGATAAGCAGCAGCACAGGAAAAGCGAAATCGATCTTATCCGCCGGCTTTCCTTTCATGTCTGCCCCGTAAACCCAGAAATTCTTCTTTTTAAGTTCCAGTATGGTCTGGTTCAGATTGCCCACTTCCACGATATCTACTTTCTCTATCGCTCCGGAGGCGGTTTTTTGGGCTGAAGGCGTAATGCCGGCTGTCCGGCGCTCCGGCAATATAACAGCGGAGATCCCGAAACAGGCAGCGCTGCGGATAATAGCGCCAAGGTTCATGGGGTCAGTAATGCCGTCCAGGCCGGCCCATACGGTTTTGCCCGGGTCCTTAATCCTGGCCAGGGCCTCGGAAAGGGAGAAGGTCTGCACCGGCTCAACCTCCAGTATAACCCCCTGGTGGTTGCCGCCTTTGGACATATGGTCGAGGTTGCGGGGATTCATGAACTCGACCGGACAGCCGGCCCTCCTCGCCAGGGAGATTATTGCCTTAGCCTTTCCTCCGGATTCCCGCTCTGAAACATACAGCCTGTAGACCCGGCGCTTGCCGCTCTTTAATATTTCTTCTGCGGTGTTGGCTCCATACAGCATTTCAGGCTTCATTGTGTTCCTTTTATAGCCACGGATAAACCGGATCTTTTTCAGTGGAGATGATGTAAAGCACTATGGCCAGTATCTGCGCCGGATGGGCCATTCTGGCAAAGTCAAAATCAAGGTGTATCTGAAACCTGTCTGCGGAGGAGGGGTCCAGGAACACAAAACCCGCCCTTCGCTCCGACGCGAAAATGCCGTAGCGGGAACGCAGCGCCCCCCCCAAACTCCCGAAAAACCTTCTTAAAACATGCACGGCCGGATAATCGTCCTTGATAGTCAGCACCACCGTGTTATCAGTGTCCATGAAATGCCACGCCCGCGCGGCCAGGCCGCCTGTTTTTATAACTCTGGCGATCTCTTTTCCTTTTTCGTCACGGATAAGACAGCCGGCCGCTTCCTGTTTCACTTCCATCACAAGATTCGCGGCGGTATCAAACAGGCGCAGGGCCTGCGTCTGGTTGCAATAGATAGATATGCCGGCTATCAGCGGCGCCACGAAGAAGATCTCCGGCATCGAAGCCCATAGGCGGCCGCCCGGCAGAGCGAGCAGGAAGCCGGCTACCACCCCCCCCCAGCCTGCATATGCCAGGAAGCTCCAGGAGACATGAAACAAAAGGGCGGAATACACGGCGCCGGCAATATAGGCGTCGTGCTCGGAATTAAAGGATGCCAGCAACCGCTGCTTCTGCCGCGTGAGAACATTGTAGCTGCAGCCCTTCAGCGTGGAATCGCGCGACACGATAAATGGAAAGAAAAAGTCCGGCGGCACTTCTTTTGGCGGAGGAGACAGCTTAGGGTTCTGGAATTTTCCCACTCTGACCTTCGCAAAGATGGCCCCTAGCAGCCAGACCAGCAGCAGCGCGCCCCATACGCGAAGGTCCAAAGGCCGGCGCCTGAGATACGGCGCTTTTGAATCGCTCTGGCCTATGTCGTCTATGGCGGCCATAAATTCCCAGGCCGCACGCTTCGCCCTGGCGCCGGCAGAATCGTCGGTTCGTTCAGGGACTTCTTCGGCAAAGACTGAAGCCGCTGCGAGGGCCTCCGGAGCTTCGGCAGGAGCCGCGGGTTCGTCTTCCTTGAAAATCTGCGCCGGCTCTTCCGCTTGCTCCTGCTTGGGCGCTTTGTTAATCCTGATCTTTTTGGTCTTTGGCGCTTCTATCTTCTCTCCCGGCTTGCGGACAGTGGAGAGGACGCCTCGGAACTCATCACCCCCGAGTCCGCTCGCAGTGATAGCGTAGGACCGGCCGTTATGAGTTAAGAAAGCCATGTACATCTGAGCGCCCATAGACTCGTAAGAGGTGTAATAGGCGGCTCCGTTCCGGACGCCGGCCGGGTGCATCTCTCCGGGAATAATATTGCCTTTGCTTCGCAGAGATTCAATCTGCTCCTTCACCCGGGCCTTCAGGTAATAATCGCTCAATTCTGAATCCAGACTGGAGAATTCAAAAAAAGATTTTCCCTTCTCCAGTTTGAGCACCATGGCAGGATCGTTGCTTTTCCCCGCCGACCAGCCCGCCGGAAAGTCCACGGAGAAAGCGGCGCCGGAATCCGCAAATTCCCCGGAAAATACCGGGGCCAGCGGGCAAAAAACCATGACCGAAAGGATACAAATGGTCCTTTTCATAATTAATTAATGTTTTACATTATATCAATAATCGGGGGGGAAAAAGCCGGGCTGTCGGCGGCTTCCGGGGAGGTCAGTTTGCTCTTTCTTCGACGGTGCCAGTTATCTGTTTCCGGAGTCTGGGGGCTGTGGCACTTTGGAGATTTTAAGCCTTAGTTCGCATCTTAAGCACCGCCCGGCTTCTTCCACTGCCGTTTTTTCCTTATAAGCGTGCTCCACCAGATTGAAATTATTGCGCCTCTTGGATGCGGAAAGTTCCGGCATGGCAGCCCTACCGCGGCAACTGAATTTTTCCTCTCTCAGCAGGCAGGTCGGCGGTTCCTCCGGCGCGATAAATTCCCGGTCTATGACGCCGGCTCCGCCCAGGTATCTGTCCATGGCGGACGCGGCTTTTCTGCCTGCCTGGATGGCTTCAATTATGGAGGCCGCACCGCTTACGGCGTCGCCTCCGGCAAAAACGCCCTGCCTCGCAGAGGCCATGGTCGCAAGGTCCGCCTGAATACAGCATTTCTTATTTGTCGCGAGCCCGAACCCGGCCGGAACGGCCGGCACCTGGCCTATGGCAGTTATAACCCTGTCGGCCTTTATAACGATATTGCTTCCTTTGACCGGGACAGGACGCCTTCTACCGCTCGCGTCCGGCTCTCCCAACTCCATAAGCACACATTCTACGCCCAGTTTGTTGCCGGCGGAAAAGATCTTCTCCGGCGCTGTAAGAAAGCGGATCTTTACACCCTCCTTCAGGGCCTCTTCAACTTCTTCCGGCAGGGCCGGCATTTCTCCGCGAGTCCGGCGGTACAGCACGATAACTTTTTTGGCGCCCGTTCGCACGGCGGTTCTCGCCACATCCATGGCGACATTGCCGCCGCCCACCACAAGCACGTCGCCTGTGATATCGGTTTTGTGGCCGAAACTGACCGCCTGCAGGAAGTCTATCCCGTCCAAAACTCGCGGGTCGCCCTCCCCTTCCAGGCCCATCTTCATGCCGGCCGGGGCGCCGGTAGCCGCGAAAATGGCGTCGAATCCAGATTTAAATAATTCGTCCAGAGAATCGATGCGCGCACCGGTCACTATCTTCACTCCGATGTTTTCAATCTCGCCGATCTCTTTCTTTAAAATATTCCTCGGCAGCCGGTACGCAGGTATCGCGCTCCTCATCATTCCGCCCGGCTCGCTCAGGGCTTCAAAAACGGTAACCGCATGCCCCGCCAGGCGCAGATACCACGCGGCCGTAAGCCCGGCCGGCCCGGAGCCCACCACGGCAACCTTTTTGCCGGTCGCGGGCGCTATAACCAGCTTGGAGCGCCATCGGCCGGAATCGCGCTCGGCCACAAATCTCTTTAAAGCTTTTATGGATATCGGCTCGTTCAGCTGGCCCCTGCGGCAGACTTCTTCGCATGCGTGATTGCACGCGTAGCCGAGCGCCAGCGGAAACGGCACTTTTTCCCTGATAACTTCAAGCGCATCCTGGTACTTGCCAGCCGCTATCAGCCTTACATAGCGCGGGATATCAATGCCGGCGGGGCAGGATTTCACGCACGGAAGCAGTTTGCCAGCGCGGTCCTTTTCCTCTGATTTTTCCTTATCGCGCAGCGCCCCGGAGGGACACACTTCCACGCAAGCCAGGCAGAATTTACAGCCGGCCTCTTTCAGCGGCGCGCCGGCCCCGGTGCCGACTGTCTTCTTCACTCCCCGGTTTATCAGCCCTATCG
>CAZPMW010000112.1:0-7208 GCA_964587805.1 uncultured Elusimicrobiaceae bacterium
CCCCTTTGGAGAGCAGGGCCGAAAGGCGCTTCAGTGCGTCGAGTATTGTTCCGGCCTGCTCGGCCTGCAGGGTTGGTGCGGCCGGGGTCTGTACGGCGGCCGGTGCTGCTGCTGTCGACGCCTTTATAGCGGGCTCAATCCCAGCCGGCGCGGCCGTCGACAGTTCCGCCGCGCGAAGGGCGTGCCCGCTAAAGAAGAGACCAAGTGCCAGCGCTGAGATCGGGATATTGTGCGTCATCTGAGTTTCGGGACGCCGGATTTCCAGTCCGCTAACCCGTCTATGGATTTGTAATCGGTCAGATCGAACTGGAGCGGTGTTATGGATACCCGGTTCCGGCGCAGGGCCGACAGGTCGCTGTCCGGAGACGTATCCTTCTGGTTCATGGAACCTGTAAGCCAGTAGTATGTCTGGCCGTGCGGATCGGTGCGCTTGTCGAACCGGTCTTTGAAAAGAGTCCGGCTCTGGCGGGTTATGCTTACGCCCTTTATCCTGCCAGCAGGGACGGCCGGCACATTGATGTTCAACAGCGTTCCTGGCGGCAGGCGGCTTGCGGGCGCTGCGGCGACTATCTTCCGCGCGAAAGCCGCGGCGTAGCTGAAATCCGGCTTTGTAAAAGTGGCGAGAGAAATGGCGACGGACGGGATACCCAGAAGAGCGCCCTCTGTCGCGCCGGAGACGGTGCCGGAATAAAGGACATTGTATCCCATATTCGCGCCAAGATTGATGCCGGAAAAGACCAGGTCCGGCTTCTTTTTCATTATGGCCCGGATCGCCAGTTTCACGCAGTCGGCCGGGGTGCCGCTCGTCGCGTAGCCGAAGAATTTGCCGTAGCGGCGGACTTCCGTAACGCGCAGCGGATCGGTAAGGGTTATCGCGTGCCCTACTGCGCTGCGCTGGATGTCAGGCGCCACCACTGTCACGCGCGCGATTTTTCGGAGCGAGTCGTAGAGAGCGTAAATGCCGTCAGCGTAAATGCCGTCGTCGTTTGTTATCAGTATTTCCATGATGTTGTTATCTTTTAAACGGCTTGTCCTATTATATCATAGCCGCCCGTTCCTATCGCTTCTTCCCGGCAAGGCTCAGGAAGTATTCGAAAACAGCGTTGAAGGCGGGGTCGGCCCTGCGCTCTTTTTCCGGATGGAACTGGGTGGTGATGATCCTGCCCGCCTCCATCGCTTCAATTAGTCCGTCGTCAGACCAGGCGACAGCACGGAATATACCCCCTGCCGTCTTCACTCCCTGGTGATGGTAAGAATTAACCTTATAGCGCCTGCCCTTGAAAAGCCGCGCCATTGCGCTGCCTTTCCTGAGCTTGACTTCATGGTAGCAGGGCAACGATGTTCCCTCCTCGCGTATCCTGTGCGTAACCTTGCTTTTTAGCTGTGTGGGCAGGTCCTGGTATAAAGCGCCGCCGGCGTAAACGGCGAGAAGCTGGTGCCCCTTGCAGATGCCGAGTATCGGGATGCCGCGCGAGACGGCCTTTTTTACGGCCGCAAGCTCGTAAAGATCGAAGTCGCGGTCCACCGTTTCCGTCAGCGGGTCGGTCTTTTCTCCGTACAGGTCAGGCGACACGTCGTCGCCGCCGGGGACAAGCAGCGCGTCTATTGAGGCAAGCCGTGCCGCGGTCTCGCCTGGCTCCAGAGTTTGCGCGAGGATAACGACCGAGCCGCCGTTTTCCTCTATAGCGCTCGTATAATTAATCAGTATATCCGTGCCAGGCCACGCTTCCGCCTGGGAAGAAGTATACAGCAGCCCGACAACGGGTTTCGTGCTGTCTGCCACCGCGCGCGGGCTGGCTTTTACACCGGGGTCCGGGAGAGACCCTTCAATCAAAGAGTATTTCTTCGCCCCCGGGAGCTGGTAATGCCACCATTCCGAATCCAGCGGCTCGAGGCCCGCATCCGTCATCAGTTTTTTTAAAAGCTCGCGATTAGCACAGGCCTTCTCCTCACCTTTTGGGCAGACGAAAGAATGGGACGCCTGACTGGTGAAGTCGTCGAAAAGCGTAGGAAAGAGCAGCAGGGCGCCATTCTCAGCGGCCAGCCCGGCGTCAACCGCCGTCCCGCGGTTATGATTTGAGCCTTTTTGGGGGTCGGCCACAAATTTCGGGTCTGAATTTATCTTCCACATTTCGCGCTGAACTTCCAGCGGCCGGTAGCAATCAAATAAAACCAGTTTCAGTTTGTGCCCGGCCAGTGCGGCTGAGAGGCCCAGAAGCTTTTCGGCCAGCTCCGAACGGAGATAACATCTGTCCAGGCCGAATTTAGCGTAAACATTGGCCTTTAAAAAATTGTCGTCGGTGTTGTATCTCAGATCGATAATGAACCGATCCCCGCTTATCTCTTTAAGCTTAGGAGATCCGCCAAGGAGCGGAGAGGTTCCGGCCGAAACAATTAACGGCAGAACAGCTGTCAGAATAAATTTCTTAGCGGTATTCATCGTAGCCGGGATTCAGTCCTTAAAGTCCGCAGGCCGGACCTGCGCAATATCGGGTATTCCTTTTCATTCTCAACCTTCATGGGAACACAGGATCTCCCCGAGATAGATCGTGTGATGATCGCCATCCGCGTAATAAGCCGCCTGAACGCTTCGCGCCAGGGCGGCTGGCAGCATCTGCGCGTGCTCCAGCATCCGGCACTCATAAACCAGTTCCGAGCCGGCTATGTATTTGAGCCCTTCATGCTGGCCGGTTTTTATGGAGAACCCGCATTCCGCGGCTTTATCGAAATCTCTGCCGGACTTTGACCCGCAAAAAGCCAGTTCACTGTGCATTTGTCCCGCGGCCGGCACGCAGACGGTGAAATGCTCCGCCTTCTCCATAAGTCCGTGCGTGTACCTGGACGGCCGGACCAGAACGGTCATTACCGGCTTGCCCCAGATGATACCTATCTGCGCCCAGCCTATGGTCATTATATTTGTCTTGCCCCCGCCGGTCACTACCAGGAACGCCCCGTTCGCACGCAGCGCTTTACAGAATCTGTCAAAGTTGTCGTAGCAGTCCATAGTCTCCTTTGAACCCCCCGCCTCAATATTTCTTTATAACCTCGCGGCATCTCGAAGTAATGCGCGCCCCCATGGTATCCCGCATAATATTGATTTGTTTAATGATCCCGTCATCGCTTGTGATGATTTGAACCTCGCAGAAGACGTCTACGTTGCCGCTGCCGGAATATTGCGGAAAGGTTTGCTCCACGGAGTTTTGCGGGTTAGCGTGCGCCGGCATGCCCAGAGACGATTTGCCGGAGTCCCAGAGATAGGCAACATCCCCGTTATTCATGGGATATTTGTTTTGCGGAGAACCGTATCGCGACACAAAATCATCAAAAGGCCTTCCGGCCCAGCTATCGTTGATCGGATTTTGTCCCCCTACTCCGGTGGCGCAGGCGGAAAAGGCCAGCGGCAGCAGCCCCAGGATTAAGACGGTTATCTTCATGCTAATTTAAGCCTCCAGCGCAGACATTCTAGCAAATAGCTAAATTATATGGCTTGGTCCGGGGAGCTATGCCAGCTTCCAGACCGCGCTCATTGTTCAGTTGATACGAAGATGGGATTTGAGACCAGTATGCCGAACCCCCGCATATCCATCCTGTAATAGGCCTTCATGCCATGGCGGAAGGTCCTATCAAGATAGTCTATATTCAGCGGCAGGGGCCCTTCGAAAGTCTTGATGAGTTTGCCGGAGCGGATAAGCCTTACCGTAACGGATCCGCCAGAGTTCTGCGGGGCCGAAAGAGCGATTCGGATATTCGGCTGGTTTTTAAGGCGGACCTCGTCTCCGGACACGCCTTTCCCGCCTCCGGCAGAACCGACGGAAAACTCGTCGAGCCTTACAGTCTGCCGGTTTGGCCCGGCGTAGGCGTACATCTTTCCGCCCCTCATCGCCTCCAGCACGCCGGCCCGGCTTTTATCCCTGAGCAGAAAAACAGTGCGGAAAGTCCCCATGGAATCTCCGCTCTCATCGTGGTAGTTTGAGGCGGCAATGCCCCAGGCCGGCCTGAGCCTCTCTCCCCTGCAATAGGATTCCAGTACCCGATCCCATACTTTTCCCGGCTCAGTTGCCGTGATATTGTCACCGTAAAGGACTGCGAAGCCGGTGTAGCCGGAAGATTCCGCCAGCGCTTCCGGGTAAGGCGGAGTGCTCATCCGTACCGGCCCAAGTCTACTTACCCCTGATTGAGTCTCCGGATAGCTCCAGAAGGTCAGCCCGCCACGCGAAGAAACATAATCTACCAGGAGCTGATACGGCGCTATGCCGCGGTCGCCGTGATACTGGTCGAAAGGTGAGCGCCTGAAAGGGTCGCTGTCTGCCAGGAAGACCGCGCTCACGCCAAGGGCGAGCGTCAGCAGCCCCGTAACCCCGAGCGAGCGGTCCCGCCTTATCAGAATTATCAGAACACAGAGGGCGCAAAGCAGAAAAAGGACAGCGGGCAGCGCGACAGAGGCGGAGTTGTGAAGGATGGGCAGTCCTTCGTAATCCTCCGGTTTGTCCAGACCGACGGTCAGCAGTCTTTTCTCATAATTATGAGCGGTCAGATCTTTTTTGAAGCAGGATCCGGTCCAGTAATAGAAAGGAGCCGACTCCGAGCCTGGAATCAGGATAAGTCCCGGGAACTTGAGCTGCGCCGCGCGGATGGCGTCTAGGTAGGCGCCCGCCCCAGCCTTATTAACCGAGTTGCGCTCCTCCCTTTTTCTGAGTATGTTCCTGGCGGGCGGAAAACCGTATTCCATGGCCAGCCTGTCGTGATCGTTAATAAACAGTACCCCGAAGCCCCTCTCAGCGGCCATTTTCGCGAGGGTTTCTATGTCATAGGCCCCGTCACTGAATGTGCTGCGCACGTCGATCAGGCCGGCTGTCTGTTCATATTCTGCCTCCGCGCAGGAGCCCGGTTGGTTTAGCGGGGCTGCGCAGATAATCAGTCCCGCCGCAGCCAGGCAAAGTTTAGTGGTAGTAGTTCCCATGCTTAATTCATATTGGCTTATGTCCGCAGTCTTGAGGAATGCGTAAAAACAAGGCGGAAAGCGGGAATTTTGTTCCCCTCCGTGTTCACCCCCGATCGGTCCGCGGGGCGGGTTACCGCGGTTCCTTTACGGCGAAGTGTTTCGCAGGCGCAATGGGTGTCCGTAAGCGGTACGGGTTTCCGTCATGGCGCTGATAAATTGGCTATGCGTGATCGGTTTAAGCATATAATCTATTGCGCCTAAATTAAACGCGGTTTCGATGTTGTCGGATTCCTGTTGTCCTGTCAGCATCATGACGGGTATGTCTTTCGTCGCGGAATTGCGCTTTAGTTGCCGAAGGGCCTCGAGCCCGTCCATTATCGGCATCACGATATCAAGCAGGATAAGCTGCGGAGGCCGGTCCACCGCTAACCTGAGCGCATCCGCTCCGTTCATTGCCTCCGCTGAGTCGCAGTCAAAAGATTCCAGAAAGGCGCGCAATAAGCTCACAATCCGGGTATCATCATCCACCACCAACACCATAGGAGTCTGGTGCTTTCCAATCGAATCGTCTGAAGTCATAATCTCCCCCCTCTGACCCAGCCTAATTCAATCAATTTATTTCATAAATGGCAATACGGGAGCTCTAGAAAACCCATTCTTTCCTGGCCGCTTCTTGTTCAATCAGCCGCTTGATCTGCGTACGCAGAGGCTCGTGAAAAACGCTGGCAAAGTCCTGCCGCTTGGAGAAACTTAGAAGTCCTCTTAATGACTCCCCCCTTACATTCGCATCGCTGTCATCCCACAATTTGAGGAGAAGTGCGGCTGATTCCGGCCTTGGTAATTGGGACAGCCCGCCGGCTAAATAGGCGCGTATGCCGGGGTCTGAATTATTCAGTAGCGGCTTGATGGCCTCCAGGGCGGTTTCCTTGTTCAATTCGTAAATATCATCAAGCCGGGCTGCAAAACTTTTGTAGGCCAATAGCCTGGCGGCAAGGTTTTTGAATTTTAATTGCCTTACGGCCTCCCGGGCATCGATGATCAGCGGTTTATGAGAGTTGTCTTCCGCTTCGAGGGGCGCTGCAGGCGGCGGTTCTTCCCGCCTGGTCTCTTTCTCCCGGCGCAACTCGGAGTTCCTCGCCTGAAGCTCTTCAGCCCTTAATCGCGCCATTTCCGCCTTTTCCCACGCCTCATGGCGCTCTTTTTCCTTACAATCCCAATCTTCCTGACGCCGCTGCTCGGCAACATCTATTTTCTCTCTTTCTTTAGCTATCTGCGCCTCAAAGGCCTTCAGCATGCGCGTTTTCTCTTCTTGTATCTGCGCCTTTTCTCCTTGTAAATTATTAAGCGCGTCCTGGATCTTTACAGAAGTATCGTGCAGCAGCCTGTTGCGTATCCGCCGCAGGTATAAAAACGCTGTTGCCGCAAAGAACATAAGAATGGAGGAAGCTATGACCGCGGCCTTTATAAAAACATTATTCGGCTCTGCGCGGATGTGCCGGGCTGCCGGGGCTGACTTCTTCAGGAGCCGCTCCGGCTTTGTAACATTTGCGGCGTATGCGGTTGTTCGCTGCTCTCGGGGAGCGCCCGGCTTCTCCAAAGCGGCCGGCGATCGCCGCGCGGGCTTTGATTTTACAGGCAGCGGTGCCGGCTTTGCAGGCTTTTTAGGCACGGAGCCGCCTGTCTGACCGCCGCCGGGCCAGGAGGAGAGGGCGAAGTCATTCCCGGGGATTATATCGTTAGCTGAGGCCGTCTCCTGAGAAATTGCGTCCGGCGACGGGTTGAGCGCCGCTTCTACGTCCAGGTATAAATCGTTGACCTGGGCATTATCTTCATAAGACCTGGCTGTTTTAAGATATTCCATGGCCTGCGCGTCACGTTTTTCCTGATGGCTATTTGCGGCCATCTTTAAGAGCAATTTTACGGCAAATTGCTTTTTTGCCCTGTTTGCCGGGTCCGCGGAGATATACTCCCTGACGTTCTTCAATGCCGTTTTGTAATCTCCGCCCCGGTAGTTCTCCATCGCATTTGTGTAATGGAGCTCCGTCTCCGGCTCGCCACAGTTGGCGCCTGGCGCTGTCATCAATGCCGTTGCCAAGGGCAGAAGAACCGCAATATAAAACACGTGTTTCCTCATTATTATTGTTTGCCCGGCTACAATCTATTCCCCCCGTTTTTAGATTCTAGCAAAACTGAGGTCCCTCTTGGCTGCGCCGGCAACCCAAAGCGTGTAGTAAGCGTATCCCCTATTCTTTAGATAGCGGACTCG
>CAZPMW010000113.1:0-7051 GCA_964587805.1 uncultured Elusimicrobiaceae bacterium
CATGGAGCGCGAGATGTGCTGTATATAATGGATGACGTCCGCGTTGCCCACCACAAAGCCGCCGACCGAGGCGAAAGATTTGGAGCAGGTCCCTACTACGATGTCCACGTCCTTATGAGTCAGGCCGAAGTGCTCGCAGGTTCCCCTGCCGTGCTTGCCCAGCACGCCGGTCGCGTGCGCGTCGTCCACCATAAGCCGGGCGCCGTATTTTTTGCACAGCCGGGAGATCTCCGGCACTGGCGAGATATCGCCCTCCATTGAAAAAACGCCGTCCACGATAACAAGCTTGCCTGGCTTGGGCCCGGCCGCTTTGAGCACGCGCTCAAGGTCATCGACATTATTGTGCCTGTAGCGGCGTATCTCACCGCCTGAAAGCCGGCAGCCGTCCAGAATGCTGGCGTGGTTCAGTTTATCCACTATCACCACATCCCCGCGCCCGACAAGGGCGGATACGACGCCAAGGTTCATCTGGTAACCGGTGGCGTATATAAGCGCCGCCTCCTGACCCTTGAAAGCGGCCAGCTTGCGCTCGAGCTCGGTGTGCAGCACGGTGTTGCCGTTTAAAAATCTGGAGCCGGCCACCCCTGTGCCGAACTTGTTCACAGCGTCAATGGCGGCTTTCTTCATCCGGGGATCGTTGGCGAGCCCGAGATAGTTGTTGGAGCCGAACATTATGAACTTTTTGCCGCCAATTGTCACCTCTGGCGCCTGTTCGGAGGCTAATTCCTTGAAATAGGGGTAGATGCCTGCGTCCATCAGATGTTTAGCTGTAAGAAAAACGCGGCATTTTTCGAAGATGTCTTTCATGCGTACCTCATTAGTCGTCTGGCTACGGCCGGGGGTTAATCCCGCCCGCTAATTTACCCTTACGGCGCTAGGGTCTATTTTATTACATTTGGGAGAGGGAATCATAGGGGAAATACGCCCGCCAGCGGAGCCCGGACAAGGGGGGGGGCAGGCCAGCGCGCCGCAGGGACTCGCGGATCATTTATCTGCCAGCTGTCCGCAGGCTCCGGCTATGTCCGCGCCCAGGCTTTTGCGGATGGTAGTTGAGATATTGAGGGTAAGCAGCAGGTTCGAAAAGGCCTCAACGCGCTCTCTGGCCGGAGTCTTGAAATCCTGAACGGTCATGTTATAGGGAATGAGGTTCACGGTAAAATACTTCGGCTCGGCTACCTCTTTCAGCCATTCGCTCAGCCGCCTGGCCGCCGACTGGGAATTGTTCACCCCGTCCAGCAGCACGTATTCTATAAAAACCTTCCGTTTGGTCGCGCTGATATAGTCTTTCAGGGCTTTGGCGATCTGTGATAGCGGGTATTTGTCGTTTAAGGGTACGAGGCGGGAGCGCAGCTCCTCTTCCACAGCGTGCAGCGAGACGGCCAGATTCACCTGAGGGAAATCCTTGGCGAAGCGCCGTATTCCCGGAACGTGGCCGATAGTGGAAACCGAGATATGCCGGTCGCCGAGGCCGATAAGGCCGGGGTCGGTCATTATCCTGAGGCTCTCGGCCATGCTTTCATAATTAAGAAAAGGCTCGCCCATGCCCATATAGACCGCGCCGCTTATCTTTTCACCGGGACGGTAGGTTTTCAGATAGCCGGCCCAGAAGATATACTGCGAGACGATCTCGTCCGGGGACAGGTTGCGTTTGAGACCCCTGCGGCCGGTGGCGCAAAAAACGCATTGCACCGGGCAGCCGGCCTGGGTAGAAATACAGATGCTCCATCTGCCCGGGAACAGGTTAAGGAGGACGGACTCGATCTTCTGCTTATCTTTAAGCCGGAACACGCCCTTTACCGCGCCGCCGCTCCTGGATTCCAAAATAAGGTCCGGTTCCAGGGCAAGGACCCGGAATTTATCTTTAAGAGCGTTCCGGAGCGGTTCCGGCAGCGCGGTTATCTCCCCGAAAGAAGCCGCGCCTTTCTTGTAAATGGCGTCGGAGATCTGTTTTAAGCGGAATTTGGGCTGGCCGGTCTCTTCAAGCCAGGCGGCTATTTTTTTTATGTCCATATTCTTTGTCTCCGCTTTATAAGCCGCAGGTCCCGGTGGCGCAGTTGCCGCCAGTAGTGAGCGGCTGGCTATATCTGCTTCCGTCCCGGTATACTGTTATTCCCTTGCAGCCCTCTTTCCACGCAAGTTTGTAAAGGTCCGAGATCTCCCCGGCCGCGGCGGAATTGGGCAGGTTAACAGTTTTGGAAACTGCATTATCGGTATGCTTCTGGAATTCGGCCTGCATGCGCACATGCCGGGCCGGGGGGATGTCGGCCGCGGTTGAAAAAAGCTTCTGCACCGGTTCAGGCACACCGCCGAGCCCCTTTACGCTGCCGCCGTTTGCGTCAATTCTGAGCATCAGTTCTTCAGAATAGAACCCTTCCGTCCGGGCGATGTTCTCAAACAGCGGGTTTACTATCCTGAGCGCGCCGCCCTGCCCGGAGTTGATATGCGAGACCGCGAACAGCGGTTCTATCCCGGAGGAGCAGCCGGCTATAAGGCTTATGGACCCGGTCGGGGCGATAGTTGTCAGCGTGGCGTTTCTCAGCTCCGGCCCCGCCGAATAGATGCTGACCGGGAAATTATAGAATGCCCCGCGCTCCCTGGCGAGCCCGGCTGAATATTCCACGGCGGTCTTCCTGATAAGCGCCATCACTTTCGAGGCGAGCTGCAGGGCCGTTTCGGAGTCATAGGGCACATTCAGGCCTATAAGCATATCGGCGAAACCCATTACGCCGAGGCCTATCTTGCGGTTTGCTTCAGCCGTCTGTTTCAGCTTTGCCAGAGGATAATTGTTGATGTCTATTACGTTGTCCAGGAAATGCACGGCATGCCTGACTGTTTTTTCAAGCTGTGGATAATCTATGCCGCGCTGCCTGACGAACTTAGAGAGGTTTATGCTGCCAAGATTGCAGGATTCGTAGGGCAGCAGCGGCTGTTCGCCGCAGGGATTGGTTGCCTCCATCCGTACCTGCGGGGTGGGATTATGCCTGTTGACGGTATCTATGAAGATGACTCCGGGTTCGCCATTGGCATGGGCGGCGGAAACCAGCTCCGTCCAGATCTTCTCCGGGTTTACCGGGGTTTTCTTTTTGGTATTGGGGTCCACAAGATCAAAGCTGCGCTTTTCCGACAGGCAGGCCATGAAGTCGTCCGTCACTGCGACTGAAATATTAAAATTGGATAAAACTTTATCTTTGGACTTGCAGCGTATGAAATCGAAGATGTCCGGATGGTCCACCTTCAGCACTCCCATATTGCCGCCCCGCCTCACTCCGCCCTGCTCTACCACGCCCATGGCCTCGTTATAAAGATGCAGATAGGCCAGGGGGCCCTTCGCGATCACTTTTGAATCCTCCACCCGGCCTCCGGACGGCCTCAGCATTGAGAAAGAGAAGCCGGTGCCGCCTCCGGATTTGTGTATCTCCGCCGCGTTCATGAGCGTGGAAAAAATCCCCTGTATGGAGTCCTCCACCGGCAGCACGAAACAGGCGGACAACTGCCCGAACCTGGAGCCGGCGTTGAGCAGAGTCGGGGAATTCGGCAGGAATTCCAGGCTGCTCAGCATGGAGTAGAAAGCCTCCTCGGTGCGGGCCACATCCTCCGTGCTCTTCCGATAGAACATGTCGGCCGAAGCGACGCTTTTCGCTACGCGGCGGAACAACTCCCGAGGGGACTCAAAGCCGCCGTTCTGACGGCGCAGATACCGGTCTTCCAGTAGTTTCTGCGCGTTGGGCGGCAACTCCCCTTCCGGTTTCTTGTCTCGTGCAACAGGAGTTTCCTGCGACTCTGCGGCTGCGGTCGCTTGCTCGGTTATGGTCATATATTCTCGCTCCGGCCGGCCCATAGCGGCCAGTCCGGTAAAGTGGTTGTGTCAGGGTACTATCCATTGTATTTATTGCCGGCATGCGCGGGCAAGCTAAATTTTAGAACCAAGGGCCCCGGCCCGTATTGCGCGGGCCTCTCAGAGCGGCTTTTTGAGGGCCGCGGCAGGGGATTTATTGTACAATTGTGGTTTATCTATGAAGAAATCCGGTTTTTCCGCTCTGGCGTGTTTTTTAAGTTGTAATTTCCTGCTCTCCCTGCTTATAGGCTCCGGGTATTTTATGTTCGTCGGTTCCCACCCGGCGGAGGTGGCGTTTTCAATAGTCGCCTATCTCTCCAACACCTTTATGATATACGCCGCGCTGCTGCCGGGGGCTCTGCTCCTGTATTTTGCGCGCGCGGGGCTCTTGATCTTTGCACCGGCTTTCGCTTGTTTGCAGGTGGCTCTGGTGCTGGACGTGGTCATTTACAAAATATTCCGGTTCCATATCAATTCAATGGTGGTCAATATTTTCATCACTCCGGGAGGGTTTAAAACCCTGGGGCTGGGAACGGGTACGCACCTCCTGTTCTTGGCGATCGTCGCAGCGGTGCTGGGCCTTGAGCTTTGGTTTTACAGGCTGGCGGCGCGGTCTTCAACCGATAAAACAGGGTTGGCGGGCCAGCTCTCGCGTAACTGGAAGCGGCTGCTTGCGGTCTTACTTTGCCTGGTCATTCTGGATAAAGGACTGAGCGCCTGGGGCACGCTATATGACAATGTTTACATAACCGGAAACCTCAGGCTGTTTCCGCTTTATCAGCCTTTGAAGATAAGGACTTTCGCCGGGAGGCATCTGGGTTTAAAGCTGGATGAGGAAGTCAGAGTGAGCATCAGCAAGGAGTATTCCAAGCTGGATTATCCCAGAAGACCGCTTGAGACCGTGCCGCCTAAAAAACCGCTGAATATACTGGTGGTGGTTGTGGATTCGTTCCGCTACGATGTTATGAATAAGGACGTCACGCCTAACCTATGGGCTTTTTCGAGAAAGGCGTCTGTCTTTCAAAGGCATTACAGCGGCGGAAACTGCACCCGCTTCGGCGTCTTTTCCATCCTCTACGGGATGTACGGAAATTACTGGTTTTCCATGCTCGGCGAGCGCAGGGGCCCTGTGCTGATAGACGCACTTAAGGAGCAGGGCTATGACCTGCGGCTGTTCGCCGCCGCGGAGCTCAGCTTCCCGGAGTTCGACAAAACATGTTTTGTGAACGTGCCGCGTGCGGGCTTTTACGACAGGCCGAAGGGCAGTCGGCAGGTGGACAGGGATATAGAGATAACGGATGAGTTTTTGAAATTCGCCAGGAGCCGCAAAAGCGGCAAACCGTATTTTTCATTTATATTTTATGACGCCTCGCATGGCGGCTATGAATATCCGCCGGAATTCGGCAAGTTCCTGCCGGCCAACGGCGATGTGAATTATATCTCCGTGAACAAGGGCGAAACGCTGCCGCTTTTCAATAAGTACAGGAACTCGATAGGGTTTGAAGACTCTCTGGTCGGGCGTATTCTGGACTACCTGCGGCAGAGCGGCGGGCTGAACGACACGGCCGTTCTGGTCATGGGCGATCACGGCGAGGCGTTCTTCGAGAAAGGCTACCACGGGCATAACCGCGGCTACAGCGCGGAGGAGATCAGGGTGCCGCTGGTGTTTTACGTGCCCGGCCGCGCGGGCGCAGAAGTGAACACGCCGACCTCGCACATGGATATCGCTCCGTCGCTGATGAAGCTTATAGGGGTTAAAAACCCGCCGGACGATTACGCTAACGGCCTGGATATTTTTGACAGGAAGGAAAGGCCCTTCATCCCCGCCTTCTCCTGGGACACCGGCGCCATTGTGAAGGACGATTACGCTTTGGTCATGCCGCTGGAAACCTACGGCGGCGGGCTCACGCTTTACGACCCCGGTTACAAACCCCTGCGCGCCGGGAACGCCCTGGCCCCGTTTCTGCCCTACCTGTCGGACTTCCAGAAAGAAGCGAAAAAATTCTACAAATAACCCCGCCTCCGCCGGAGGGGTTTATCTTTAATTCTAATCAGTCCTGCGTATGAGCTTGTTTATAGCGTCGCCCGGCTTTCTTTTTCCGCAGCCGGGCTATCGTTTTGAAGCGCTCTGAAGTCTCAGGAGAGATCTTCAGCTCAATTTCATCCACCATCTCCCGCAGCGCGAGAAAGCGGTTAAGCGAGCGCTTGCGCTCGCGCTGACAGCGCACGATCAGGCTGAGCGCCGGATACTTCAGCAGGACGGAATTGGCCGTTTTGTTGATCTTTTGGCCGCCTTTGCCGCCGCCTTTAACAAATAATTCCTCGATGAGACGCAGGTCTATGCCCAGCCGCGCTATACGCGCTTTAAGGGCGGCTACCTTGGCCGGCGTTATTTCGGAAAATTCAGTGAAATTCATGGCGATTGAAGGAGGAATAAAGGCGCAGAGGGGGATATGCTCCGCGCTTAATCCTGCAGCTGCCCGTGCTCGCGCAGGTACTTGCGTATTTTGGACCGGGCTCCCGCCGTCCTGACGATGCTCAGCCAGTCCTTTTTTGGCGCTGAATTCCTGCGCGTGACGATCTCGCAGATGTCGCCGCTTTTGAGCTCGCAGTCCAGCTTGGCCATTTTGCCGTTCACCCTGGCTCCTATGCAGCCGTCTCCGATCGCAGAATGGATAGCGTAGGCGAAGTCGAGGGGCGTGGAGCCCTCCGGCAGCGGCTTAACGTCGCCTTTGGGGGTAAAAATAAAAATCTGGTCGAGCTCCAGGTCTGTCTTGAAACTTTCGATGAATTCGCGCGGGCTGGAGATGTCCTGCAGCCATTCCATCCACTGGCGCAGCCAGTTAAGCTTTTCGTCAAGGTGGTGGTCTGCGCCGGATTCCCCCAGCTTGTAGCGCCAGTGAGCCGCGATGCCGTACTCCGAGGTGTGGTGCATCTCTTCCGTGCGGATCTGTATCTCTATCACTTCGCCCGAGGGCGCCATTACGCTGGTGTGAAGGCTCTGGTAAAGGTTCATTTTCGGCACGGCTATGTAGTCGGTAAAAGAGCCGATGACCGGCTTGAAGATGGCGTGCACCGTGCCGAGAAGGGCGTAGCAGTTGATGACGCTGTCGGTGATGATGCGTATCCCGAGCGCGTCCTGGATCTCCTCGAAAGGCAGGCTCTGCTTTTCCATTTTGCGGTATATTGAATAGATGTTTTTCGCGCGCGAAAGCA
>CAZPMW010000114.1:0-6986 GCA_964587805.1 uncultured Elusimicrobiaceae bacterium
GCGAGATCAGGATCATCGGATTTTCTTTTCGCGCGGTAGGCGGCGGAGGGTTCCGAGGCTTCAGCCCCGGACAGACCGCGCAGGATCGGCAGGGCCGTCCCCACAAGCATACCCTCCGGCAGGCTTACCAGCGCCCAGCCTCCCGGGTAACCGGCTTTCACAAGAGTGAAGCCTGCGGAGACAAGCGTATCAGAGGCGGTCTGCGAGGAAATCCCGGCGCCGAAGCGTATGAAAGCCCGGCCGCTGGCAACTTCGCGCCCCTCCCGAGCGGGGCTCCCCGGGGCTGAAACTCCGACCGGCCCTGAGGCCGGCAATCTTTCCACCTTCAAGGCGAAAGCGCAGGGCGCGCAGGCCACCAGCAGCACAATTAAAATCCGCGGCACCTGATGTATCATTGTCATTAGCGTCAGACCGGACCGGCTTTATCGCGGGCGATATGTTATTTTTTTGCCGGCGCGGATGGGCCGTCCTTTTTATCAGCGTGGGGCAGGGCCTTCGCGCCTTCCTCCACTTTGGCGTCAATCAGGCTTTTCAGAACGTCATCGGCCGCTTCAAAATTCGCGGGGCCGGCCGCCCAGATCTCCCCGGACGCTTTTTTGATAGCGCCGAAGGTCACAGACAGGTCTCCGTCGAAGGCCAGTGTGATATTGGCTATCCGTGTTTTAGATTTAAGCGGCGCGCTGCCGAGAAGCGAGACGCTTGGAGCGGCGGTCCGCGCTCCGGAAGAGCATTGTGCCTGCAGGAAGCACGCCTCTATCTTTTTGTAAAGCGATTTGGAAAGTATTTTGATATCCGTGTAGGTCCTGTCCTTATATTCCGTCACCGGCATCACCACGGCGTTATTTTCAAAAGAGATGCCTTTGACGGTTACGCTGCCGGAGAACACAAAATCAGCTATCTTCCCCTTCTCCGTCTTTACCGGCACGGCTGAAACGATCTCCAGAGCGCCCGCGGTCGCGGCTGACACGGCCAGCGCTGCGGCGAGCGCCGCCGCTAATTTATTTTTTCCCATTTATCCTCCTGACTACGTCCACGATGTCATAAATATCGTTCAGCTCATAATCAGCGCCCGACACCTTGGTGTCGAATTCATTTCCGTATTTGGCCCAGGCGGTGCGGATCCCCAGGGCCTTCGCGCCCTTGATATCCCGCTCCACCCAGTCGCCGACCATGATGGCTTCCCTTGGCTTTACCTTAAGCAGGCCCAGTATCTTTTTAAACGGTTTCGGGGAGGGCTTTCGCTCTCCGGTGTCTTCAAAGGCAACGACGTGCTCGAAGTAATGATGCAGCCCCAGGGCGACGATGCGCAGCCAGACGGAGAGGCGCGGCGCGTCGGAAACTACGCCCATCGCGATACCGCTCTTCATCAGCTCCGTAAGCGCGAGCTTTACGCGCGGGTAAAGGGTCATATGCCCCTCTTTCGCGCGCTTGTAACCCACGATGCCGGCGGCGAGGATCCGGTAGTCCACCTGGCCGAACTCCTTGGTCAGCACCTTATCGAAAATATTCTGGTCCTCTATTCCCTCTTTCCAGTAAGTCTCGAAAACCGACTCGTACATCTTCTCCTTCGGCATCGTCAGGCCAGCGTCCAGCATGGCGTCGACGGCAGCGTCCACGGAGGCGCGCTTCATGCGCATGAAGTCCATCAGCGTGTTATCAATGTCCAGGATTACGGCTTTGATCATAATAGGTCCGGCGCTATTTACCGCCCTTAGGCTCCGTCACTCTTTCAACATATTCGAAAGTGCGGGTATCGACTCTGACCTTGTCTCCCTCTTTAATGAACATCGGAACTTTTACCTCCAGTCCGGTGTTGACCTTGGCGGCCTTCATCACATTGGAAACCGTATCGCCTTTCACGCTGTCCACCGTCTCGGTGATTGTCATTACGATATTGGCCGGCAGGGCGATATTAAAAAACTTATCGTTGAGATAAAGCCCCTCAACTTCCATATTTTCGGTCATAAACTGCATCAGCGGCCCGATCTTGGAGACCGGAAGACCGGTCTGCTCGTAATTGACATTATCCATGAAGTGGGCCATACTGCCGTCGTTGTACATATAGGTCTTTGGCCGCTTCTCTACCAGAACCTCCTTGAATTTGTCTTCCGGGCGATACGTGGTCTCAATGATAGCGCCCGTGTCCAGATTCTGCAGCTTTACCCGGACTATGGCGCGGGCCTGTGATTTCCGGTGATGCTGGTAGGTCAGCACCTCCACGATCTGGTTATTTTCATTTACGAAAATAGTTCCTTCCTTAAACTGTGTCGATGTGATCATGATTCCTCCACTTTTATGCTTTAACGCTGTTCGCGGCCTGATAGGCCATAACCTTTAAAGCCAGTATCCGTTTTTGCATGGGCGGATGCGTTGCGAAAACATCGGCCGCAAGGCCCATCTTATCCTCCAGCAGGCTGCCGCGCGGATCCGTTATGCACATATGCGCCACGCCGTTATTTACGGCGTACGTGGGCGAAACCGCGGCTCGGATCTTCTCCAGCGCAGAAACGAGCGCCAGCGGATTGCGCGTTAGCTCGGCGCCGGAAGCGTCGGCCAGATATTCCCTTTCACGGGAGATAGCCATCGCAAGCATGCGCGAGACAAGCGGCGCGAGCGCCACCAGCGCCAGCCAGAGAATGAAAAAGAGCGGCGCTCCAGCGCCGCCTTTGCCGCGGCCTCCGGAAGATCTGGCCGGGATGGAAGAGCGCATGCGCATGGTCCTGCCGGCCAGGTCGCTTAAAAGGGCGATAGCGCCCACCAGGGCCGCGGACACTGTCATGAGGCGCATGTCGTAGTTCCTGATGTGGCTCATTTCGTGCGCGACAACAGCCTGAAGCTCTTCCCGGTTAAGAGAGTTTAACAACCCTTCCGTTACTGCTATCACGGAATTAGCCGGATTTATCCCGGCGGCGAAAGCGTTAAGGTCGGGATCCGGCACTACATAGGCCGCTGGCGGAGACATGCCGGCCGCCGTAGCCATCTCCGCGACGACGTTAAGCAGCTGCCGCTCTTTTTCGCTCTCGGGCACGGCGCGGCGGGCCATAGTGGAGCGAAGCACCATGCCCGCCCCGTTGAACATGCTGTTTGCCGCCATGCCGAAGCCGATAAGCAGCGCGGCCACAGTGCCGAAAGGAAATGGCTGAGAAGGCGCAGCCGCTTCGCTATAGCCGCCCCGGGGCATGGCATAATGCGTACCGGTCAACGGGCTGAAGCTCAGGACAAAAAAATCGAATCCCAGGCCTATTACCAAAAAGAGAGCGACAAAGACCGCCATGATCATCCAGGTCATGCGCCGGTTGCTGGATTGTTGCTCGTAGATGTTCATCGCAGGCCGTAAATTGCAAATCGTAAGCAGTAAGCAGCAAGAAACCTCTAAACCACTTACGATTCACGATTTACGACTTACGGCTTTATTCCCCTTATACGGCCAGATCCACCTTCGGAACTTCCCGTTCCCTGGAATCCTGCGGCAGCTCGAACAACTCCGAAGCGGTAAAACCCAGCATGGAGGCGAACACATTATTAGGGAAGACCTGCTGCTGGATATTAAATTTAGTAACGATGTCGTTATAGAACTGTCTGGAGAAGCCGATCTGGTTTTCAGTATGCGTCAGCTCTTCCATCAGGGTTTTAACTGACTCGTTGGATTTCAGGTTGGGATAATTTTCCGCAAGCGCGAATAGTTTGCCCAGGGTCTGGGTCAGCGCTCCTTCCTTAGCCATGATCTCATTCATGTTCCCGGAGGCCCCCGCTGTCATAGCGGCTGCGCGCGCCTGAATAACCTTTTCGAGCGTGGCCTGCTCGAACTTCATCTCGCCCTTTACGGAATTGATCAGGTTGGGGATCAGATCGTAGCGGCGCTTCAGCTGGACGTCTATCTGTTTAAAGGCGTTTTTCACCTGATTGCGCAGCGTAACCAGATTGTTGAATATCAGTACCACCCAGGCGGCAACAGCAAGCAGCACAACCGCGAGCACGATCATATTGTTCTCCTTTTCCCTAAGACAACGCCCCGTCAGCGCGTCAGTATTTCACAGCCGTTCTTCTTCACCAGCACCGAATCCTCTATGCGCACTCCGAACTTACCGTGCAGGTAGATGCCCGGCTCCACCGTCACGGCCATGCCCGCGCGGAGGATATCTTTGGATTTAGTGTTAAGCGCCGGCGGCTCGTGGATCTCCAGCCCTACGCCATGGCCCGTGCCGTGAATAAAATATTCCCCGAACCCGGCGGCGGCTATATGGTCGCGGCAAACCTTATCCACATCATGCGCCCTGACTCCGGCCTTCACTTTTTTAACCCCGGCTTTCTGCGCCTGCTCTACGATGGAATATACTTGTTTGAATTCCGCGTCCGGCTTCCCGTGGAAGTAGGTCCGGGTGATGTCCGAACAGTAGCCGTTATACACGCAGCCGAAATCCAGGAGCACCGCGGAATTATTCCTGAGCGGACGGTCTGAGCTCTCGTGGTGGGGCAGCGCGGAATCCGGCCCGAAGCCGATTATCAGATTAAATGATGGGCCCTTGGCCCCCATCGCCTGCATGATGTCGTCCAGTTCTCTAGAAACTGAAATCTCGGTCCTGCCTGATTTTATCCGCGGCTTAACCAGAGTGAAGGCCTTGGCTGCCATGCGACAGGAGCGGCGCAGGATGGAGATTTCCTCCCCTTCTTTCACCGACCTCAGCAGCGCGGTAAGGCCTCCGCGCTCCACAAAGCCCTGCTTCTTCCAGAAGGTGCCTCTGAGATATGTTTCCGTCCCCGGCTCGAAAGCTGTTTTTCGGAGTTTACTGGCCCTGGCCCTGGACACAACCGCCTCAAGCAGGTTGTCCGGCGCGGAAGCGTCGACAAAGGCGACCTTTTCCCTGAACTGTTCCAGCAGCATTTTAGGCATGAACGCCCACGCCTCGCGCCTTGAGATCAGCATAATGTAGCCGTCCATCCGGAAGCCGGTCAAAAAGTCCTGCTCAAGCGGCCTGGAAACTACAAGGGCGTCCAGACCCTCCTTTTTCAAAAGGTGCTGCACATCCCTCACGCGTTTTTCATGTATATTCATAAATTCTCCGGCTTGCCGTTCATATCGCTGAGCTGTACCCGGCCCGCGGCAAAAAGGCGCCAGGCCGCTGGTCTGATTATACTAATTTATTAAATGCGGCGCGGGGCTATTCCTGGCCGTAACGGAGGGGTCAGAAAGAAGCGGAAAGAGCGAGATAATCCTGGACTGAGAGGTCCTGCGGCCGCAGGCCCGGATCAAAACCGGCCGCCTGTATGCGGGTTCCGGCCTCGGCTTTTCCGATCCCAAGGCTTAGCGCGAGGGAATTTGCCAGTGTTTTTCTGCGGTGTGAGAAGGCGCTTTTAACGAAGCGAAGGAAGGCGTCCCGCCGCTCCTCCTCAGGAAAAACGCGGCGCGGCCTGAAAACAAGAACCGAGGAATCCACCTTCGGCACGGGGCTGAAACTGCCGGCCGGCACATCCGCTAAAAGCGCGGCCTCGCTCTGCGCCTGAACGGCCACTGACAGGTAGCCGTAATCGTGATCGCCCGTGCCTGCCGTTATCTTTCTGGCCACTTCTCTCTGGAACATGAAAACCGCTGCTCCGAACCGGACGAATCCCAGAACTTTCAGCAGTATGGCCGTGGAGCATTCATATGGCAGGTTGCCGATAAAAGCCGTCTGGCCCCCGTTTCCGCACAGCGAATCCGGCTCCAGAGACATAAAATCAGCGTTGCGCACCAGGAGACTCGGGAATTTCTCCTTAATATGGGCCGCAAGCACGGGGTCTATCTCAACTGCCGAGAGTTTATCGCCCCACAGCGGCGCCAGGAATTCCGTAAGGGCTCCCCGTCCGGGGCCTATCTCTACGGCTGAGATAAATCCCTCCGGCTGGAGAGCTGAAGAGATCCGCCCGCACATGCTTGCGTCCTTCAAAAAAACCTGGCTGTATTTAGGCATATTGTTTCCCGGAACTATTGCTCCGCCGCATATCCGCGCACGGCCTGTCCGATCGCTCACGGCTGAAATCCGCGCTAAAGCCCGTCGGGGCTTCCATCGCTCAGCCTTGCAGTCTGCTGATCCAGAATTCCATCCAGCCGCTCAGCCGGGCCCGGACCCCTGGAAGGCCGGACGCGGTCAGGTCAAGCACCATGGTGTTTTCCATTTTGCCAAAGGTTTCCTCAAATTTTCTGGCGTTCCCGCGGAATGTCGCCAGGCAGGGAGTGTCGGACGCGAGGGCCTCCAGCACCGCGGCTGCCAGTTTCACTGATTCAAGCGTAATGGGCCCCAGCTCGTCGATAAGCGCTATCTTCCCGTCTTTGCGCGCGCCCGCCAGGCTGCGCACGGCCAAGCCGTCGAGAGCAGGCAGGTTGATGCCGTACTTATTAAAGGAGACGGAAGAAAGCGTGGTTGTTGAAGCCATGATCTCGGAGCGGCCGCAGGGCGTTTTAAGCATAAAGCCTTCCCTGACCGGGCCGGAGCGCAGCTCCGCTGTATAAAACCCCCCCAGCCAGTAGGAATACCCTGAAACCAGACCCGCTATAAGGCGGCCCTTTAGAGCTTCATCGTGTATGCGCAAAGCCAGATTTTTTTTAAAATCCATAAAATCACAAAGAGGAACTAAACACCAAGCCGCAATTTTGGCTATGGCGCCCGGCCTTCTTACTTCTCAACGTCCATCGTCAGCCATTTCCTGTTCGCGAGCGCCGTCTTATTCTTCGGATCTTTCTCAAGCGCTTTCATGCAGGCCGCGAGAGCTTTTTCCTGAACGCCTTTTTCAACCCAGGCGGCGCATCGCCCCAGGTCCGCGGCCGGCCCGTAGGATATTCCGTCAAAGTCCGCCAGCGCGGCGTCCGGCTCGCCGAGTATAAGCCGGCCGAGCCCGCGCAGCACGCCCAGCCCGGCGTCTCCAGGCGCGGCGCCGGAAACCTCCGGCAACTCCTCGAGAGCCTCCTCCACATGTTCGGCCCAGTTCGTTCCCATGACCCATAAGCCCAT
>CAZPMW010000115.1:0-6924 GCA_964587805.1 uncultured Elusimicrobiaceae bacterium
CCCTCCATCCGCAGCGGATGGAGCCTCCCCTCCGCTACGGGGGCGCTCGGGTAATCTCCCCTCACCCGCTCCAGTAGTGTGGTTGATTGTAGCGGAAAAGGACACTGACTTTCTGATCTTTATATGAGCAAAAGAAGACTGGCCCGGGAAAATTGTCTGCAGTCGCTTTACCTGTCCGATGTCTCTTCCCTTGAGACGCCGGAGATACTGGCTATATTCCAGCTTCTGGAATTCGCCCGTGAAGAGAAAGTTTTTGAATTTTACGAGAAGCTTTTTTCAGCTACTCTGGCCAACCGCGAAAAGATAGACGGGATAATAACTTCTACCAGCAAGAACTGGGACCTGGAGCGCATGTCGGCCACGGACCGTTGCGTGCTGCGCCTGGCCGTATGCGAAATGATATTCCTGGCTGACGCCCCCGTCTCGGTCATCATGGACGAGGCCATAGAGCTTGTTAAAAAATATTCCACCGAAAATTCCGGCAAGTTCGTGAACGGCGTGCTGGACAGCATCGCCAGACAGAACAACCTTCAGGCTAAGGATAAGGAAGGACCGACCGACAGCCCGGCGGGTCCGCCGGGGCTTTCGGACGCGAAGGACAAAGGATAAAGGATGGGAAATCAGCCTTGGTCCTTCCGTTTTTAAATCAATCTATGACAGAGGAAGAGGAAATAGAACGCCTCCGGCTGGAGATCCGGCGGCATGAGCGGCTTTACTACGTCAACGACGCGCCGGAGATCTCCGACGGGGAATTCGACGTCCTGATGAATCGCCTCAAGGCGCTTGAAGCCGCGCGGCCGGACCTGACGACCGCGGATTCCCCCACGCGCCGCGTGGGGGGAGTTCCCTCCGCCGCATTCGCCCCTGTGGCCCATAAAATACCGATGCTGTCCCTGGATAACGCCTATTCCGAGGAGGAATTCCTGGAATGGGACAAGCGGGTGCGCAAGGGCCTGAACGGAGAGCCGTACGAACTGGTGGTGGAACCTAAGATAGACGGGCTTTCCTGCTCCATAGAGTATGAACGCGGCGTTTTCGCAAGGGCTTCCACCAGGGGAGACGGGGAGACCGGCGAAGACGTGTCCCTGAACGTGCGCACCATACGCGCCGTGCCCCTTAAGCTGAGCGTGGAGAATCCGCCGGCTTTTTTCGAGGCCCGCGGCGAGGTCAACAACGATAAAAAAGATTTTGAAGCCATGCGCGAAGAGCAGTTAGGAGAAGGCGCGGAGCCGTTCGCCAATCCCAGGAACGCCGCCGCCGGGTCGCTGCGGCAGAAAGACTCCGCCGTGACCGCGGGGAGGAGATTGAAATTTTTCGCCCACTCTTACGGCTATCTGGAAGGCATTGCCGAGCCCGGAACCCATCGGGAGTATCTGGAGTATTGCGGAAAAGCCGGGTTCCCGGTGCCGATTTTAAGCAAAAAACCATGTGAAGACGCGGAAGAGGTCCTGAAGTTATACAGGGACTACGCCGTTAAAAGATTTACGCTGCCTTATGAGATAGACGGCCTTGTTGTAAAGGTCAACGCCCGCGGTTCCCAGAAACTGCTGGGTTTCACTTCCAAGAGCCCTCGCTGGGCCATAGCCTTCAAATATCCGGCCCAGCAGGCCACCACCGTAGTCAGAAGCGTCTGGTTCTCGGTCGGCCGCACCGGCGTCATCACTCCGGTGGCGGACCTGGAGCCGGTAAAATGCGGGGGCGTCACCATCTCCAGCGCCACGCTGCACAATTTCGACGAGATCAAGAGGCTGGGACTTAAAACCGGAGACCGGGTGGTGATAGAAAGAGCGGGCGAGGTCATACCTAAAGTGATAAAGGTGGTTCCGGGCGCCAGGACCGGAGCCGAAAAGGAGATACTCCCGCCGGAACGCTGCCCCTCCTGCGGTTCCGGGGTATTCAAGGACGGGGAGGCCGTGGCGCACCGGTGTCTTAATCCCTCCTGCCCCAGCCAGCTCAGAAGAAGCCTCCTGCATTTCGCTTCAAGGGGCGCGATGAATATAGACGGACTGGGAGAGTCTTCGGTGGAACAGTTGACGGACCGCAAGCTTGTGACGAAATTCTCCGATATCTACCGCCTGAAAAAAGAGGCCCTGCTGGGGCTCCCGCTTTTCAAAGATAAAAAAGCAGAAAACCTCCTGGCCCAGATAGAGGCCAGCAAAAAACAGCCGCTCTCCCGCCTCATCTATGCGCTGGGCATCCCGCATATCGGCGAGAAGAACGCCCGTGTGCTGGCTGAACATTTCAGGACTATGAAGGAGCTGACGCGCACCGGGCTTGAAGATCTGGGCCGCGTAGGCGAGATCGGCCCTGTGATAGCCCGATCAATAATGGACTTTTTCAGCGCAAAACATGTGCGGGAGCTTCTGAGTGAGCTGGAAGAGCTGGGCCTGAATATGTCAGAGCCGGAACGGAACAAGGGCTCCAGGCTGGAAGGCAAAACTTTTGTTTTTACGGGGGAACTGAATGGCCTGACGCGCGAAGAGGCCCAGGCCAAAGTGCGTGAGCTGGGAGGAAAAGAGGTCTCCGGCGTATCCGCCAAGACCTCCTACGTAGTGGCTGGTGAAAACCCCGGTTCCAAATACGCCAAGGCCCAAAAACTGGGCGTCAAGATACTTTCCCAGGAAGAATTCCTGAAACTCATCAGTACGGTTTAAAGAAATCGTTCCCTTTGTCGTCCACCAAAATAAAAGCGGGGAAGTCCACAACATCTATCGCCCACACCGCTTCCATCCCCAGTTCCGGATAATCCAGGGTCTCCACTTTTTTTATATTCCTGTCCGCCAGCAGGGCGGCCGGACCGCCGGGTGAGCCCAGATAAAAGCCGCCGTGCTTTTTGCAGGCGTCGGTCACGGACTTGGAACGGTTCCCTTTGGCTATCATGATAAGTGAAGCGCCTTTAGACTGCAGTAGGTCCACATAGGAATCCATGCGGCCGGCTGTCGTGGGCCCGAAAGAGCCAGAAGGCTTGTTCTTCGGCTGTTTGGCCGGGCCGGCGTAGTAGACGGGATGCTTCTTCAGGTATTCCGGCAGCGGCTTGCCGCCGTCCAGCAAGTCCTTGAATTTAGAATGCGCGATGTCGCGCGCCACGACTATTCTGCCGTTCAGCGAGAGCCGTGTGCCTACGGAATGCTTTGAAAGCTCCGCAGTTATTTCCTTCATGGGCCTGTTTAAGTCAATGCTGACGCAGTTCGAGCGGTCTGAGAACTGTTTGCGTATTTCGTCCGGTATAAAGCGGCCCGGATTCCTTTCCATTTCTTCAAGCCACAGGCCGCCTTTGTCTATTTTCGCCAGAATGTTCCGGTCGGCGGAGCAGGACAGCCCCATGCCGATAGGCGCGGACGCGCCGTGGCGCGGCAGGCGGACGACGCGGATATCGTGGGCGAAATATTTGCCGCCGAACTGGGCGCCGTAGCCGAGTTTGCGTGAGGCGTCCAGCAGTTCTTTCTCAAGCGCCATATCCCGGAACGCGCGACCTTCTTCATTGCCGGAGGCCGGCAGGCCGTCCAGATAGCCGGCCGAGGCCAGTTTTACCGTCTTGAGGCACATTTCGGCGGAGGTCCCGCCGATAACGAAGGCGATATGGTAAGGGGGGCAGGCGGCGGTGCCGAGCGATCTCATTTTTTCTATCAGGAAAGGTTTCAGCTTTTCCGGGGTGAGCGTCGCTTTCGTTTCCTGGTAAAGCATGGTCTTGTTGGCTGAGCCGCCGCCCTTGGTGACGAACAGGAATTCGTATTCCATGCCCGGCTTGGCGTAGATATCTATCTGCGCGGGCAGGTTATTGCCGGAGTTCTTTTCGGCGTACATATCCAGGGCCAAAGTCTGGGAATAGCGAAGATTTTCTTTTGTGTACGCCTCCCATATTCCTTTAGAGAGAAGTTCCGCGTCGTTCGCGCGTGTCCAGACCTGTTCGCCTTTTTTGGCTACAACAGTGGCGGTGCCGGTGTCCTGGCAGAATGGCAGCTCAAACTTCGCGGAGATGGCGGCGTTCTCGAGCATGCAATAGGCGATGAATTTGTCGTTCTCGGAAGCCTCGGTGTCAAAGAATATTTTGGCCACCTGTTCCTGATGGGCGGTGCGCAGAAGGAAGGAGACGTCCCGGACGGCCTCGCGCGCCAGCGTCACCAGCGCCTCCGGCTCCACTTCCAGCACCTCCCGCTCCCCCGCTTTTACCACCTTTACGTGTTTTGTGGCGATATTGCGGTATTTCATCTTAGGCTTGTCCAGCTCGAACGTCTCCTGATATTTGAAAGTAAGTTTTTTTTCAGTCATAAGTTGCCTCATTTTCATCGTGTAGTGCCGGTTCTAAACCGCAGGGTGGCTAAGTCGGGTCGCCGACAGGTCCTCTGCGCGCTCCGGAACCGGGTTTATGAAGAAGAAAACCGAAATCTTTTGCCGGCGTGCGAACTCGGCAAAAAAACAAAGTTTTTTGCCTCAAACATTCACCGCCGTTCCGGAGGCCGTCTGAAGGCCATAGGCCCTGATACGGCACCTGCGCAGGCATTGGGATACGCTTCAGATTCCGGTTTTAAACCCTCAAATGGAGCGCGCAGAGAACCTGTCGCCGCCCCTCCGGCAAACTAATGCGTAGTACGCTCCAAACGCTTATTTCCCGGCGCTTGCTGAAATATGATATTTAACCCCGCCCAACATCGATACGGCATAATAACCCACCCAGTGTTTTTGTAAATGGCATTTAGCACTTTTATATAAATCTCTTGTGTTGTGAAGGCCGGCGGCGGGGTCCTTTTCCGCTCCATTTAGGGTTTTAAGCCCGGGGGCTGGAGCGAATCCCTGTCATTAGGGACGACGAGGACCGGTCAAGCCGGACCGCTATGCGGGCCGGCGCGTTCCGGAGTCGGCGTAAGACCCCGGGCTTCTTTCCCCATAAAACCCGGTTTCGGGGCGGAAAAGGACCCCGCTGCCGGTCAGCCCTGCTAATTACCAAGGAACGACACAATCGCACTAGTCTTCCGGGGTGCAGGGCGCGGAGATCAGGCGGACCGCTTCGGTTCGGCTTTGCCGAGGAAGTTCGCCAGCAGGAACTCGCGGTTAAGGCGGGCTATGTTGGCGACCTTCACTTCCTTGGGGCAGACGGCTTCGCACTCGTATTCATTGGAGCAGTTGCCGAAGCCTTCCTTATCCATCGCCTCCAGCATGTTCAGCACGCGGCGCTCCCGTTCCGGATGGCCCTGCGGCAGCAGCGCGAGCTGCGATACCTTCGCACCGGTAAACAGCATCGCCGCGCCGTTGGGGCAGGCTACCACGCAGGCGCCGCAACCTATGCAGGCGGCGGAGTCCATCGCTTCTTCTGCGTCGTCTTTGTTTACCTGGATGACGCTGGCGTCCGGGGCGGCGCCCGTATTGACGGAAATATAGCCGCCGGCCGCCATGATGCGCTCAAGAGCGGAACGGTCCACCACCAGGTCCTTAAGTATCGGGAATGATTTTATGCGCCAGGGTTCCACGGTGATGACGTCCCCGTCCTTGAACCTGCGCATATGGAGCTGGCAGATGGTGGAATGGTCGTCCGGACCGTGGACGTCTCCGTTGACCACCAGGCCGCAGCAGCCGCAGATCCCTTCGCGGCAGTCGCTCTCTACGGTTATCGGCTTTTCGCCCTTTTTGATGAGGTCCTCGTTCAGCAGGTCCAGCATCTCCAGGAACGACATGTCCGGAGAAATGTCATTAACCTTATAGGCTTTCATCCGGCCTGGTTCTTCCGTGCCGTCCTGCCGCCACACCCGGATGGTAACGCTGAAGTGATTGGTCATATATGCTCTCCGTAATCGATGCCGAAAGTGCTGCGTCTCAATTCTTTCCTTATTTGTAGCTCCGCTCGGCCGTTTTTATGTGCTCGAAGGCCAGCGGCTCCTTGTGCAATACCGCGTCTTTACCTTCTCCGGCGTAAGCCCAGACCCCGGCGTGGGAGAAGTTAGCGTCATCGCGCTTCGCCTCTCCATCGGGAGTGCAGGATTCTTCCCGGAAATGCCCGCCGCAGGATTCCTTGCGCTCCATGGCGTCCCTGACAAATAATTCCGAGAATTCCAGGAAGTCGGCTATCTTCATGGCTTTCTCGAGCGTCTGGTTGAAGTCCTTATCGGCCCCCGGGACGATGACGTCGGACCAGAATTCCTCCCGGATCTCCGGGATCTTCTTCAGGGCTTTCTTCAGCAGGGCTTCGCTGCGGGCCATGCCGCAATCGTTCCACATGACATTGCCAAGCTGCCGGTGCAGCTCGGTCGGGGTTTTCTTGCCTTTTATTGACAGAATGCGGTTGATCCTCGCCTGCACCTGCCCGGCGGCCTCGGTGAATTCGGCGTCGCCGGTGGACACGGGTTCGAACTTGGACGAGCCCAGATAGCCGCCTACTGTCGAGGGGGCGATGAAGAATCCGTCGGCAAGGCCCTGCATGAGGGCGGAGGCGCCCAGGCGGTTCGCGCCGTGGTCGGAGAAGTTGGCTTCTCCAAGCGCGAAAAGTCCGGGGATCGTGGTCATAAGGTTGTAATCCACCCAGAGGCCGCCCATGGTGTAATGGGGCGCCGGGTAGATGCGCATCGGGACCTTATAGCCGTTCTCATCGGTGATCTGGTAGTACATTTCGAAGAGGTTGCCGTATTCGCTGCTGATCTTTTCAAGGCCTTTGCGCTTGATAGAGTCGCGGAAATCCAGGTAGACAGACAGCCCGGTCGGGCCCACGCCGCGCCCCTCGTCGATCATGGCCTTGGCGGCCCGTGAAGCGATGTCCCTCGGCACAAGATTCCCGAAAGCGGGGTATTTCCGTTCCAGGAAATAATCACGTTCCTCTTCCGGAATGCTGTTGGCGGGGCGCTTGTCACCTTTTGTTTTTGGCACCCATATGCGGCCGTCGTTGCGCAGGGATTCGCTCATGAGCGTCAGCTTGGACTGGTGCTCGCCAGAGCGCGG
>CAZPMW010000116.1:0-6900 GCA_964587805.1 uncultured Elusimicrobiaceae bacterium
ATCGTTGCCGCCTGCACCCACGGGGTGTTGTCCCGCGACGCCATCGAGAAGATAGACAAATCTCCTATTGAGGAACTGGTAATTACCGATACGATCCCCACAGACATCTCAAAAAGTGCTAAAATTAAGGTGATATCCGTGGCCGCGCTATTGGCAGAGGCTATAAAGCGCAATCATGTGGGTCAGTCGATCAGCGAGATGTTCAAGTAGCAGGGCGGATATAAGTTTCAAGGGCTTATTTATAACTCTGTCCCCTTGATGGTAAATATTTTGAAGCGGGAGGAAGTATGGAACAAGTGAATGTAACTGCGCAACTCAGGGAAAAAACCGGGGTCAGAGGCCCTTTGAGCAAATTCAGGGCAGAAGGCTTTACGCCGGCGGTAGTATACGGGCTGAGCCAGCCGCCATTCAGCATCACAGTTTCCGAGAAGGAGATGCTGGGTGTGCTGAAGCGGGGCGCGAACGCCGTTCTGAAGCTGAAGTACTCCGACAAAGAGGACAATGTGATCATCAAGAATGTCCAGCGCCATGTCGTTACCGACAGGGTGATACACATAGATTTCCACAGGATCTCCCTGACCGTAAAAGTAACGGTTAAGGTCCATATCAAGATCGTGGGAGAGGCGTTCGGCGTTAAAACCCAGGGCGGTCTGCTTGAGCACACCATGCGCGACTTCACCGTTCACTGTCTGCCGGCCGATATCCCCAAGGAAATAGAGGTCGATGTGAAGAACCTTAAGCTGGATGAGGCTATTCGTGTCGGCGACATCCATCATGATAAAGTGGAAATTATGGATGACCCGTCCCATATTGTAGTGAGCATAGTAGCGCCGAAGGAAGAGGTCGTTGAGACTCCTGTAGCCGCAGCAGGCGCCGCAGCGGGCGCCGCAGCCGCCGAGCCTGAAGTTGTGGCCGGCAAGGGCAAAAAGGATGAAGAGGGCGCTGAAGGCGCAGCGAAGCCAGCCGCCGGAGCTAAGCCCGGCGAGAAAAAGGCGGAAGCTAAGAAATAAGCCTGTTGCTAACAAAGCGGGAGCGGGAATATCCTTTTATCGCCGGAGGAATGCCCGGCTCCCGCTTTTTTTTGGATAAAAAGTGAAACAGACCGAGTATCTAGTGGCGGCTTTGGGTAACCCCGGCCGGGAATACGAGCGCACCCGCCACAACATAGGTTTTATGCTGGCCGATCTGGCCGCCGGCCACTGTCCCTCCGGATGCTGGAAGGCATGGAAAGAGCTGGGGCGCTATTTTGACGTCAGGATAGGCGGCTGCAGGGTTTTTATTTTAAAGCCGGAAACCTACATGAATAATTCCGGCCTGGCGGTTCGGGACCTGGCTGATTTTTACAAAGTGCCGGCGCACGGGATCATCGCCGTTTATGACGATATGTCGCTGCCGTTCGGCGCTATACGGATAAGGCGGGACGGTTCGGCGGGGGGACATAACGGTATTCTTTCTATAACGTCCGCTATGGGGACCTCCGGAATCGCCCGCATCAGGATAGGAATTGGTCCCAGACCGCCTGAGATAGCGGCAAAGGATTTTGTGCTGGGGCGATTTTCCAGGGAAGAGGAGTCAAAGCTGGCTCCCGCGCTTGAACGCGGATTCCAGGCTCTGCTGGCTGTCCTGGAAAAAGGGCCGGAAGAGGCCATGAACCTGTTTAATGCGGGGGCGGGTGAGTGAGAGCAGCCTTACGCTTCAGAAGGCGGAACTATGATAAACCCTTATTTTAAGCTGTTTTTCGGGCTGCTCATATTGGCACTGGGGCTGGGCTATATTTACAGGCCTGATCTTATAGAACGCGTGAACAGAGTTCTGAAAGAGACCCTCTTGAACGATTCTTACGTCGCCCTGCACCGGCGGAGCTGGGGCTTGCTGCTGGCCCTCTTAGGCGCAATTCTGATATACATGGGCGTCACCAGGCTCATCTAGCGCGCAATCGCTAAAGCGCGCTTGGTTCCGCCCTGCCTTCGCCGACGGCCGGCGTTCAGATCTTTTTTACGGGTTCTGATTTGCCGCCGTTGGATATGGCAAAAAGCCATATAAGCTTTTCAGTCGAGTTGATCAGCCGCCCCCAATCTTTTTCAAGTTTGGGCACCCGCTTAAACAGCGGTATGCAGTGCTTCTCTTTGTCGTATTTTTTGCCTATCTCTTCCCATGTCATAGCCCCTCCCCTGTAACCCCATGTATATATTATACTCCGGATAAGCCGGATTACAGGTGTCCTAGGACCTAGCGCCTGCGGGCCGGAAGGCCTATTGTAAAGCAGGGAGGGCGGGAGATGGAAAAGATAGGCAGGATTAAGCCGCTTTTTGACTCAGCTTTCTCCGCTCGGCTATTTGGCCTGGGTGTCTATTATTAACGCGTGGTGCTTTGTGAAAACAAAGACCGGCTTTTTCACAGAGCCGGTCAGATCGCCGCTTTTAAGCGCGCCCAGCTGGCCGTGACTGTTCAGGAAAGCTTCCAGATAAATCTTTTTTGTAAGAATGTCCGGCATAATAAGATCGGACGGTGTCAGCCTGAAGTCCAGCGGGAAAACCGGGTTGATGATCTTTTGAACCGCCACAGGCACGCCATCCTCGTTCCTGGCCACAAGGAAAAGCATGGTGTTGGGCTTTGCCGCTCTCTCCGCGAGATCCGAGGTTATCTGCGCCGTGCCCTGAACGAGAAAGAGCGTCCGGAGGGCGAAAGGATAGAAAAAGTACCAGGACACAACCGGAAAACTAAGCAGGAAAAGCAGGAGAAGCGGTTTTTTCATAAGTCCGACCGTAACACAATCTAAATTGTAGCAAAAACCCTGTCACGAAGCGGGCCGGAGCGCGTCCCCTGCGCCGGGTTTCATAGGGTGTAACAATCTGTTAATAATCATTTCATATTCCATTTATTGACTGTGGGGGGGATGTGTATTAAACTTAATTATAAGAGCCGGATACAGGAACAGGGCTCACGCGTTCGGTCACCCGGCCCGGGGACCGCGGTCAAAGGAACAACTATGGCAAACGAATACAACGAACTTGAGCAGCTGGTCAACGATGTGACCAATATAGACACTGCCAGAATGACTCTGCGCTGGGCGCTAGAAAGGCTGAACTCCATAGAAAAAGAACGGGCCGAGCTGAAAAAGACCCTCGCAATTACCGAGGATACCAGAAAGGCGCTTGAGGTCAAGGTTCAGTCCCTGGATGAATCGTTCAAAAGCCGCGGAAAAGTCCTGGAGGAAAAAGAGGGGTTTTATTCCAAGCTGGAAGCCACTATGGCTTTACTCGGGGACGGCAAGCTGGACATACAGCAGCTTCTGAAAAAGGAGGCCCGGCTCGACCAGCTGGGTCTGGAGCTTGAAAGGGAATACCAGGACAAATTCGCGGTGCTGGATAAAAACCAGAATTCCGTTATAGAAAGGTGGAACCAGCGCCTGCTGGATGTGGAAAGCCAGTACGCCAAAAGGCTTTCAGAGTCCCAGGTCCGCTACGATTCGCTTCGCCAGGAACTGGAGTCCGATCATCAAAGCCGCCTCGGCGCGCTTGAGTCCTCCTATCTGCTGAAGGAAAAAGAACTTGTTGGGCGGATAAAAACGCTTGAAGCTTCGGTCAAAGCCAACGATAGCTCCCTCGAAGGCCGCCGCAAAGATATCGAAGCCGAATTCCTGGCAAAAAAACGAGAGATTGAAAGCAACTATCTGAAATTGAAGAGCGTTCTTGAGACCGGGTTCCAGGAGCGCATCCATTCCATGGAGAACGACAACTGCGCGCAGGTGCGCTCGCTCGAAAAGACCTGGAACGCGGAGCGCGAGCGCCTTATGGCGGAGCAGCACGCGCGCGACGAGCAGTTCGAGAAATCCCAGAAGGAGATGGCCAGGCTGGAAGCGCAGCTCTCCGAGCAGCAGGAGCGGCACCACGGCGAACTCATAGAGCTTATAAGCAAGAAGGAGGAGGCTTTCAGGGGCAAAGTGGAGGCCCTCGAAAAAGATAAAGCCGCGTATGAGCAGGCAGTGAGAACGCTTACGGCCCGCCTTGAAAATAAGGAGCAGGACTGGATAGCGCAGAAGGGGCAGCTGCAGGCTGATTTCGCGCGGCGCGTAGCGGAGATCGAATCGTCCGCCGCGGCGCGTGCCCTGGCGTTCGAGAAGGACGGCGCCGTCCGGACGGAAGCCATGGAGAAACTTATCGCAGCCTCCAAAGAAGAATCCGCAAGGGAAGCTTCCGTGCGCGTGGAAGAGGCCCGCCGCGACATGGAAGAGGAAAAGGCCAGGCTGACGGAAGACAATCAGATCAAGGCGCTGGCGCTCGGCCGCGCCGCCGAGATGATCAGAGACCTGGAGGTGACGCTGGCATCCTCAAGCGAAGACCACCACAGGGAGCTGATCGCTAAGATCCGCGCTAATGAGGAAAATTTCCGTGCCAAGCTGGCCGAATTCGAGACCGAAAAGGAAGAATATAAGTCGGCTATAGCCGGGCTGACCGAGGCGGCCGGGATGAGCGACGTGCGTTATATCGAGGAAACAAAGCGCATTCAGAAAGAATTTTCGGAGAAGTACGCCGAGCTGGAGGCAAAAGCGTCGGCCGGCGCGGCGAACAGCAGAACCGCCTACGAAGCGCGCATGTCGGCCCTCATAACGTCGTTCGAAGCAAAAGAAAAAGCCTGGGTTCTTGAACGTGAAAAACTGGGCAACGAGCTGGCCGCCATATCCGGTGGGGCGCAGGCGCTGGCTTCGGAGAGGGTGGAAAAGATCAAGGCAGCATTCGAGGCCCGCAAAGCTGAGCTGGAAAGGCAATTTGAGGAGAAGCTGGCTGGCGCCACAAGCGCCCTCGCCTTTGAAAAAGCGCAGATGGTTTCAGACCTGAAGACGGCCAGCGAGCAGTACACAAGGCTTACAGAGCAATTCAAGGAGCTGGAAAATACTATCGCCGAGGACCGCCGGGCCCACCACGAGGAACTAATGGGCAAGCTGTCCGAAAAGGAAAACGCCCTCAAGGCTCAGGCGGAGCAATTCGGCAAGGAGCTGGCTTTTAAAGAGGAGCTGGCCGCTCAAGCAGCCGCGGAAACCGCCGCGATGGAAACTGCCTGGCTAAAGGAGAAAAAGAACCTGAGCGTGGATTTTGCCGCAAGGTTCCAGCTGCAGGAGGAAGGCCTTTCCAAGAGAGAGGAAGCCCTGGAAAACCAGTACCGGCTTAAAGCAGCGGAACTCGAAAAGAACGCCGCGGAGGTGCGCGGACTGATGGAGGCTGATTTCCAGAGAAGGGTTGAAGTGGAAAAACAGGCTTTTAACGACGCAAAAGCGCGTCTCTCCGACGAAAGCAGGCTTAAAGGCGAGCAGCTGGCCGAGGCCCGCGCGCTGGCCACCGAGCGGGTGGAAAAAATAAGGGCGGTCTATGAAGTCCGGAAAGCGGATTTCGAAAAACAAATGGAAGAAAGGCTGGCGGCCGCAGCGAACGCGTTGGCCTTTGAGAAAGCGCGGCTGGTAGCTGATCTCAAAACCGCCAGCGCAGAATACACAAAGCTCGCGGAACAGTCCAAGGAGTTCGAGACCACCATAGCCAGAGACCGCCAGCTCCACCATGAGGCGCTGATGCGGCATATATCGGAAAAAGAGGCCGCGCTGAAAAGCCAGACTGATAATTTTGATAAGGAAACGCTTAAGCTGCGGGAGGAGGCCGGAGCCAGGGAAGCCGCCTGGCAGGCGGAGCGAGAGAAATTGCGCGCAGAGGCGTTAGAGGCCGAAGCGAGGGCCGGTAGGGAGGCGTCCGAGCGCGCCGCCCAGATGGCCAAAGAGTACGATTACAAGAAGGCGGAGCTGGAGCGAATCCTTAGCGAGCGCCTGGCGGAAAAGGAAGCCGTGCTCCGGCTTGAGACCGCAAATATCCTGGAAGAGAGCAAGCTGAAGGACGAGAGGCTGGCCGCTACGCATGCGCGCGTGAAGGAGCTGGAGAGCAAACTGAGCGCGCAGGGCGGGGCACATCACGAAGAGCTGGCCGCGCGCCTGGAGGAAAAGGAGGCGGTGCTGAAGGCGCAGGCTGTTAATTTCGAGAGGCAGGTCAGGGAGTTGGTCGCAGCATTTAACGCTAAGGAAGAGGCGTGGAATAAAGAAAAAACGGAGCTCGGCACAGGGTTTGCCGCCAGACTGCTTTCAGCGGAGAAGGAGATGGCTGCAAAGGAAACCATACTGCACGAGCAGTACAGGCTGAAAGAAGCCGAATTTAACCGGAACGCGGCCGAGGCCCGCAAACTGGCGGAAAGCGAGCTCGCGCGGTTGATGACCGGTGAGAAAGACCGGTTTGAAAAGGCGAAAATGCGTCTGGAAGAGGAGAGCGATATTAAGGAAAAGCAGCTGGTTTCGACTCACGGCAAGGTAAAAGAGCTTGAAAAACAGATAGGGGAGCTTAAAAACATCCATCATTCGGAGCTGATGGCCGCTCAGGACGAAAAAGAAGCAGTTATGCGGACCCAGGCCGCCAGCTTTAATTCGGAGCTGGGGGCCCTGCGCGATGCATATAATGCCAAAATGTCGTTCCTGGCGCGCGAAAAAGATTCCGCGCTTAAAGCCCAGACCGATAGTTTCAACAAAGAGCTGAACTCCCTGCGCGAGGGCTTTAGCGCCAAGGAAGCGTTTTGGTCCCGCGAAAAAGAAAAAGCGAACGCGGCGCTGGCCGATACTGCCGCCCGCGCGGAGCGGGAGCAGCAGGCGCATGCAGCGCAGCTTGCCGCGGAGTACGAACATAAAAAGGCGGAACTGGAACGCATCCTTAACGAGCGTCTGGCGGAGAGGGAGGCTGTGCTCCGGCTTGAAACCGAAAATATCATTGAAGCCAGCCAGCTTAAGGACGGGCAGCTGGCCGTGACGCATTCGCGCGTGAAAGAGCTTGAGAACAAGCTTAACGCTGTGAGCGGCGCGCACCACCAGGAGCT
>CAZPMW010000117.1:0-6769 GCA_964587805.1 uncultured Elusimicrobiaceae bacterium
AATGGAATTCAGCGAAGGCCTGACCCCGGAAGTGGAAAAAACCGCTTTGCTGCTGGTGGAGTTTTTTAATAGTATTGACTGACGCCCCTGTTTGATGGGTTTTTAGGGCATCATGCGATTCACGCTGAACTGGGTTCGGCGACAGCGGGTTCCCTGTCCGCTCCGAGACCGGGAAGGGTTCGCGGGTCCTGCCGAGGGACTGGAACGCAAAAACAGGGTCGGGCACACCGTGCCCGCCCTTCCCGACCTCACCCTCCGCGCTGCGCAAGCGTCGGGTTCCGGTAGGGTTTTGCTAACCCAGTTCCCTCGTCACCCGCTCCACTATAGGTAAGAGAATGGAGCGGCGCCCGCGAACCCTAGGGAAGATACAATGTCTATTTTTCAGGTTAAATCCGTAGACGAGATAATGGCCGAGTCGGGCGAGAGAGGCCGCAAGCTCCCACGCGTTCTCGGCGCCTTTGACGTTACTATGGTCGGCATCGGCGCCATTATCGGCGCCGGCATCTTCGCCATGATCGGCGCCGCCGCGGTAAAGGGCAACGCCGGGCCGTCGCTGATAATTTCCCTGGTGCTCACGGCCATCGCCTGCGGTTTCTCGGCCCTGTGCTACGCCGAACTGGCCGCCATGGTCCCGGTGTCCGGCAGCGCGTACACCTACGCCTATGCCACCATGGGCGAACTGGCCGCCTGGATAATCGGCTGGGACCTCATACTCGAATACGCCATCGGCAACGTGGCTGTCGCTATAAGCTGGTCCGGTTATTTTAACGACTTTCTGCAAAGCGTGTTCGGGTTCGGCTTCCCGCTCTGGCTCAGAACGGACTACAACACTTTCATAAAGTCCGGCGCTGACATCGCCTCCGTGCCGCATCTCTTCGGAGTCCCGCTGATCTGTAACCTTCTCGCGGCAGCCGTAGTATGTTTTCTGACCTGGATCCTGGTTATCGGCGTGAAGGAAAGCACCAGGTTCAACTCGCTCATGGTGGGCATAAAGCTGCTGGTGCTCTGCGTCTTTATCTGCGTCGGAATTTACTATTTCAATCCCGGCAACTGGGTCCCCTTCGCCCCCGGCGGCTGGAAGGGCGTGCAGGTCGGCGCGGCTTATATCTTCTTCGCGTACATAGGCTTCGACGCTGTTTCAACCGTCGCTGAGGAGACCAGGGACCCGCAGAAAAATATGCCGATCGGCATAATAGGCTCGCTGCTGATCTGCACCATTGTTTATATTTTAGTCACGGCGGCGCTTACCGGCATGATGCCGCTGTCCGAAATGAAGAACAAGCTCGCCGAGCCGCTTGTGGCCGCCCTGCAGTATAACCACGCGGCGCCGTGGCTGGTCGGCCTGGTCTCGCTTGGCGCGGTCGTGGCCACCACGGCCGTGCTGCTCGTCTTCCAGATGGGCCAGCCGCGCATCTTCTTCTCCATGAGCCGGGACGGCCTGCTGCCGGAGTATTTCGCGAGGGTTCATCCGAAATACCGCACCCCGCATGTCACTACCATCTGGACCGGGATCCTGGTAGCGGCCTTCTCGTCGTTCTTCAGCCTGGACGTTATGGCCGAACTATGTAATATCGGTACGCTTTTCGCCTTTGTGGTGGTTTGCGGGGGAGTAATAGTTCTGAGGGTCAGGGACCCATTGCGCCACCGGCCCTTCCGCGCGCCAGGCGGCCTCGTTACTCCTGTGCTCGGAATTGTATTCTGCGTGTTTCTGATGTGCGGGCTGGATAAAGTAACCTGGCTGCGGTTCTTCGGCTGGCTCGCCATAGGCCTTGTTATTTATTTTATGTACGGCTATAAGAATTCCCGCCTGCGCACCGGGAACCTGGCGTTAAAGAAAGGATCAAGGATCAAGGATTAAGGATAAGGGTGGGGGAGGGATGCTATGTTTGATAAAATGAAAGAACTCATGGAATTGAAGCGGAAGATGGACGAGGTGAAAAAAGAGCTGGATTCCATAGCGCTTGAGAGTGAAGACGCGCTGGTAAAGATCGGGATCTCAGGCTCGCAGGAGATCACGCGCGTATTGATAAAAGGGGACCTTGCCTCGGCGGATAAGGCCGGGCTGGAAGCCTCACTGGTCGAAACCATAAACAGGGCCATTAAACAGTCGCAGAGGACCGCGGCCGGCAAGATGAGCCAATTGAGCGGGCTTGCCCTGCCGGAGATGGAAAATCATGCATGAATGGGCGCTGGCTGAATCGGTGATACGGGCGGCCGCCGCGCATGCCGCCGGCGGTAAACTGCGCTCAGTCAGCGAAGTCTCTGTCTTGCTCGGGGAGTTGCAGGCCATAGACCGGGAGATCTTCGTTTTCGCGCTTGAAGAAATGGTCAAAAGCTCGTTCAGGGACTTCGCCTCCTGCAAGTTCAAGATCCTTAAAGACCCCGCCGCGTTCAAGTGTAAAGCCTGCGCGAAAAAATTCACGCTTAAGGTGCTGAAAAAGAGCGGGGCTGAAGCGGAGAATATCCATTTTATTCCGGAGATGGCCCACGTGTTCCTCAAATGTCCGCAATGTAAAAGTCCTGACTTTGATATCGTCTCGGGGCGTGGCGTTACCATAAAAAATATCAAGGGGCGAAGATGATCCCGCTTGACCCAAGGCCGTCAGTTGTCGCCAAACGGCTGGCCGCCGTTAAAAGAATCATCGCTGTCACCGGCTGGAAAGGAGGAATAGGCAAAAGCGTTACAGCCTCCGCCCTCGCCCTGCTGCTGGTTAAAAAAGGCTTTCGGACCGGGCTGCTGGACCTGGATTTCGCGGGAGCGTCCGCGCATGTGGTGCTGGGCGCCGGCGGGCTGTTCCCAAAAGAGGAAATGGGGATCGAGCCGCCGCTGGCCGCGGGCGTGAAGCTTATGTCGGTGTCGTTTTTCTCGGACAACAGGGCCGTTCCGCTCAGGGGCGCCAATATTTCCGACGCCATCCTGGAACTCCTGGCCGTTACACAGTGGGGGGAGCTTGATTTTCTGATAATAGACATGCCGCCCGGCATTAACGACGCCGCTCTGGATGTGATACGGCTGATGCCCGGGGCGGAGGTGCTGGCGGTCACGGTGCCCTCCGTTATGGCGCATGCCGTCCTTGAGCGCTCGCTCGAGCTTTACCGGCGCCTTAAGGTGCCGGTGCTTGGCGTGATAGCCAATATGAGCCGCGGGAAAGCCGCGCTCTCTTCCGCCCGCTGGCGCCTGCGCTATGACGAGGGCCTTGAAGGCGCGCTGGGGCGGCCTGAAAAAATACTGAAAACCAAATTCGCCAGAGACCTGGGCCGCATAGCTGACGACCTGATTTAGAGTCCTGTTTTGATTGCTGACGGATGCTTAATTTGCTATAGTAGGGTTCGAATGGTTGGGGGGGGATGGTTACTGGCTGTTGAGTTTTCTTTATCCGCAGGCGGCAGGCCCGAAATACAGCTTGCGTGCGGATTTGGCGTGCCCTACACTGCAGAATACGCCGGGTTTCATTAAAGTCATGCCCCTCTGCGCCGAGAAGTTTCAAGGAGAATAAAATGACTTCATCAGGGCAATTAGATAATAAAAATAGTCAGCCTGATTCAGGGTACAAGTCCCTGCCGGAATCATACGGGGTAACTGAGGCGGCCTTGCTGCCGCGCGACCCCAACTGGATGTTTATTTACTGGGATATCACCGACGCTTCCAGAGCCGCTATCGCCAGAGAGCACGGCAGCGACGTTTTTGAAAAAGCCAGTCCCGTGATACGCGTTTATGACGCGGCCGGTGGAAAATATTTCGACATTCCGGTGAAGCTGGACGCCAGAAGCTGGTATATCAATGTCCTCGACGGCGGAAAGGCCTACTATTGCGAGATCGGCCTCGTTCTGCCGGACGGCCGCTTTATCTCCATAGTGAAGACCAATACCGTGAATCTGCCGGCGGGCCGGGTTTCCGACATCACTGACGAAAAATGGATGTCAGTCTCAGCTGATTTTGAAAAGCTTCTGCAGATCTCCGGGGTGGAATATATCGGCAAGGGGTCCGGCGAGGTCGCCAAATCTCTGGCACAGCGCTGGGAGATGCTGCGGTCAGTCTTTTCGCGGGCCGCCTCCTGGGGCGTGAGTTCGCTGTCCTCACACTCGCTTACCAAGCCCGGGGCCGCAAAGACGTTCTGGCTTGTCGCTGACTGCGAACTTATCCTCTACGGGGCCACGGAGCCGGACGCTTCCGTTACGGTCGCCGGCCGCAAAGTGACCCTGAATCCGGACGGCACTTTCTCAATGCGCTTCGCGCTGCCGGACGGCGTTGTGGGGCTGCCGATAAAAGCAGTTTCAAAGGACGAGAGCGATTCCCGTCAGATTGAGATTAAAGTTACAAGAGCTACTAATAATGATGGAAAATAAAGAAAAAGGCTATTTGGCTCTGGTCCTGCACGCGCATCTGCCCTTCATCCGGCATCCTGAGTACGAGGATTTCCTGGAGGAAGACTGGTATTTCGAGGCGATGTGCGAGACTTATCTTCCGCTGCTGGACATCTACGAGCGGCTTACAGCCGAAAACACCGATTTCCGTGTAACGATGTCGCTGACCCCGCCATTGTGCAACATGATGTCCGACGATCTGCTGCGCCAGCGCTTCCGCCGCTATTTCAACCAGCGACTGGAACTGGCTGAAAAAGAGGTAATCCGCAACCGCAACACCCCTTTCCTCGAAGTGGCCCGCATGTATGAACGGAAGTTCAGGCGCATCCGCGAGCTCTACGATGATTATTATCACGGCAATATCCTGGAAGGTTTTAAAAAGTTCCAGGATATGGGTAAGCTCGAGATCATTACCTGCGGGGCCACGCACGGCTTCCTGCCGCTCGAGATCAGGAAGGAAGCCGTTTACGCCCAGGTAAAGATAGCCGCTGACGATTACAAGCTCCGCTTCGGACGCGGACCCCGCGGCATCTGGCTGGCGGAGTGCGCCTACAACCCGGGCGACGAGGTCTATTTAAAGGCCAACGGCATCCGGTACTTTTTTCTTGAGACCCACGGCATTATCTACGGCAACCCAAGGCCGCGCTACGGGGTGTACGCCCCGGTTTACTGCCCCTCCGGAGTGGCCGCATTCAGCCGCGATATGGAGTCCGCGCACCAGGTATGGAGCGCGGAAATAGGCTACCCGGGCGATAACCGCTACCGGGAATTCTACCGCGACCTCGGTTACGATCTGGAATACGACTATGTCAAGCCGTACCTTCACCAGGACGGAGTCCGGCGCAACGTGGGGATGAAGTACTATAAGATCACAGGCAAAGTCGGCCTCAATGAGAAGGCTCCTTATAATCCGGCGGAGGCGCGCGAGCTGGCCGCTTCCCACGCGGGAAATTTCATGTTCAACCGCGAACGCCAGATAGAGCACCTGAACGGCTTTCTCGGCAGGAAGCCCATCGTGGTTTCCATGTACGACGCCGAGTTGTACGGTCATTGGTGGTACGAGGGTCCCGATTTTCTGGAATACCTGTTTAAGAAACTGCACTACGACCAGAAGACCGTGCGGATGATCACTCCCAGCGAGTATCTGGAGCGCCATCCGGATAACCAGATGCTGCAGCCTTCCATGTCCTCATGGGGGGACAAGGGCTACAATGAAGTGTGGCTTAACTCCTCCAACGACTGGATGTACCGCCACCTGCATAAAGGCGTGGAGCGCATGGTGGATATGGCCAACAGATTCCCCAACGCCGACGGGCTGCTTAAGCGGGCGCTTAATCAGTGCGGCAGAGAGCTGATGCTTGGGATGTCTTCTGACTGGGCGTTCCTGATGACCGTGGGAACGGCTAAGACCTATTCCACGAAGCGCTTTATCGAGCATACCAACCGCTTCATCGGGCTTTACGAGCAGATCATGGGCAACCGCCTGGAGGAAAAATACGTAGCCGACATGGAGTGGCGGGATAATATTTTCAGCCACATCGACTACAGTGTGTTTTCCACCGGCGCGCAGGAACGCGCCGCGCGAGCGGGTTAAGAGAAGCCGGGAGCCTCTGTTGCGGGATTCAGGGCTCTCTTAGACGGGAAAAGGCCGAAGGATAACACCTTCGGCCTTTTTCTATGTTCAGGATTTACGGCTTGCTTCCTGTTTTGCCGCCTGCTCCTCTTGTGTCAGGGAAAAACGCGCTATTATCAGGCCGGAGTTTGCGTAAAGCTCCTTTATTTCTGCGGCGCAGGCGGCCCACCGTCCGGGGTTGGCCAAGACTTCAGCGAACAGATCGCTGAGGCCGTTCTGCAGATGGAAGAAGGCGTCCTGGAGCCCCAGCCACTCCGCTGTTTTAAGCAGCATAAACAGGCGCGTCAGATTTGCCGGGGATGGATCCCGGCGTGCGTTCGTGAGCGCGTTCAGCGCGCAGTCGGCGGATCCCTCCGGCGGAGCGGGGAAGCGGACAGTCAGTCCCCGGCGGGTAATATTTTCCGCCTGCTCATAAATGGCGTCCAGAACTTCCGCGTCCCCGGAACTGGCCAGTTCCTCGAAAAGCGCCACGAAAACAAATACCCCGTACGTTTCAGCTTCTTCCTTGAGCCCTTTGAATCCGGATAGTTCCGGGTTGGGACTGGTTTCGAGTACGCGCAGATATTCGCGTAATATCTGTGTAAGGCGGGCCCGGTTCTTTCGGCGGACCGAGCTCGCCAGCTCCCGCATGACGGAGTTCTTGTCCTCACTGGAAAGATCATCCAATGATATCCGCATGGCCTGAAAAGCTTCGGTTCCTGAACGCAAAGCGGCCATATCCGGCTTTACGGATAATGATCTGAATTTATCCAGGTCGCTGACGCTGGAAAG
>CAZPMW010000118.1:0-6759 GCA_964587805.1 uncultured Elusimicrobiaceae bacterium
TTCTTCAGCCGGCCGCAGGCTTATTCACCAGCAGCTCTATCGCCTTCTGTATCTCCGTCAGAACTTTATTAAAGGTCCGGTCGCTTTTGCCCATCGGGTCCGACAGTTCCCTGCCGCTGCTGCCGGTGCAATAGTCAAGGAAAAGTTTAGTCTTGCGTGAGCTTTGCGGGAATCTGTCGGCCAGCGCCTCCAGATGGTGGTTCTCCATGACGAGGATAATTTCCGCCCATTCAATGTCCGCTTCGGAGATAAGCGCCGGCTTATGCGCGATATCAGTTATGCCCATTCCCTCAAGAAAGGCGGACACCTGGCGCGGCATGCTGGTGTAGGCTTGCGCCGCAGTCCCGCGCGATCTTGCGGGAAAGCGCCCGCCGCCGGAATGCAGAAGCATCTTCTCCGCTGCCGGGCTGCGGCATAAATTGCCGGTACAGACAAAAAGCGCTTTCATGCCTGAAAGTTTATCATTTTTTGTAAATATCCTGTTGCCCGACGTTCCGTAAAACGATAAACTTTACCCTCATGGAATTCTTTATTCTCTTCCCGCTTATCTTCGCGCCTCTTGCTTTCGCCGGCGTTGAGCCCTGGGCCCTTGCCATTCTGCAGCTCACTGCCTTCTCTTCGGCTTCTATTCTGCTAATCCGCGGACGCCCCCTCTATAAAAACATTCTGAACACGACCTTCCTGCCGGCGATTTTAGCCATCGCCTTCCTTGGCCTTTGCCAGGCCCTCCGGGAAAATCCCGTGAACGCGCCGGCCGTTCTGCTGTTCACGGCCTGGCGTCCAGCCACTCTGAACGCTGTGCTGTTATGGTTGTTCTATGCGGCTGTCATGTTCTCGGTTCCGCAGATAATAAGGACTCCGGGGCAGTTTAAACGTCTTCTCTGGGTAGTGTTCGGCCTTGGAGTCGCGCTGACAGTATACGGAATGCTCCAGAAAACAGGAGATAATTCCTTTGTCTATGGCTTGCGCTTTGTTAAGGGTGAGACCTTCGGGCCTTTTGTCAACAGGGATCACGCATGTACATTCCTTCTTATGGCGGCTATGATCGGTATAGGTTTGTTTTTTTTCGGCTTCAGGAAACTACTGACCCGTCGGGAAACCTCGCGGTTTTTTGATCTGCTGGCTATCCAGTTCCTTCTGGCCGTAATGTTGTGCGCCATTCTTTACGGGGTAGCGAAAACCGGATCAAGAGGGGGTCTGCATTCCCTGATACTGGCCGTGTCAGCTATGGCCTTCGCATTCGCCTGGCTGGTCGAAAATAAAACCCGCAGGTTCATAGCGGTGGCTTTTGTGGTTCTTTTACTGTCCGCGGCTGGGGTGTTCTTCTATTATAACCGCATTCTTCTCGGTGTTAGCGGGGGCGCTCTTGTGCATTCTGTGACTTTGCGCCTAATGATGTATAAAAGCGGATTTGAGATGCTGAAGGATTTTCCGTTATTGGGGACGGGGCTTGGCGCGATAGAGCACGCCTTTCCATATTACCAGCGGCAGAACTACGGGCTCGTGCGTCATGTTCACAGTGACTGGCTGGAGCTTTTCCTGCAGACCGGCCTGATCGGCGGGCTGGACTACCTGGCGGGATTTGCGGCCGCCATGCGCGGTTTTTTCCGAGTCTGGATAAACCGCTCCTCGCTTTCTGTGAAACTGCTTCATTGCGGCGTGTTCGGCGCGGTGCTGGCCGCCTGCCTGCACAATCTCGTTGACTTCGGCTCCCAGATGCCGGCTAACGCGCTGCTTTTCTACACCCTGATCGGCGCGCTTGCCTCAAAACCGGTCACAGAAGGCTATAAATCCGGCTATGACGCCGTAGAGGAGGAGCCTCAGCCCCTTAAAAAAACCGCGGCCCTCTCACTGGCCGTGTGCTTCGGGTGCCTTATGCTGCTGACGATCCCCCAGACGATCGGCTGGTGGTACGATTACCGCGCAAAAGACGCTCCCTGTGGAAAAAGCGTAGTTCTTCGCGAGGCCGCGCTGAAATGGTCGCCCTCACCACGCTATGCTTTCCGGCTTGGGGCAGACTACTTCAATCAGTCGCTTAAGGCCGGGTCCGGGGCTTATGATTTATTCGGCAAGTCTCTGCTTGCTATAGAGCGCTACCAGCTCCGTGTGCCGGTAAACTCGGATCTGCTCTCCCTTCAAAAGGATCTCCTGATAAAGCTCTCTCTACTGACCCCGGTTCCGCGGTATGGCGTCGTGTCCGCGTCGCAGACCTCCAATTTAACAAGCTCATCTCCTTAGACCGTAATTCCGCATTCTTTGCTATAATATTGCCATGCGCTATGCTGCCATACCAGTATTCATCGCTTTTCTGTTTGGCTGTGTTGTTCCGCCTAAAGTGGCACCCGATCCTATCCGCCAGGAACTCTCACCCGCCGCGAAAAAGGAGCTGCAACGCCTGGAAGAGCAGCGAATAATTCAGACCGCGCTGGACCAGAAGAGTCAGAGTCAGGTAAATTACAAGCTTCAGCCAGGCGATCTGATAGAAGTGGCAGTGTTCCAGGAAAGCGATATGTCCCGGACACTGCGCGTAAGCGGAAACGGGACCGTTACCTTCCCTTTGGCCGGCAATATGAAATTATCCGGTCTTTCCGTTCCTGAGGCCGAAAATCTAATCGTGCTGAAACTTGGGGAATATGTGAAAACACCCCAGGTTACCATCCTCATTAAAGAGTACAGCAATAAGCAGGTTTATGTGCTGGGCGAGGTTAAAACTCCCGGATCGATACCGTTGCCCACCGAGCGCAAGCTGACCGTGCTCGAGGCCATAACCCTGTGCGGTGGCTTTACCGATATAGCCGCGCCGGACAGAACCAAGGTTCTGCGCAACGTCAACGGCCGCAGCCAGAGCATCGAGGTCAAGGTCTCGCGTATTACCAAAGAAGGGGATAAATCCGCTGATATACCTCTTGAACCCAACGATACTGTGTTCGTCCCGCAAAGTTTCTTTTAAATATGACTGAACGCACCTCTGAAGACGATTTTGAGTTCGATCTTGCCGGTTACTGGGCGATCCTTTCCAGAAGGATCTGGATTGTGGTTGCTATCTGGGTAGGGATCGTGCTCTGTACGGCTCTTGTTACTTTTAATACCCGCCCTGTTTTCCAGTCCTCCTGCATGCTTATCATCGAAAAAGAACGCGGGGGCACATCGAATGTGAATAACGGCGTGCCAACAATTGAGAGCGGAGACGAGGATTACTACCAGACGCAATATAAGCTGCTGAAGAGCGAGACTTTGATTAAAACAGTTTTTCAGAAATTAAACCTGGCTAAAATTGATGATTTTGCCGAGGGTTATGAGGATCTGGAGAAAGCCCTGGTTATCGCTCCGGTCCCAAGGAGCCGTCTGGTCTATGTGCGGGTCAATTCCCACCATGCCAGGATCGCTGCCGATATAGCAAACACAGTGGCCGCGGTTTATATAGAGCAGAACGTTGGAAACCAGCTTTTTATTTCCAAGGATATTCTGGGAGCTTTGCAGAACAATCTTTCTTCCGCAGAGGCCAGGAAAATCTTTGAGTCCATGCCAGCTGTGGTTAATAATCCTGTCGTTCAGCAATTTAAGAAAGACGCGGCGAACCTGCGGTCCCAACTGGCGGACCTCTCCAGCCGGTATACGCCGCGCCATCCTAAAGTTCTGTCAGTCGCGGCCAGCCTCAGAGCTGCTGAAGACCAGCTTTACAACGAGACCGAAAGGATAATCAAGAGCCTGAAGATGGACCTTTCGGGCCAGCTGATGGGCAACAATATAAGGCTTATAGATGTCGCAGTGCCGGCTACAAAGCCACTGAAGCCGCGTAAAATGCTGAACCTGGCGTTGTCCCTTGTCGGAGGACTGCTGGCCGGTTTTTTTGCGGCTATGCTGGTCGAAATGATAGACCAGACCCTGCGCACCCAGGAAGATGTGGAGAGCAGGCTTAAGCTGCCTTTTCTTGGAATAGTGCCGTTGTCCAAACAGAGTAAAACAAAAACCGCCTATGACCATATGCTTTTATCCGAGCCTTCCCTGACCAGCGAAGCCATACGTAATTTGCGCACTATGGTGGATTTCGCGGAGTTTTCACAGAAAAACAAGTCTTTTCTAGTCACAAGTTCCATTATGTCGGAAGGTAAAAGCTATATCAGTTCAAATCTGGCGGCCTCTATAGCCCAGGCCGGAGAGAAAGTCCTGCTGGTGGACGGAGATCTGCGCCGCTCTAACCTGCACCGGCTGTTCCGCGTTTCAAATGCGTCCGGATTAAGCGGCTTTCTAGTAGGCAGCGGCAAAGTGGACGACCTTAATAAGCTGGTTCAGGCGACGGATGTAACGAACCTTTCCATCCTGACCTGCGGCCCGCGTCCGCCCAATCCCGCTGAATTATTGAACACCCCCAGGCTGTCGGCATTTGTTGCCTGGGCCTGCGCCCAGTACGACCGTGTGATAGTAGACTGCCCGCCCATCTTCCCCATAAGCGACGCTTTGCTCTGGGGCCGGTATATAAATAACTGCGCGTTTGTGGTTAAATTCGGTAAGACCCGCATACCGCTGGTCAGATCAGCCGTCAAGCATTTGTCCTCTTCGGGTATCAAAGTCCTCGGCGCTGTGCTCAATATGTCCAAGCTGGGCGGCCTTACCTACTCCCACTCCGGCACGCATCACCACCAATATAATTATCAGTACGAGGCCGACGATTCCGATTCCCAGCCCTCCAATCCCCACAACGAGTAGTTTGTCAGCTGGCTAGGTCTCAAGGCCTAAAATTTGTGAGGACCCGGCCTTATCATGGCCTGTTCTGCGCTTGCTGTCGTATGTATCTTGTGGGAAAGCTGAGCTGTATGGCGGGGTAGTTCCAGACGATGGTGTATCGCCGGCTTGGCGTGAATCCCCTGCCGGGCTAAATCGAGCGGGCTTTAAGGGCTTACTCAGGCTCTATTATGCGTATGTCGACTCCGGCTTTCAGATTGATATTTGCAGTACTCTCTGCTTTACTCTTTATCGGGTCTGTACAGCCGCAAAACGCTTTATCCGCTGCGCGCAAACCGGTAAAACAAAGGCCCATGTTCTGCTACTCTATGGGGGGGAGTGATGCGGAGCAGAATTGGCCAGTTGAGACTCACGCCGATCTTGGCGTTTTTGATGCCTTCGATGTTTTTAGCATACCGCTTGGCGCCCCGGATCTGGCCGCCAACCGGGAAGTGCTTAAAGCCAAAAAGGAGGGGAAATTGTTTTTGGCTTCCTTGGGTATCCCTTGGGTAGGGACAACGACAGCCGCAATGACTGAGAATTTGTACGCGTATCTGGAGGCGCCTTTCAGGAAAAAACCACCCTGGCACGAACAGGGACTTGAATTTGACGGGATAGAATTAGATGAGCTTACTGAGGTGTTTGCGGATGTTGTTGACGACAGACCCAATAATAAAATTGACGTTTTGCGGGAGGCACTGAAGAGATTCAAGTCCGCCTATCCGGACAAATATGTCGCTGTCTGGGGAATGCGGAGGTATTCGGAAGATTACCACAGGGTGTTCAGCGAGGTTGTTTCAAAATACGCCGATTTTTATCTGCCGGAAATATACATTCACGACCAATGGCTGGCATCTGTGGAGTCGATAATATCCTCGTCGCTTTCCTCCTTTAAGGCGTATGACCTCAAGTACGGCGATAATCTGTCCTCGAAAATTATAATCGGACTTGGCTTTTACGATGTTCCCTACGCCAGCATGAACAGGCTTCCGCATAAGGATTTTAAAATTGCCATGGAACAGCAGTTCTGGACTATACAAAACCATAAATACCGGGTCAGTGACACCATGGACAGCGATTGGCAGAAGTACGGACTGGCTGTTTTCTATGTGAATTTTCTGGACCAGGACGACATAAAGTGGCTGGTCAGGCTTATCCGGCACTATATTATTGAGAGCAAGACGGCCTGGATAGGTGACGGCGCGCCGGGAGTATATCCGGATCTGCCGCTGCAAAACCCGAGTTTTAATGATGCAGCTTCCGTAAGCGCAGAAGCGTTTAAGTGGAAGTACCGGACCGGCTCTGGCGGCCGGGTTCAAGTGTATTCTAATGAAAGAGCGGGGATTGCTGTTCCTGCCTTCGCATCGCGCCAATCGATGAAAGTGCCACAGCCGCTCCGCAGTGAGCCCGCTGAAGCCCCGCCTGTTCATGCGAGGGTGCTGCTTATGGTAAGAGGAGAAACGGCGGGGGCGGTCTGGCAGCGGATCGCGGTGGATCCCGGGAGAGCCTATCTTCTGGAGGCGTATGCCAAGTATAAGGACAACGCCGCCGCGGTAGTTCCCTCGGATGTGCTGATTAAAGATGGGGATATAATTTCGTATCAGAAGATATTGACCCCGATAGAGGTTTTTGACGGCGGAGGTGCGGGCCGGAAAACCACTTATTATTGGACCAGATTTGAGATTGTTTATAAAACCCGGCAGCAATCTGTAGAGGTCGTATTGACGGATGAAAAGGCGAAGGTGCCAGACGCGATCCTCTGGGATTATATACAGGCTCGGCCGGTCGGCCGGGAAAACTGAGAAGCGACTGTGTCGTGAATCTTTTGTGCGCGATGAATATTGCCATGACAAGGCCCTGGCACCGATCCGGCAACCTTTATGGTCTGGCCTATGTCGAATCCAGGTTGTTGCGGGTGCGGAAGAAGCTTATATGAACAAAATAAAGCGTCTATACAGAAAAGCTCCGGCGGGCCTGCAATTGATTTTGTTGCCTGCATTTTGGACCTATCAGACCATAAGAAAAATATATGAGACG
>CAZPMW010000119.1:0-6673 GCA_964587805.1 uncultured Elusimicrobiaceae bacterium
TTGGCAGCGAACATACGGCAGTTGTACGGGTATGTCCTCGTCCTCATCTTCATCGGAATCAGAATTTTCATCCGTGTCCGCATCCGTATCAGTATCCGTGCCTGCAGACGGATTTGTATTGCCAGTGTGGCCTGAATGGCCAGGATAGCCATGATGACCATGATGGCCCGGATAGCCAGGATAGCCATGATTCCCAGGATAGCCGGGATAGCCGGGATAGCCGGGATAGCCGGGATAGCCGGGATAGCCGGGATACCCATGATTCCCAGGATAGCCGTAATACCCCGGGTCCTGATGTCCGGACTCGCCAGTTGCGTAATGTTCCGCTTTCACCGGGGCGGAGGGAACTGGAATATTCATGGCTTTTATCCCGGAAGCGTTCAGCTGGAACTCCGCGGGTGTAACGGAGCCCTCTCCGGCGCAAATCAAACCGGCGCCCGAGGCCACTAAAAGAGCTAACGTCACTATGATTTTCTTCATTTTTTCTTGTCCCGGACAGTATTCACACCGCGCTTCCGCAAAATCCAATGAAATGCCATGAAAAATACACAGGCAAGAGCTATATTTTACCATATTCGCAGACTTAGTGGCGAATTCAAGGGCGGGGTCTGGGCCTTGATATTCACGGATTCCTCTGCTAGACTATATTTGTAGCTAAACTTTGTTTTCCGGTCCGGGCTGGGCGCGGGAAATAAGGTTACTGGTATTTTATAAAGGGGTGGACCTTATGAACGACGATGATAATCCCGGAGACAAGCTGCTCAACGCGCTTGCCACGGTTACCCCGGCTCCGCGTGAGCCCCATAAAGACCAGAGAAAAAAAGCGATGGGCATACTGCTCGGAATCTTCCTTGTGTCCGGCGGGGTTGTCTTCACGGTTTTCATTTACCGTGGGCTGGGTGACCTGCGCGATATGGACAAAGGGGCTTTCACCTATGACTTTTCCGTGAGAGGCGCGGCTTTGCCCTTATTCCAGTATTTCGGCCTTAGCGATGAAAATGAGGCCAAAATGGTGAAGGCGCGCGCCAGGCTGGCTTCCGTCCTTCCGTTTCAGCCGCGTCCGGATATCTCCGACTGGATGGCCAAAGGCGGGACAGGCGCGGCTTCTCCGGGGACTGGTATGCCTGGGGCAACAGCAAGCGCTAAAAATTTTTCCGCCACTCCGGCACGGAATACACCGATCCCGCAGATGGCCGCTAAACCCATCGGGATGGGGGCAGGCGGGGGTTCCAGCCAATCCTCGGCAGGCGCGCCAAAATCATCCGGCGCCGCCGGGCAGCCGGTGGCCGGAATGCCAAAGTCCCAGGCTTCCAGCGAAGTGACCACATCCGATGCCAGGAAGAGCGCGCCGGCCGGCGCTCCGGCCGGCAGCAAGCTTGTGGGCGCCTTGTCCTCCGTCAAGGGGACTATGATGAAAAGCATGGAGAGCAATTCCGCAGCGGTAGCACAAACCGAATGGAATCAGGCTTTTGGCGCCGATGCCGGAACGGCAGGAGGAAGGACGTCCAAGGAGATGGCTTATGCAGGCGGCTCCGGACTGATGAAACTCGACGGCATCAAAGGCGGAATAGGCGACCTTAAAACCAGCGACATACGCTCGCTTAAGGCCGTAACCCCTCCGTCTCCGACCAAGGACAAGGAAGCCGAGAGCAAGGACTCCTTCCTTAACGCAATGAAGGGCCTGGGCGGAGCCGGCAGCGGCGGTCAGGGCAAGGAGAACGCGGAAGAGGCGACCAAGCAAACAGGAAAGCTGAAAACGAACGATCTTGCGACAGGAAAACCAATAGAAGAGGTCCCGCAGAAGGTGCTTGACCTTGCCTATAAACCGCCGTCCGAAGGAGGACTCTTCTGCACACCCGGCCAGTGCGAGAACGGCAAAGGTGGTGCGGTGGTCGACAAAGAAGTGCGGATCGTTCCTACTGGGGACGGAGTGAACTTTAAGACCGAATTTTCAGGAACCCAAAGCGACGCCAACGGCAACACTGTAGACTTCACTGACACCCTCCTTATTAACGCCCAGACCGGCGAAGTCAAGCCCGTAGGCGTTGAGGCAAACTGCAATGGCGGCCCCAAGCAGAAACTTAAAGAGGGGGAAAGCGTGCCGCCGGAATGCCCCATAGAAAAATAGGCGTCTTGCTTCGCAATTTTGCGCAGCTGCGCCGCGCCGTATTGGATTGAAGGCCGCTTTCGTCGGGCAGACGAAAGCGGCTCTTGCTTTGAATCCACCCGCAAATTATCTATAATTGGGCTATGAGTTGGAAGAATTATCTTCAGTCACTCCTTGGGGCCGAATTTTTCGGCAATGAAGTGCCGCAGTATTTTCTGGCCCTGCTGATATTCCTGCTGGCGCTGGCCGCCCTTTATCTGCTCAGGGACATTATCTTCGCAAGGCTCAGGAAGCTGGCTGAAAATACGAAAACCGACCTGGACGACATGGTGCTGGATCTTATCAGGCAGATTAAAGCCCCGGAATACCAGCTTCTGGCCTTCTACGCGGCCATCCGCCATCTGCACCGCACACCGCTTTTCGACAGTTGTCTGCGCGTTACTATCCTGCTCGTCTTCACATATCGGACCATCACGCTGCTGCAGCAGGTGTTGGATTATTGGGTGAACAAGATTTCCGCCGGGCGGGGTCTCGGCGAGGCCGCCAGGGCTTCCGTGGTGCAGAGCGTGCAGGTTATTTTGCACGCTGCGGTCTGGGTGGCGGCCGGCCTTTTTCTGCTCGCGAACATGGGAGTCAATGTTTCCGCCTTCCTGACCGGCCTCGGTATAGGCGGCGTGGCCGTGGCGCTGGCCGCCCAGGCCATACTCGGGGATCTATTCAACTTTTTCGTCATACTTCTGGACAAACCCTTCATCGTAGGAGATTTCATAGAAGCCGATACGATAACCGGGACCGTGGAGCACATCGGGCTGAAATCGGTGCGCCTGCGGAGCCTGTCGGGGGAAATGATAATAGTGGCTAATTCTAAACTCCTGGGCGCAGGGCTGAAGAACTACAGGAATATGACGAGAAGGCGGGTGGCTCTTAAGACCTCGGTAGTATATCAGACCACGCCAGAGACGCTCAAGCGCATTCCCGGCATGCTCCGGGCTGCGGTGGAGGGGGCCGAAAAAGCGTCCTTTGACCGTTCAAATTTATATAGCCTTGGCGCCTCTTCCATGGATTTCGAAACAATTTATTACGTCGATTCCCCGGATTACGCTGTCTACATGAATGCGCAGGAGCAAATCCTCAGGGCGATAGTGGAAAGTTTCGCACGGGAGGGCATCAAGTTCGCCCATCCAACACAGACGCTTTTTGTAAACAAATAAACCGGATAAGTTATTCAAAAAAGGAGAAATAAATGAAAAAACAAACCATGTTCGCGGCGTTAATGGTTTTGGCCGGAGGTCTTGCCTGCGCGCAGGAGCGCGTGGTCGCGACGGTAAACGCAGTCCAGGTCACTACCGGGGACCTCACAAGAAAACTGTGGTGGCAGTATTCAGCCCAGGGCCTGTCGGAGATAATAGACGAGCGCCTGCTTCTGGAAGAGGGGGCCAGGCTTAAGGTAACCTACGACGCGGCGGAAGCGGACAGGCGCCTTGCGAACCTCGCCTCCGGCTACAAGGATAAAAAAGACTTCGAGAATAATCTCTTGAAGGTGGGCTGGACCGCTGAGGGCGTTAAAGAGCTGATCAAAAACCAGATGCTTTCAAAGAACACTGTCATCGCCGCGAAGAAAATCAGCGTCTCCGACGCGGATATTAAGGCTGCCTTTGAGCAGAACAAAGAGAAGCTGGGCAAGCCGGCCACCTTTAAACTGCGCCAGATATTCGTGGCGACAAAGGCCGAAGCGGATGACGCATACCAGATTCTGTCGGCTGGCGCGGATTTCGCCAAGCTCTCCGCCCTTAAATCGGCGGACGTGAATCTGAAGGCGAGGGAAGGGGACATTGGCGAGATCATAATAGGCCAGCTGCAGCCCGAAATTGAAAAAGAGATCCTCGCCCTTAAGCCGGGGAAATACACCAACACAATCGCCACCGGCAACGGCTTCAGCCTGTTCAGGTTGGAGGCCTATAAACCCGGGGAATCAGTCAGACTGACTGACGCCATGAAAGCGGATTTAAGAACGGCGCTTATTAATCAGGCTGTTGCCCAAAAGCTGCCGGAACTGGTGGCCGAGCTCCGCCAGAAGGCTAAAATAGAAATAATCAAATAGCGCGGAAGTGTCAGTTACGACCCCGCAAAAAAGGCCGGTCCGCTTCAGCGGCGGACCGGCCTTATATTTCCCACCCCCCTGCCGTTGATTACGGCACGATACCACTCCACCTTGCCGAATGGCGTCAAGCCGAAGGTGGCTTACGGAAATGTTTCTCCGTGGCCGGGGGGGAATGGGAAGAAAAATCCATGGTCTTGCTCAGTTTCAGAGAAAGCTGCGCCATTTCCAGGAGGCTCATGCTCCTGGATACCCTGATGGCGTCTATCGTGCTGTAATAGAAGAGCAGCGTAAACAGCGGATTCGGGGGGAGCTTGATAAGCCATTTTATCAGCGGAAGCAGCCTGGGATAGCGCGCGCCCAGGTAGGTGAACTTGTGCAGGTTCATTATCTCCCGCTTGTTCTGAAGCTTCACGCTGCTCTTGTTGGCGTGGCTGAACGCCGGCCCGACATCATCGTCGAACAGGCTGTTGCGTTCCATAAACTTCCAGAGGTCGGTTCCAATCAGCGGCTTGTAGACTGACGGCTGAACGTGATCGGTCCCGATAGCCCCAAGAAACTCCACGGTCTTCAGCGCCTCGTCGAGGGTCTCGGTAGGGTTCGCTATCATCGTATAAGAGATAAAGGGGAGCTTATGCTTTTTTAGAAGCCGCGCGTTTTCTATTATCACTGCGTCGGACATCCCGCGGTGCAGAATTTCGTTACGGACGCGCTCGCTTCCGCTCTCAACCCCGAGCCCAAGGTACATGCAGCCGGCCTCCTTCAGGCTTGCTATCTTCTCCTCGCTGAGCTCGTTAAACCGCGCGTTGCAGAAAAATGGCAGCGCGACTTCGCTTTTATACAGCTTCATCAATTCAGCGAACTGCGGATGAAGCGTGAAGGAGTCGGCGTTAAAAGAGAGGCTGCGCAGCGGATATTCGGCCCTCACGGCACGGATTTCATCCACGATATTCCGCGGCGAGCGGAACCGGACGAACTTGCCGCAGCCCTGATACATTTCCCGCATCAGGTGATTAAAACAGAAGGAGCAGGAATACGGGCAGCCGCGCTGCACCAGAAAACGTTTATTGGAAAGCCTGCGCAGCAGCGGGAATTTCTCGAAATATATCTTCCGGTCACAAAACGGCAGCTCGTCCAGATTACCAACCAGCGCGCGCAGCCCGTTGCGGTGTACTGCGCCGGCCGGATCCTTGACCCAGAGGTTCAGTATTCCGGCGATGTCCTCTTTTTTATCCACGGCCGCGCACAACTGCGCGAACGCCTCCTCCCCGTCTCCCCGGCAGATAACGTCCACCCCGTCCGTTGAGATAAACTCAGGGAAACAGGTCGGGTGCGGTCCGCCGAAAACCGAAAGCACCCGCATGCTTTCCTTTATGCGCCTGGCCAGGTCTACCGACCATTCGTAGTTATTTGAGGTGATGGAAAAGGCCACGATATCAGGGGCGGCTTTTCTTATTTCCGGGATTATATTGGCTCGGCCTGTCTCGTTGAGGACCAGCAGAGAGACGTCATTGCCTTTCGCTTTCAGATAGGCGGACAACGCTTCTATCCCCTGATATTCGAAAAGGACGTCCTGGATGAAAATAACTTTAGCCATATGCCGTATCCGGTATCACAGGCGCAGCTCTTGTCAGCGGCGCCTCAGGGCCGCGTCCACTATCTCCGGCACCGCCGTCTCCCAGGTGTATTTCTTCACTGTCGCGGCGCCACACTCTGCCAGGGAAGAGACCAGCGCCCTGTCCCCCAGCATGCAGATGAGCTTCGCCGCCATATCCGCCGCAGAGCCGGCCCTGAAGAACAGTATGTCCCTGCCGTCCGCCGCTATCTCCGCTATCCCTTCCAGTCTGGAGGAAGCCACCGCCGTACCTCCGGCCCAATACTCATAAATTTTTAACGTCGTAACTATTCTGTTGGGAAGCTCGTCCTGCCTAGGAATGACGCCTATGGCGGCCTTTCGCAGATAGCGCCTTGCCTCTTCGCATGGAAGCGTACCGGTGAAAACGCATTTCTCCCGCACGCCCAGCCTTTCAGCGAGCGCGATAACATTCTGCAGTTCCCGCCCGCCGCCGACAACTAAGAACCGCGCGTCCGGGTGCGCCGCCGCTACTGACGGAATAGCCTCGATGAATAATTCCACTCCGTGCTGACGGTCTACCGTGCCCAGGTGGATAACCGCGCGCTCGCTACCGGCGTCCTTGCCCGGATCTATCTTATCCGTCTCGGCCGCATCGTATACGACATCTATCTTCCCGGCTGCCACTCCGTTCTTTATAAGCAGGTCCCTCATAGCGTTGGTAACCACGATCACGTGATCCGCGCTGCGCAGTATCCAGTATTCCAAGGCCAGTATGAGCGGGGTGAGCGCCCGCTCGAACAGATTGCGTCTGGACGCGGCCAGGTACTCCGCGTGGATATCGGTGACGTCGAGTACGAACCTGAAACCGTAAACAAATTTGAGGAACGGTACA
>CAZPMW010000120.1:0-1010 GCA_964587805.1 uncultured Elusimicrobiaceae bacterium
CATAACCAGATTGCTGAGCAGGGTCAGGAACCTGTTGGCCAGGTATTTATAAACCGGCATCCCGCCCGCCAGGGCCTCTTTCCTGGTGCGGATCCGGTTTCCCAGCACCACGTCGCAGATGTCGTTCTCGATAAAGGAGCGCAGATGCGGCACGACGCGGGGATCATACTGGTAATCGGGGTGAAGCATCACCACTATATCGGCGCCCATTTCGAGCGCTTTGGCGTAACAGGTCTTCTGGTTGCCGCCGTAGCCGGTGTTTTTCTCATGGCGCGCGGCCGGGATGCCGAGCCGCAGAGCCAGCTCGTATGTCCCGTCAGAGGACCGGTCGTCGACCAGGAAAAAATGCTGGTCCGGGCCCGCTGGGATGCTGCGGAATGTTTTCTCCAGCGTTTTCTCGGCGTTGTAGGCAGGAAATACAATAACAGTCTTCATAGTTTAAAACCTACTTATTAAGGATAACTATATCGGTGCGCTGCTGCGAAAAACCGTCATCCACGCCCTCCGCCGTTATGTCCCGTCCGCCCGTCATCAGGGCCTTGGACAGGAAAGCCTTTATCTGCTCCGCCTGAACGGCGGCCAGCTCCATGGTCTGGGCGTAGACGGAGACCTTTATCGGCATATGATAATAGCGGCGCTTGATGAGATCCGCCGTAGCGGCCAGAAGCTCTTCGCCCTGGGACTTTTCTATAATCCGCATGGTTTTTGTGGGGCCGAAGAGAGCCACCGAATCCAGGCTGATGGTAAGGCGGGTCTCTTTCTGGAAAACTATGGCCGTAAACTTTATCAGGTCGCCGAAAACCGTCTTCGGAGTCCCTTTATCGTCCACGAACATGTAGATCGGCGCGTAGCTGTGCCCCGCCTTCAGCCATTCCCGCTGGTCGTTCTCGCCGGTCCAGCTTATGTTTTCAGGCGGCTGGCCTGTGCCGGAGTATTTATGGAAGATCTTGCCTTCCTCGTCCGTGATAGAGAGCGTCCACTGGATTTCCTTAGCGGCGTCTTTGGTGAAG
>CAZPMW010000120.1:1020-6581 GCA_964587805.1 uncultured Elusimicrobiaceae bacterium
TGAAAGACTTCGGTAAATTTCCGCATGGGGCTGAAAGAGATAACCGTTTTATCGCTGAAGCCGGAGCGCCAGGGCTGGATCATCCACTGGGTGAAAAGTTTATCCGGGTAGTTCCTTGACTGGCTCATGAATTCCCCGGATTCGAAAAGGAACAGGCCCTTATCGGGGTCCAGCGATTTCCGGATGGTCTCAAAATCATCCGTAACGATCTTCAGCGGCGGCCTCGCCGTCCTGAGTTTATCGTCGGTTTCGGATTTAATAACTATCTCCTCCGGCATCTCGTTATAGGCGGCGGTTGAGTCCGCGACCTGCGCGCTGAGGAAAGAGCCGGAACCCAGCAACAACGCCGCGGCCGCGATAAAGGTTTTATGCATATAGTCCCCGTTAATCTGTCACGAATTTGAAAGTTATCACGCCCCACTGGCGCGCCGCCGTACCCGCTAACGCCTCAAACCGCCATTGTTTTATGGCGTCCGCGGCCACCCTGTCAAGGGCGCCGTACCCGGAGGTCTTTTCCACCGAAGTATCGTCCAGCACCCGGCCGGAATTATCGACATAGAACTTTAAGGACACGGCGGCCTCAAGAAGGCCCCGGTCCCTGGCCCACGCCGGGAAAACAGGCACGTAATACTTGATCACTTTGCGTTTGGCAAGCGGGCCTTCTATCTCTATCTTCTTAGGCGCTTCAGCCTGCTTTATGGATGTACCCTTAACCCCCTCAAGGGCCGAAACCGAAAGCACGGGGCGGGCGCGCAGCCCGCGCGCGGCGCTTTCAACCGGAGCGCTCTGCGCCTCCGCCAGCCGCTCCGGGGCGGCCGGAGCTATCCTCGCGCTCTCGCGCAGCGCCCCCGCTTCGCCCTGCCTTTCTGAAATGCCCTGCGGCAAAGCCGCCACTTTCCTGGCCCGGTCCACCGCGATATTAAGCTCCTGCATGGTCTGCGGGGTGAATGAGCGGGCGCTCTCGTCGAACTTAAGATTCTCAGGGAGGGACGGGGCTTTCCTCATCCCCACCTCCTCCAGCTCTATGCGGGGCGCCAGCGACACTGACGCCCGCTCCGCCTTTATCCCCAGATCAGCCGTCATAGCGGACGCCGCCCGCTTTGAGGAGTCCATCTCAAGCCGCTCCTGCGCCTGCGCGCGGCCGGAGCGCTCCAGCAGCTTGTCAGGCAGATCAAAGTTCTTCCTGCGAGCCTCCGGGGCCTTGATCTCTATGGAGGGCAGCCGCGGCGCGGCGGCGGCCTCTATCCTTGGGATCTTAGGCATGGCCAGCTTTAAAAAATCCAGCGTTTTGTTTGCGGAGGTTTTTGGCACGCTGGCCTCCTTCTCCTGAACCAGCAGATCGACATTATTTATCACCATGGTCCTGCTGGCGGGCCCCAGCAGAACTAAATTAAGATAGAGAAAGAACCCGAGCCCGTGGAACAATATCGCTCCGAGAGTGGCGTAAGCAAGCGATTTATTCGAGGAGTCTGGATACATAGTGAACCAAAACCGCACGCCCGGAAGCCGGTTGCAGGAATTACTTCTTTTTCTGTTCCGTGGCTATGGTTATCCCGGAAGCTCCGGCTTCCTTGGAGCGCTGCATAACTTCAGTCAGCAGGCCGTAGCCCGCGTCCTGGTCGGCCTTGATGACCACCTGCTTAACGCTGCTTCCCCGGATCACGCGCGTGAGCTCTTTATAGAACCCGTCCCTCTCGGTGAATTCCGTCTCGTTGACAGCGTATCTGGCCTCCCTGGCCAGGGAGAGCACGATCTTTTCCTTTTCCTCCCCCTCCTGGGTTCTGGCGGCCGGCAGGTTGACTTTAAACACCGGCTCGGATAAGAGCGGGGCGGTGACCATGAAAATAATTACCAGCACCAGGCACACGTCGACCAGCGGCGTAACGTTTATGCCGGTGACAAGGTCCGCGTCGTCATCTTTTTTAAAGGACATAAGTCATGCGCCCTGCGCGCCTAATTTTTCATCAGGGCCATTTTAACGGCGCCGGCCTGCTTGGCCGCGTCCATCAGCGCGACAACCTCTCCGACCTTATTGCCGTCGTCGGCCTTGATCAGCACGAATTTGTCTTTGCTGGCCGCCAGCACCCTGGCTATGCTCAGCGGAAACTCCGGAAGCAGGACTTCCGCACCGTTGAGTGTCAGCCTGCCAGCGGCGGTCAGCTTCACCTGCACGCTCTCAGATAAAGAAACCTTGCCCACCTGGGCGCTGGCTTTTGACTGCAGAACCTTAATGCCGGACTGGACGGCGAACGGGGCTACCGCCATGAAGATAATTACCAGCACCAGCGACACGTCCACCAGCGGCGTGACGTTAATATCGGTGATAGCTTCATCCGAATTGTTGGTTGAAAAGGACATAGGCTCGGGAAGCGGTCGCCCTACTTGTTCCCCATCGTAATAATGAGACGGGCGGAGAAGATCTCGAGCTCGCTCATAATGACCTTAACGCGGCGGGTGAAATAGTTGAAGATGATCACTGCCGGAATGGCCACGGCCAGGCCCGCCGCGGTCGCCACCAGCGCCTCCGCTATACCCCTGGCCACTACCGTGGGGCCGCCGGTCCCCGAGAGAGCCAGGTCCCGGAAGGCCTTTATGATGCCGACCACGGTGCCGAAGAGCCCTATAAAGGGAGCGATGTTTCCCATTGTGCCCAGTATGCCCAGGAACCGCTCAAGATGAAGCTTCTCCTCCTAGCGCTTGGTGGCCAGAAGCTCTTCAAGATCGCGCTTGGCCATTTCCGCCTGAAGCAGCGCGTAATTAAAGAGGCGCGACACCGGGGAGTCGGTCTTAGCCGTGTATTCAAGCGCCTTGTCCCTTTTGCCCTCTTTCAGCATTACGCTGATATGCGCGAGGAACTCGTCCACTTTCTTATGGCGCGCCTTCCTGAAGAACCACCAGCGCTCAAACGCCACTGTAAAAGACAGCAGCGAACAGCCTATCAGGATGACAAGGGTAAAACTCTGTCTGAGTATTTCAAGATAATTAATATTTTCCATGTTTTATTTCCTTCTTTCCGGCCCTGGCGGCGGCCTTATTTTGTCTCTTGAATACCGGGGAGGTCCTGCACCTTTACAGCGGGCCCCGTCTTTTTCGCGCGCTGCTCTTTTTGGGGAGCGGCCTGCGCTGCGGCCGGGGAGGACGCCTGATCCGCGCCTTTAGCCTCCTCAGGCCGGGGGCGCGTTTCCGCAGGTCCGGTTTTGTCCTGGTAGGGCGTCTTAAGAAGCGCCCTGGCCCGCTCCGCTGCGGCCTTGGACACCTCAGGGGCCGCGGCGTTCCGGGCTATATCTTCATAGATCCTGGCGGCCTCAGGATAGTTACGGTCCGCTTCATATATCTCTCCGAGTTTCACAAGGCCCTGCAGGCGCCAGGGGCTGTTGGCGGGTTTGTGAAGAGCCAGCTCTTCCCAGTGCTCGCGCGCCTCATCCGGCAGATTGCTCTCGAATTTCATCTCGCCCATCTGGAAGAGCGCCTCGAGAGCGTCCTCCTTTCCAACCGCCTCCCCGTATATCGCCATCAGCGTCTTCATGGAGCCGGCGAGATCCCCGCGGGTTTTCTGTATGCTGAATATTTCCCATAGCGCGCCCAGCGCCTCTTCTGTTTTAGCGGACAGATCGTAATACTTATGATAGGTTTCCTCGGCGCGGTCGGTTAAGCCGATGCTTTTATAGCAAAGCGCCAGGTTGAAGAGGGCCGGCTTTATATACTCGTTCTCGGGATAGAGCTCGGCCAGCCGGGCGTAGGCCTTGGCGGCGGGTTCGTATTTCTTCATGTTGTAATGAGCGTTGCCCAGACGGAAAAGCGCCAGCGGATGCTCTTTGGCATCGGCGTAATTGATCGTAAAGCGCTCAAAGACCCCGGCGGCGTTTTCCATGTCGCCGGTCTGAAAATAGGCTTCTCCGAGGTAGAATTGCGCGTCCTTCACCGAGGCGTGGTCGATATACTCTACGCAGAACTTCTTAAGATTCTCGATCGCGGCCGGGAACTCTTTTTTCTCGAAAAGGCGGCGGCCCAGACGGAACTGCGCCTCACCGGTGGTTTTAGTGCGGGGCTCGGACGCGGCAAGACCCAGGAAATAGGCCTTAAAATCAAGGGCCGGATCCCGGTCAAAAACCACTTCCGCCAGATCGAGCGCGTCATACGCATCAGGGGCGTCCGGGAACTTTGCGGCCACGAGCTTTGTCTGCTCCACGGCCTGGGAATCCTGCTTAAGATTGTAATGAACCTGGGCCACCCTGAGGTAGGCCAGCGGCAGCTGCGTGCTGGCCGGATATCTGGCGATAATGCCCTCGTAGGCCGCTATGCTTTCGGCGTATTTCTGCGCCCGGAAATAAGTATCCGCGCTCTGGAAATCCGCCATCTCGGTCTCCGGCGCCTGCGGGTAGTTTTGGGAAAGCTTGGTCCACTGCTCAACCGCCTGGGTATAGTAGCGCAGGCGGTAGAGCGACAGTCCAGCACGGTACAGGGCCGCCGGCGCGTAAGAGCTGCCCGGGTTTCCGGCGGCGAACTTATCGTAAAGCTGGAAGGACTTCTCGAAATCTTTGCGGTTGAAATAGCTGTCCGCGATAGCCAGGGCGCTTACGCCTTCGTCCTTCGCGCTGTCGGTGAAGGCGGCCTGCGCGATCCTGACCTTGTCGGCGGCTTTCACGGCCTCATCGCTTGCGCCGGAAAGAGCGTTGCACCAGACAAGCCCCTCCTGGGCGTAGAGCGAGGCCACGTCGCCCTGGTAGATGCGCGTAACCGCGTTATAGATGCTGCGCGCGTCGTCCACCAAATTCATGGACATATAGGCCTCAGCCACATAGATCAGGCTCAGCGCCCGCCATTTGGAGCCCGCGGGGGGCAGGTGCTTGAAGATGAACTGATAGGAAGTAAGGATGCTGTTGTAGTTTCCGCGCTCGTATTCGGTCCGCAGTATCATGAACAGGGCCTGCTCGGCGATATCGCTGGACGGGGACTGGTCCACCGCGCTCTGGAAAGATCTGAGGGCGTCCTGCGGCCTCTTAAGCGCAAGGTAAATATTGCCGCTTAGAAACCAGGCGTTTTTGGCCAGCGCGTGGTTTGGGTAGATAGCCAGGAAATTTTCCAGGGCGTGCTGGGCCTGAAGATAGTCGTTCAGCAGATACTGGCACCAGGCGAGCTTATAATAGCCGGCCGGCGCCACGGCGGCGCTGGCGTGGTTGACGGTGATCTTCGTATAAGCGAAAAGCGCGTCCCTGACCTGCTTGTTCTCCAGGTAGGATTCGGCTATAAAAAATTGGGAGAGAGGCGCGAACGGATCCCTTGGGCTGCGGTCTATGATCCCCTGGAAGTTGGATCGCGCGCTGGCGTAATCTTTCTTATTGAACTGCGCGGCGCCTATGCGGAAGTAGGCGGCGTTCTTCAGCTTGGATTCGGGATATTTTTTGAGGAAGTTCTGGTACTTTATTATCGCTCCGTCAAAATCCCTGGCGTACAGGAAGGCGTCCGCCATGAGAAGCTCCGCCTCTTCCTTGTAAGGGGAATCAGGATAATCTTTCAGCAGCTTCTCGAACGCGCCGGCCGCCATATAGGTCTTGCCCTCG
>CAZPMW010000121.1:0-6513 GCA_964587805.1 uncultured Elusimicrobiaceae bacterium
GGTAAAATACGCCCACTGTTGGCGGCTGCGCTACTTACTGGTATGCGTAGGGGTGAATTGCTGACGCTGACCTGGGCTAATGTAGATTTGGCACAAGGGCTAATCTACATTCTCCAATCCAAATCGGGAAAGCCTAGGTAAATCCCAATAGCTTCAAATTTGCGCGATATCCTTGCTGGCATGGGCCCCCACGATCCAGAGGCCAAGGTCTTTAACCTAGCATTAATAACGCTTAGGAGGCTTTTTGGTCAGGCACTGAGTGCCACAGGGATTACGGGCTTTCGCTTTCATGACTTGCGCCACACCTTCGCCAGCCATTTTATTATGAAGACGGGAAATCTTCCCGCCCTACAAAAAATTTTAGGGCATGCCAGCCCTATGATGACCCAAAGGTATGCTCATTTAAGTGATGGCTACCTACAGGCCGAAATGCGGTCCTTTAACACCTGTATGCCAATTCCTCAGGAATCTGCCCCAAAAGCTATCCCGATGGACACCTATATGGACACCAAGCATAGCGACGGGACAGCTAAAAATCCTATAATACCGCTGGTTGCTCAATGAAGAATCAGGCATACGCCCCCATAGCTTAATGGATAAAGCTCCTGCCTTCTAAGCAGGTGATCCAGGTTCGATTCCTGGTGGGGGCACACATAGTCCGGAGATCGCCTGGGGCTATCTCCGGAGGGACGAAGGATGAAGGATGAAGGATTAGACGGGGATAGCGAGGCAGATAAACTTCGTCCGTTATTCCATCGCGGCCTTACCGTTTTTAAAACAATATTTTTTATCCCCCTCTCGTTCTGCTTTTGCGCCTGCGGCGGCGATTATTATTACGAGGAGGCCGCCCGGTTGGAGCGGCAGGGCGTGTTGATGAAGGCCGCCGATTGTTACCAGTTGTTCGCCGGTAAAAACCAGGAAGACCCTCGCGCGCCTGGCGCGCTCTTCAGGGCGGCGGATATTTACGCCAGGGAATTCAGCCTTTGCGCCAAAGCCAGACCTGTTCTAGAGACCCTGCTTAGAAACTATCCCTCCGACCCTTCAAGGCCGGCCGCTATGAAACTGCTTCTTGTCTGCCCGGATTATTTCCCGGTGAGCAGGCCGCTGTCCTGGACTTACGGCGACACACAGACCGGAGGCGTTAACGCCAGGCAGGTCACGCGCTTGACGGATTGGGATTCCGCGGTGGTAAATGCCGTTACCATGACCTACGCCGGCAGGAAATTGATCGCTACGCAAAAAAAGAAGTACAGGTTTAAAGAACGGGATTTGATCGAAACCCAGGGCGGCAGGGACGCGATAATCCTGAGGTATCCGGCGGAGAAAGGGCTTTCCTGGCGTTCAGCCTCTAATGGGCAGCGCGCGCGCTTCACCGTGGAAGCGGTCGGTCTGACGGTAAAGGTCCGCGCAGGCAAGTTTGAGAATTGCATAAAAGTTAAACAGGTCTTTGACGGAGCGTCTTCCTGGATAAATGAATATTACGCTCCCTGGACCGGCAAGATCCTGACCAGCGTCGCCGGGAAGGGATTTGAGAACCGGGTGACCGAGCTGATAAAGTATGAAGAAACCAAAAAATAACACGCCTGCCGGTGAGCCCGGGCTTTTTGGCGCAGCTTTGCCCCTAAAGCCGGACGCCGGGGCCGCCAAAAGCTCAGGGAACCTGCTCGCGTTCTCCTATTCCAAGATGTCCCTGTATGAGGAATGCCCGCTTAAGTATAAGTTCAAGTACATCGACAAGATAAAGGAAGAGCCCAAATACTATTTCACGTTCGGACACAGCATCCACCACGCCCTGGAGTTTTTATACGCGGTAAAAACCCCCCCGTTCCCGGCCCTCGATGAATTGCTTGGGGCCTTCAAAAAGGAGTGGGGGCTTAAATCTTACGTAGAAAGGGGTTACCGTGACCCGCTCAGGGCCGACGAGGATTTTCAAAAGGGACTTGCGATGCTTAAGAATTATTACAAGCATCATGAGGGCAGGCTGCGGGTGCCGTTCGCTCTGGAATACAGCACCGACGTGGAAGTGGACGGCCTGCTGGTGCGAATTATCGCGGATAAGATCGAATACCTGGGCAATGGCGAGATAGTGCTGATAGACTATAAAACAGGAAAGGATGTCAAAAGGCAGCCTGATCAGCTTCACATGTACCAGAAAATCTGCGAGCTTGACCCCAGGCTGCGTGAGCGGGCGCTGGCCGCGTACGGCGACAGTGCGCAAGGCCTCAGAATAAAACAGCTGATGTACTATCATGTTCCGACCCTCAAGGAATATTCATTTGACCGCGCCGGGGACGCCGAGATAGGAGCTTTCTGGGAGAGGGCGCTGGGCGTGGCCGGTAATATACGCGCGCTGAAATACGATCCCTCCCCCGGAGAGCGGCAGTGCTCGTGGTGTGACTTTAAGCCGTTATGCCCGCATTATTACGGCGGCAGGAGCCGCGGCGCCACGCCCCCGCCCGCGGCGGCGACCGCGCCGGATCCGGTGGAAGAACTGGTGGACCGCTACGGGCTGCTTCGCGATAAAATGGACGAGCTGAACAGCCAGATCGAGGATGTTAAGGCCAGGATAGTTTCGCTGGCCGACGGCGCCGAAGGCCTTGTCGGCAGGCAATACGCACTGGATATAAAGCGCACGGATAAATGGGAATTCCGTGACCGCGAAGCGGTGATAGGCGTGCTGAACGAGTTCGACCTTTACCAGAGAGCGCTTGGCCTGACGTTGAAAGGCATCGTCACCCTGATGGAAGATCCGGCCGTGCCGGAACCAGCGCGAGAAAAGCTGCGCCGTCACGCGGAAAGGTTCAGCGCTTTCGACCTGCAGCATAAAAAGAAAAGATGAAAGATTCATTTATACTGGTGCTTGACCAGGGAAGTTCAAGCTCAAGAACGCTGGCTTTTGACCTGGAAGGTAACATCCGTTTTAAGTCCCAGAAGAAGATCGCCCTGTGCTATCCGCAGCCTGGCCGGGCGGAGTACGACGGGCTGGAGCTTCTAAGAAGCCAGACCGAAAGCCTCAAAGAAGTGCTGGCACGTCTGCCGGAGGGGTCCGCCGTAAAGGCCCTGGGCCTGGCGGCCCAGCGCTCCACTGTCGTGCTCTGGGACAGGGAGACCGGCGTGCCGCTCTGCCCGGCGCTCAGCTGGCAGGACGGCCGCGCCCTGGGCGCGCTTGCTAAAGTTCCGCTGTCCAATACCGCTGTTCATGAACTTACCGGACTTTATAAAACCCCCTACTATTCCGCCTCCAAGATCAGATGGTGCCTTGAAAACTATCCTGAAGTCAGCGCCGCGTCCGCAGCAGGACGCCTGCTGGTTTCGCCGGTTTCAGGTTTTATTTTATGGCATCTTACTAAGGGTGAGACTTTCGCGCTGGACCCGACCCAGGCGCAGCGGACCCTGCTTTTCAATATCAAACGCCTGAGATGGGACCAGCGTCTGCTCGCGGCTTTCGGTGTGAGCCGCGAATGGCTGCCGGAGATCAGGCCGGCCATAGGGGATTTCGGCAGGGTAAAGTTAGAGGGTTTCGATATCCGCGCACGCGCAATGCTGGGCGACCAGCAGGCGGCGCTTCTTGGCCTCGGCGCTGTGTCAGAGGGCTCCGCCGCATTGAATTACGGCACAGGCGCATTCCTGCTGGTGAATACCGGTCCCAGCGTGGTCAAGGTTCGCGGCATTCTGAATTCCATAGGCTGGCAGGAGGCGGGCGCCCAGGCGCCATGCTATTTTCTTGAAAGCACGGTCAATTCGGCAGCTACCGCGCTTGAATGGCTGAAACTTAAATTCGGCATGTTCAACGAACTCTCAGAGGTGGACGGGATGTGCCGCCTCTCGCGCAACAGGCTCTTCTGTCTGCCGGCCATAGGCGGGCTCGGTTCGCCTTACTGGGATTTTTCCGCTTTTACCACCTTTGCCGGCTTTCTGCCCCATACCGATAAATATGACATGATACGCGGCGTTGTGGAAGGTATAGCCTACATGGTGGGCGACGCGCTGGACCTCATAAGGAAGAAAGGCTATAACATCTCCGAGATACGCGCGTCGGGCGGCCTCGCCAATATAGACTGGCTGCTGCAGTTCCAGGCGGATATCACCGGGGCCAGGGTGCTGCGCATGGAGGACACCGAGGCCACAGCCCTCGGAGCGGCCATCGCCGCGGCGGGTGCCGTCGGCATATCCCTGCCGCGCAAGGCGAGTGCGTCCCGTGTGTTTACGCCCGCTGTCTCGGATGAGGAGCGCGCGAATCTGCTGAAAGGCTGGCGCGGGTTCGTGAAAAATATCCGCAAGACCAGCTCCGACCTGCGAAAATTAAATATACTGCCTCATGTGTGAGCGGGGAAGCGAAATAGCGGCATAGCATGGACAGCGGGCAGGGGATGTCCGCCAATGTTGCGCCGCCTCACTGCGGTTTGATTTCTTCCAGATATTTGAGGGCTTCCAGAGCGGCTTTGCAGCCGGAACCGGCTGCAACGACCGCCTGCTTGTATCGGCGGTCCGTCACATCGCCAGCGGCGAAGACTCCGGGCACGGAAGTGCGGCAGCGGTCGTCCGCGGCTATGTAGCCCGCCTCGTCCAGATCGATCTTTCCTTTAAAGAGCCCTGTGGCTGGATCGTGCCCCACTGCTATGAAGACTCCGGGCGTGTTCAAAATTCTTGCGTCGCCTGTCCGGACATTCTTTATTCTGACGCCTGTGACCTTGTCTTCCCCCAGCACCTCTTCGGGGATATGGTCGTAGATGATCTCAATTTTAGGGTTGCCCCGGAGTTTATCCTGGAGACGGGGATTCGCCCGCAGCTTATCTCGCCGGTGGACCAGGTAGACTTTGTCAGCGAATTTGGTGAGGAACAACGCGTCTTCGGCGGCTGAGTCCCCCCCGCCTATTACGCTGACCTGCTTGCCGCGATAAAAAAACCCGTCGCAGGTGGCGCAGCCGGAGACGCCTTTGCCCAGGTATTTCTGCTCGGACGGCAAGCCCAGCCAGCGGGCCTGCGCGCCTGTAGCGGCGATCAGCGCGGAGGCGGTGTATACATTCCCTCCGCCTGCCGTCAATTTAAAAGGGCGCTGTGAAAGATCGACCGATGCTATGTCATCGCTGAATATACGCGCGCCCAGCCTGCCGGCCTGTTTCAGCATATTCTGCATCAGGTCAGCGCCGGCCACCGGATCCGGGAAGCCTGGAAAATTCTCTATCTCCATGGTCAGAAGCAGCTGTCCGCCGGGAGCCGCGCCGCCGAAAAGCGCGGCTGAAACTCCCCCGCGTGCGGCGTACACTGCCGCGGTGAAGCCCGCCGGGCCAGAGCCGATGATGATCACCTGATAATTGTTGTTTTTTTCGTCCATTTGATGCCTGCCCGTTTCAGGAATTTCTTCACAAGGTCCACCGGGAGTCCCACTACGGTGTCGAAGCGCCCCTCTATTCTTTCTATGAATTCGTCCTCGGCGTCCTGTACCGCGTAGGCGCCGGCTTTGTCGGGATGCTTTGAGGAGAGCGCTTTTAATTCGGCGTCGGATAATCTTCTGGCTTTGCAGCGCGAGGCGCCGAAGCCCGCCAGGAATATCCCCTTCTCCAGCCAAAGGAGAGACACCCCGCTGTAAACGGTCTGCCACGAGCCGTTCTGCAGCCGCAGAAGCCGCATGGCGTCGGAGACATTGTTGGGTTTGTTGAGCAGTTGTCTTTTGCAGAAGACGATAGTGTCGGCGCCCAGCACCGGCCTGCCAGGGTGTTTCAGGGCCACGCTCAGGGCCTTTTTGTAGGCGAGCTCCTTAACTACAAGCTCCGGCTTTTTAAAGGTTGTGACCTCTTTGATGCGGCTGGGGATCGTGGTGAAAGCGATCCCGGCCTCCTTTAGTAGGCGCGCGCGCCGTGGCGACTGCGATGCGAGAATAAGTTTTGCTGTCATGTTTGTACGGATAGGAATCAGGAGGCGGTGAGGCGGCTATTTCACCAGTTGTTTGTAGATGACGGCGGCTATAAAGATTCCGGCGATGCTGGCAATATTAAATTTGAACACCAGCCCCAGGGTGAATTCAACCAGGCTTAGATCTATAGTGGTGGGGTTAAGCCCCGTGTTTATGCCGGTATTTATAAGGGCGTTAATGCCTCCGGCCGGAAACCAGAAATTGCCCAATTTATTCAGGAACAGGCCCAGCAGCGAGCCCACCACGATCACCACCACCACGTTGAGTACGTTTTTCATTTAACTTAATTTCCCCGGTTTGTCTTTGGTGATGTTGCTGGTGAACAAAGTATTCGCGCCCACCCAGTTCAGGTACGCCATGCTGCCGCAGGACACATCTAAGAAAATAACTTCGGGCGTTTTGCTCGGGTGCTTGTCCTTGATGAACTGCTGCACGTCATTTGCCAGGGTCTTTCTGGTCTTGATTATCAGCAGATACTCCTTTGAGGTTTCAATTTTATCTTCCCAACGGAAGGTGGATGAAACATTGCCGACCACTGAAACGCAGGCGGCAAGCTTGTCCTCAACGAGCCCCTTGGCCAGAGAAGCGGCGGTCTTTTC
>CAZPMW010000122.1:0-6478 GCA_964587805.1 uncultured Elusimicrobiaceae bacterium
CTGATCTGCTACGCGATGAAAGCCAATTCAAACGGCGCCATCGCCGGCCTGCTGACCGGGGGCGGGGCCGGCGCGGATGTGGTCAGCGGGGGGGAACTTTACCGCGCTCTTAAGGCCGGTTTCGCTCCGGGCAGGATAATATTTTCCGGGGTGGGGAAGACCGCGTCTGAAATGGCCTTCGCCCTCCGTTCTGGGATATTGTTCATCAATGTGGAATCGTTCGAGGAAATGGAGATACTTGAGCGGACAGCGGCCGGGCTGAAGCTCAAAGCCCCTGTTTCTATCAGGATAAATCCGGATGTGGATCCTCATACGCATAAATTTATTGCGACCGGAAAGCTGGGAAGCAAGTTCGGCGTGGCGTTCAGGGAAGCCGGGCGGCTTTACGCTTACGCGGCCGCTTCCCGGCACCTGAAGCCGGTTGGTATCCATTTCCATCTCGGTTCTCAGATAGATTCTCCAAGGCCGTATGTTCTGGCACTGGCGGCAGTCGGCAAGTTCATCCGCGGGCTGAAGGCGGACGGAATAGCGCTTAAATATCTTGATATAGGCGGAGGCTGGGGCGTAAAAGAGGGCGCGGATATGCTGCCTCCCTCTATCCTGGCAAAGATCGCGTGCCCTGCGGCCAAAGCTCTCGGACTCGAGCTTATTCTTGAGCCGGGGCGATCCATGTTGGCGGCGGCGGGCGCGCTGGCAGTGAAGACCCTTTACAGGAAGAAGAGCGGATCAAAGAGCTATGTGATAACCGACGGCGCCATGAACGATCTGATACGGCCTGCTTTGTACGGCGCCAGGCATCCGGTGCGCCCGCTTGTGAAAAGGCCGGGCGCCGCGCTGCGCTGCGATATAACCGGGCCAGTTTGCGAAAGCGGCGATTTTTTAGCCAGGGGCGTAATGCTGCCAACGCCCCTCAGGGACGATATACTCCTTATTCTTTCGGCAGGCGCCTACGGCTTCTCCATGAGCTCGCAGTATAACTCCCGACCCAGGGCGGCCGAGGTGCTGATAACTGGCCGGAATTCCTGGCGCCTGATAAGGGAGCGGGAAACTTACCAGGACCTGATCGGCAGGGAGATTGCTGCAAAGCGCGGGGCTTAGCCCGGGCTCCTGAATCCAATGTTTTCCTTTCGCAGTGCAATATGACCATGGGAGATAACTCGGCCGACCTTTGTCCGGTATGCCGCGGCGGTCCGCCGCGCTTGCTGTGCGTGGCGACGCTGTACGCAGGACGGGAGCGGGAGATATGCCGTTGCCATGACTGCGGCTCAGCTTATTTTTTCCCGGTGCCAGGGCCGGAAGAAATAGCGCGCTGCTACCCTGTGGGATATTTCCGCGGATTTTTCAGACAGTACTGGAAAGATTATTATAAAGGCCGGGCGCTCGCAGGCACCCTTTCGGGCTGGCGTGCGGAGGGTGAGCTACTCGACGTAGGTTGCGCCCTGGGAACGCTGCTGGCCGGAGCGCGGGACTATTCCGGATGGCGCGTGCAGGGACTTGAATTCTCAGCGGAAGCGGCCGCCATGGGGGGGCTGCTTAACAAGGTGCCCATAGCCGCCTCTTCCCTTTGCTCCGCTCCGTTCAAGGCGGGCAGGTTTGATTATATCCACGTCAATAACGTCCTGGAGCACGAGGCGGATCAGGCGGCCGCACTTAAAACCGTCGCGAAAATGCTGAACGCCGGGGGGCGTGTTGAGCTGACTGTGCCGAACGGGCCGGTGGACCTGATGCCGAATATCACGCTTTACCGCCGCCTGGGCGCCGGCGTTAAGACAAAGCATGGCGGACATTTATTTTTCTTTTCGCGCCGCGCGCTGGAGCTGATGCTCGAGGCGGCCGGGCTCAGAGTTCTTTCTTTCAGGAACTTTCATTTCAAGCAGGGGCTTAAGTCCCGCGGCTGGTTTCCCGGCGCTTACAGAAACTTTCTGCGCGCCGGGCCGCAGGAGCCGCGGGAAGACGGAACCAGGCTGCCTCTTGAGGAATACAAAAAGCTTATTCCGCCGGCGCCAAGCTGGCCCGTCTATCGCGCCAGGTACGGCCTGCGCAGGATGTTTTACGCTCCGCTTGCCGGCTTTGGCGCGGACTTCAAGATCCTCGCCGAGAAGCGAGTTTTTCCCTGAACCTGAAAATAGACAGGCAGATAATAAAAAAATCAGTAAGGGCCGTCTTGAATCCCGCGGCGCCGTCAAGGAACCCTAATTTCAGCAGATAGGCTGAGACAAAGCGGGTAAAAGGGCGCGCGAAGATCAGCAGCGGGTGTTTTCCGTCCGCGAGATAGTTCTCGGAGAGGGCCTCGGTGTAGAAACCGAGTTTGCGCGGAATGTCCCCGGCGGTGCGGTACGGGTAGTGGTGCAGCGGCGCGCGCAGCCTTCCTGTCCTTCCTTCAACCTCCAGCCTTTCATGAACGGGCCGCGGCAGAAACCTCGCCTTGCCCCTCCTGAAAAGCCGGAGCTGAGTGTCCGGATATTTCCCGCCATGTCTCAGCCAGCGCCCGAAATAGAAATTCCTGCGCGGCATTGCGTAGGCGTCCGCTCCTCCGTCAGCGGCCAGCGCGGCCAGAATTTCATCCCGCAGCTCCGGAGTAATCTCTTCATCGGCGTCAAGAATAAAGATCCAGTCCCCGGAGGCCTGGTCCGCGGCGAACTGTTTGTTGACATGCACGGCCAGGCTGTTTTCCCTGCTGAAAAAACGTACCTTCGGAGCGCCTGTGGCCCTGGCGGCCGTCTTATCGGTAGAGCCGCAGTCGACGAAAATTATCTCGTCCGCCCAGGCCGCGCTCGCCAGCGCGCGCGCGGCGGTATCCTCTTCGTTGTGGGCGATCATCGCAATTGAAACTCGTGCGGTCATGGTATATCCCTCTTCTGCGTAAGCGAATTAGTTGACGCCGCCAGCGCCAGCAGTACGGCGAAAGAAGTATGAATATGCTGGAAAGACACCTCGGTGATGTTCATAGCGAAAAAGGCCGGAAGAACGGCAACCGCCCAGAGCGTGTACGCGTTGCGCTCTTCGCGAAAGTTCTTAAGCGCGAGCGCGAACATCACGCCGAAAAGGGATAACAGGGCCGCCAGACCGGCGAGGCCGCGCTCCGCTGCCTGCTGCAGGTAGAGGTTATGGACACTGCTCCAGGTCTCCTGTATTCCCAGCGGTCCCGGATGATATTTCCTGAAAGAGCTTTTGATGTTGGACGGCCCCAGACCCAGAACGGGATGGTCCATGAACATACCGGTTCCCACCTTCCATAGCTCCAGGCGGATGTTTATTCCGGCCGCGTTCGTGTTGCCGACTGTCACGGCGCCTGTAGCGGCGGCTCCTGCGCCGGCCGCGGACGCTTCAGCGTAGGGGTTGCGGACTCTGCTGCGCACATAGGGATTAAACGCAGCGGCAAGCGCCCCCAACAGCACGAACACTGAAGCCCATAAGGCCATGCGGGCGCGCAAAGGCCTGTCTGCAGCGAAAATCGTGAGGGGGATAAGCGCCAGACCCAGATAGGCGCCGCGGGTTCTGGTCAGCAGTACCGTGATAAAGATAAGTATCAGAGCGGTCAGGCGGAATGCGCCGCGGCCGGCGCGTTCGGTTTTTGGCGGCAATAAGAGCGCGCTCAGAACAAAAGCAAAAGCGATAACCAGGATCTCCCCGTACCGTACCGGGTTTGAGAAAGCCCCGGCTCTCTGATAGAAAGAATTGAAGCTGCTGAAAAACCACGCCACATGCCCGGCCCCCGCTGCGGCCGCGAAAATGGCCCCTGCTGTGTAAAACTCGGCAGCGGTATCGAGTAGGTCCTTCTTCAGGGAGGCGAGCAGCACCGCGAAACACAGATACTTTATCAGGTCCGAAGGAAGATACGCGAGGGCCCTGCCTTTGTCCACGGCGAATAAAGCCGCCAGCAGACCGGCCGCCAGATAGAACAGCCAAAGACGGAAAAGCGGCTGCCGCGCGGCCCGGCGCAGAAGCGGCCCGGCTCCTTCAGGCGTTCGGCGGGATTCAAAAAAAAGAACGAGAGCCAGCAGAAAAAGAGCGCTTTCCACCGCGGTGACCGAAATAAGCACGCTGAACGCGAAAAGCGCCACGGCGAAAGTCTTGGTTCTTTTAACGGCGGTGTCTGAGATCTTCATGGTTCAACAGCGGCTCTTTTAAACGCGCGCTCGGTCCTGTCTGAGAAGGCGTCGGGGGTGAACTCCGAAAGCGCCCTCGCTCTGTTGGCCGCCCCTGCCGCGAGTCTTTTCTCCGGCGAATCCAGGAGGAGCAGGAGCTTTTCCGCGAGCCTGGCCGGCTCATTCGGCGGGACCAGCCACTGCGAGCCCAGGAATTCCGGCAGGCTTCCCACGGCGGTAGCTACCAGCGGCCTGCCGGCCGCCAGCCATTCAAGCGCCGCGCGCGAAACTGCTTCGCTGGACTGAGAGGCGATCACCCCGGCGTCGCAGGACTGGCAGAAAGCCATAGCGTCAGGCACATGACCCAGATACTTCACCCTGCCGGCTATGCCGAGCGCTTCGGCCCTGGCCAGTATCCCGGAGTATTTTACGCTTTCCTCCCGGCCGGCGATGAGGAATTCAGTATCTGGTAATCTTTTTAGAACCAGCGCGGCGGCTTCCAGGAAGCAGCCGTGGCCTTTTACCGGGTCAAGCCTGCCAAGTATCCCGACCTTCATGGGAGCGGCGGGCGGCTTTATCTCCTCAGGAGGGGGGACTATGCCCTGGTAGATTATTTCCGCTTTGCCGGAGCTGAGGCCCGCAGCGAGATACATTTCCTTTATAGCTTTTGAACCCGCTATCACCAGCGCCGTTCTTCCAAGGGTGAACCCCGGCGTCGGGCGTTTTGCGTCGGCCTTGGTTCTTACCACTACGGTGCGGCGGGCGGTCATAAGCGAAAGAAGCCATGCCATGGTCTGCGCTTTGCCGGTGTGCGCATTAATGACATCAATCTCGCGGCTGTCGATCAGCTTTTTCAGGCTGAGCAGAGCGCCCAGGATCAGATAATCCCCGCGCCGCGGAATGATGGTCAGCGGAAAGGCGCGGGCGCGGGCGAAAGCGGCGGCGGCGCTGTGTTCCGGAGCGGCAAAAAAGACGGAGTGTCCGCGCTCCGCGAGCGCGGAGCTCTGGTCGAAAGCGTAGGCGGCCAGGCCGCTATGCCACGGGATATCTATAATGTTCAGTATTTTCATGGGGGAACTGCCGTAAGTCGTAAGCAGTAAACCGTGAATCGTAAATCGTAAGCCGTGAGTCGTGAATCGTAAGACGTGAATCGTCAGTAAAACCACTTACTACTTACTGCTTACTACTTACGACTCACCTTTTACGCCTTTTATTTCCTGCTCATATACTTTCAGCGTGAGTTCCGCCATCTTCGGTGAGGAAAAGTCCAGGCGGCGCCTGTGGCCCTCCTCCGCTATCCTGTGGCGCAGAGGGGGGTCCTCCAGCAGCTCTATCTGGGCCGCGGCCAGCCCGGCGGGGTCCTTTATGCCGACAAGCAGGCCGTTGGCGCGGTCCTCTATCACGTCGGTTATCCCGCCGGCCGTGGTGGCGACTATCGGCAGGCTGGAGTTCATGGCTTCTATCAGCACGCTGCCCATGCCCTCTTCCGATGAGGGCAGTACAAAAATATCGAAAGAGGAGAGCAGCTCATACGGATTTTCGTAATAGCCCAGCAGGTGGAATCTGTCTTCTATGTTCAGTATCCTGACCAGGCGCCGTACGTCAGCCGCAAGGCCGCCTTCGCCGGCAAGGAGAAAACGGGCCTCGGGATGTTTTTTTAGCACCAGCGCGGCGGCTTTCGCGAAATTCTCGGGATCTTTGTGCGGAACCAGCGCTATCAGCGAGCCTATCCACGGCGCCTCGGGAGGGATGCCGAATTTGCGGGCGATGTTTTGACGCGCCGCTTCCCTGTATTTTATGAAGCCGCCGTTTTCCCATGGCGTCTCGTCAAGGTCCACGGTGCTGTGCACTACGGCGATCCTGCTTTCAGGGAGGCCGAGCGAGAGCATGATGTTTTTTACCGGGCCGGAGATGGCTATCACGCGGTGGGCCTTTTCGTATTTGAACCAGGACGACAGGCCCCTGGAGGGGATGAAGTCCACTCTGCGGTGGGCTATGCGCACGCAGCGCATCCGGAATGACGCGAGGCAGGAGACAGCGGCGGCGTGGGAGGTATGAGAGTGGAGTATGGGCGGCTCGCTAAGTCCGCAGGCCCCGGCCAGAGCCCTGATCCTGCCGTTCAGCATCAGCGCGGATATTGGATCCCATTCGAAAAAGTAGGGCAGGGTGATGGTGCTGAACCCTTTTCTCGCTGCGGTGCGCTCGAGCGGGGAGCCTTTCCGGCACACGATATGATTAATGTGCCCCAGTTTATTAAGTTCTTTAACAAGGTACAGCATCTGGCGCTGTCCGCCGCGCAGTTCCCTGCCGTCGTCCAGATGAAATATCATGAGCTTGTTGTCTGCCATAAATAGCCATTAATCAGTATTTTAACAATTATTGCGCCGGTG
>CAZPMW010000123.1:0-6429 GCA_964587805.1 uncultured Elusimicrobiaceae bacterium
TATGGCCTGGGTGAACCAGTCGCTGACCAGTATGCCGCCTTTTTCGAAGGCCAGGCCGGAGGGGTGGGAATACGGCAGCTCCACCATGGACGGCGGGCGGGGATCAGCGCGGTATCTGTTGAAACCGAACAGCCAGCCGGAAACAAAGCCGAAGATAAGCGTTACAGCCAGGCCGGCCAGAAGAAATACGGATCTCTGCTTTTCAAACTGACCAGTTTCCAGCCGTAAGGTAGTGCCGCTGATGTTGAGGGCTTTCTTATACAATGGCTTTATCTCTTCTTCTGTCCAGGGGCTCTGCGCGCAGTCAAAGGCCCCAAGCCTCATATACTCTACGGCCTTAGAGGCGTCCCTCTTCTTAAGCAGGACTATAAGCGGGAGGAATGGTGCGACACGCAGCAATTCGCGTATCTGTATCTCCGCCGGCACAATTTCCCCGTCGACAATAAAAGCGGCCCGCGGCCGGGACCTTTCGAAAACAGCCAGCGCGTCGTTAAGATCCCGCGAAAACACGGCGTCAGCACCCAGATTCCTGAAGATGCTTTCCAGGAGAAGGCGCTCTTGGCGGGATTCGACGATGATCTGCACCGTGTTGGGCATAAGCGCTATTTATTCTCCGGCGGCGGGGCCGGTATCTCAAATACCGAGCCTTCTACCGGCAGTCCTCTCGAAATATGCGGCTGGTTAGCGTTATAGATCCGCTCCCAGAGCGTCGGAGTGCCGTAATACAGCGACGCGAGCGAGCGCAGCGTCTCTCCGGCGATTATTTTATGGAGCTTGGGCCATTTTTCAGGCACGGGAATACGGACACGCTGCACGGGTTTTGGCTCCTGCTTCCTGTGCTCCGCTTCGATTATCTGCAGCTGCAGGTCTTTCAGGCCGGAGCTGAGGTCGCGTATGCGGGACTGCATCATGACGAGATCGGATTCCAGCACGCCTTTGTTCGCGCGGTATGTGCTAATGGACGTTTCAAGAGATGTTTTCTGGGCGCGCAGGTCATCCACCTGGGTCCGGAGCGCCCCTACCTTCGCGCCGGCTTCGCCCACAAAGCGCTCGGTAAATGTGGGCGCGTCGAAGCGGTAGCCGACGCTTACTCCGTAGACGCCCGCCTCCTGACTGAAACCCTTCCAGGGAATGGAGGCCGCAAAGTCTATTATCCAGGGCGTTGTGTTGAAGCCAAGTCCCAGAGCCAGATAACCGGGACCGTTAAGCGTTACGCCTTTGCCCGCACGAAACTGAAGCAGGCCGTTGAATAGATTGTGCTCCAGGCCGTAAAAGAATTCGGAGTAGCCTCCGCGCACCTTCAGGTCAGCCGCAAAAAGCGTGTCCCCCCAGCGGTAGGAATTGCCGATCGTGAGCGTTGTCAGCGACTGGCCCAGACCTATGACCAGGTCGGAGAGCGCAAGCGCCGTTCTAAGGCCCATGTCGGAGGAGAAGAGCAGGCCTCCTTCAAGGCCGATCCCCAGATGGCTTTTTTCCGGATCGCGAAGGCTTACCAGCTTCAGGCTGGTGCCGTAGAGCACCGGGCGCTGCAGATATTTGATGGTAAAACGATTGCCAAGGCCCGCGGAGAGCGAGTCCATGCTGCCTATCTCGTTCTGGCGGACGGCGTGGTAGCCGAGTCCGGCGACATAGGGCGTGTCAGGTATGGGGCGCGAATATGCGAAAGAGGCTTCTCCCGCAGCGGCAAGCGGCGACATTCTGCGCGCCAGGCCGAACCCGTTCTGTATGGTGTTTATATTCTTCAGGCCGGCGGGGTTGTAAAAGATAGTGTAGGGGTCATCAGCCACGCTTGAAAAAGCCGCGCCAATGGCGTTCGGCCTCGCGCCAGGCCGGAGAGCGGTTATGTCGCCAGCCGAAACGACCGCGGCGAATATCGACGTCAGCAGTACGCCGCAGATGCTTAGGTTCGCTTTCTTCATAAAACTGTTGGCTGTGCGGGGTCGCAGTGCTTCTCCATGAAATATATTATAATAAAGGATACCTCAGTCATATTAAATTAATATTGCGTCTTTTTAAAAAAATGAAATTCATAACAACCACCGCCATTTTTATTCTCCTGACCGGTCTTACCTCAGGAGCGGCCCAGGCCGGAGAGATTAAGGTAACGTACCCCTCGGAAGGCTCTTTCCTTCCGACCGTGCGGCAGACCTTCATATTCGGTAATGTTGTGCCCGCAACCGCGCCCTTTTATATCAGTGGTGCCAGAATAAATGTCTATAAGAACGGCGGTTTTATTGCCTACCTGCCGGTAACAGAGGGGGACTTTGCGTTTAACTGCGAACTCATCGACGGCGGAACTGTCGCATATACCCGCAAAGTCAGGATCAAGCCCAGCCCTGCGCTAAGGTCAACCGCCACGCTCAGGCTTGAACTGTCCTCTCCGCAGGAGGACCAGGTCCTGTTTCCCGGAGACCAGCTGACTGTCCAGGCCGAGGGCACTCCCGGGAAGACCGCGGTTTTCAGCGTAAAGGGCATAGTCGGGGAGGCCGCGATGAGCGAGTTGCCGGCCGGCTCCGGCAGATATTCAGGCGTTTACCGGATCAAGGATTCGGACGGGGTCAGGAACGCGGAATTATCGGTTAAATTTAAAACCGGGCTGTTCGCGTCCACCGCCCGATCCACGGCCAAGGTGCGCATCAGCGTGCTGGATAAAATGTCCATAGTGGAGACTTCCACCGATGCCGTCATACTGCGCAACGGGGCCGATTCCGGCTATCTGATGTTCCTTCCAAAAGGCGTCAGGCTTATCTCTGACGGCAGTTCCGGAAAGGTGCGCCGCATCAGGCTGTCTCCTTCGGAGACAGCCTGGGTGGACGAGTCAAAGATCATAGTTTCCACAACTATAGCGTTCCTTCCGCTGAATGAGACCGGCACCATAAGGGTGAGCAGGACGGATGCCGGCGCTTCAGCCTCCGTCTCAGTAGGCTATCAGGTGCCGTATCTGGCGGAGGAGCGTGAGAATTCGCTGCGGCTTACCCTGTATTATGTCAAACAGCATACGAACTGGGTTATCTACGACTCATCCGACACTTTTATAAAACAGGCGCGCGTTTCCCAGATAGGGGAGAACACCGTGGCGGTGGACTTTGAGTTCGCTCCCGGGTCAGAGCTGTGGGGCTACGATGTCTATCCCGGCACGCGGACGATGAATATTGATTTTAAAAAGAGAGTGACGGTCCCCGGGACCTGGCCGGGGCCGCTGGCTGGCCTGCGCGTTGTAGTGGATCCGGGGCATTCTCTGAAGCTGACGCCTCCTAACGATGGCGCGATCGGACCTATGGGGACCCTGGAATCCCAGGTGAATCTTCAAACTGCGTTCAAGCTCCGGGACGCGTTTACCAGCCTCGGCGCCACGGTCTATATGACTCGCATCGGAGATGAGAACGTGCCGCTTGCTGACAGGCCGAAACTGGCTAAAAACTTTAAAGGTGATATCTTTATCAGCCTGCATAATGACGCTATTCCAGACGGTGAGGATCCGTACGCCCAGCCAAGGGGCTTTACTATCTTTCATTACCACAGGCACAGTCTGGAGCTGGCCAGCGCCGTGCACCGCTCCTATGTCAGGAACATACGGCTTCCGGACCGGGGTCTGCGTTTTGGAGATTACGCCGTCGCGCGCATGACCTCCATGCCGGCTATTCTGGTTGAAAGCGCCTATATGATCCTGCCAGAACAGGAAGAACTCCTAAATGACCCGGAGTTCCAGCAGAAATTGGCGGACGCTGTTGCCGCCGGAGTGCTGGACCTGTTTAAAGTGCAGCCTGCGCGAGAAATTAAAAAAAGGAAAAGATGATCCGCGACCATTTCGCCTCGCTGAGCGCGCTTTTTAAGGAATTTTACGCTGACGGGCCCGCTCAAACCGAAGATGAACTCTGGAACTACCTTATAAAGAGGGTTTCAGCCGCCTTAGGATGCGAGGCCGCCACTTATTTTGAAGCCGAGGAAACCCAGAAAACACTGGCCTTCAAGTGCAGTCTCGGCCCTGTGGGCGAAGATATTATCGGAGTAAGTTTCGCCTATCAGGGTATCGCCGGCTGGTGCGCTGAAAACCGCAAGCCCATCCTGGTGCAGAATACCGATACCGACACGCGGTTCACCAAAAAAATGGATCATATGTCGGGCTTTAAAACAAAAAGCGTCCTGGCCGTCCCGGCTGTAGCGGGGGGCAAGTTGTTGGGGGTGGTTGAGTTCATCAACCCGCTCGAAGGTGAGTTCAGCGAGCCGGATCTGCAGCTGGCGGCAGTTGCCGCCGGCCTCGTAGCCCGCGACGTGTACGCGTGTCGCCTTGAGATAACCGTAAGGCAGCTCAGTCTCAGGGTGGAAAGCACCATAAATAACCTGTCCGGCGGTTTTGTAGGCGTGGACCTTGAGGGGAAAGTTATATTCTTCAATCCCAAGGCCCAGGAGATCTTCGAGGTGGGGGACGAATACCTCAATAAGAACATTATTTCGCTCTTCCAGCTTTCGCCGGAGATAGTCAGCGCCATCGGCGACGTTCTGAAGCAGGGCAGGACCGTGCGGCGGCAGGAATTTAAATTCGCAGTGAACGGGAAAAACAAGGTGATAGGCTATAGTTCGATCAGCATCAAAGGCATGGACGGCGTTGTAAGCGGCGCCGGCGTCATATTCCAGGACATAACCAATCTTTAGAGCCGCTATATGGAAAACCTTACAGCATTGTTCAGTCCGTGGATGATTGGTTTTTATCCGTCGCTTTTTGCGCTGATCATATTCCTTTATTATTCCGACCCCGCTTCGCGTAAGAGGATGGGGGCGGCCGCGCTGCTCGCGGCGTGTTCTCTCGCAGGGCTTGTGGCCCTTGGCGCACTCGGTGCGGACAGAGCGGCCGGCGGTTTCGTCAAACTGGGGCTGCTCCTGTCCCGGCTCCTCGCAATGATAGCCGCTGTGAACGTGGCCGGAACGCTTTCGTTCTCCCTGCTCCTGCCGAGGCTCGGGGTCAGTATACCCAAACTGCTGGAAGACCTGATCCTGGCGGGCGCATATATCGCCGCTGGATTGGCGGTCATTTCCGCGTCCGGAGCAAATCTAAGCGGCATAATGGCCACCTCGGCGCTGGTTACGGCCGTGGTCGCTATCTCCCTGCAGGACACGCTGGGTAATATACTGGGCGGCATGGTGCTGCATCTGGAGAACTCGTTCGTTCCTGGAGACATAATACGGATAGAGGGCAATGAGGGGGTAGTGCGCGAGATCCGCTGGCGGCAGACTACTCTTGAGACGTTTGCGGGCGATCTCATACTCATTCCTAACATAATACTGATGAAAAACTCCGTTGTCGTCCTGGGCCGGGCCGGGGGAAATAAATGTTTCAGAAAGGTGATGTTTAATGTCTATTACGACCGTGCCCCTGGGGAGATAACCAGCGCGGTCGAGCGGGTTCTAAGGGACGACCCTCCTTCGTTCGTGGCGTCTGAGCCGCCGCCCGATTGCGTTATCAAAGAATTTCAGGGTAATTGCATAGTTTATGAGGCGCGCTACTGGCTTACCGATCTCTCCGTCGGCGGAACTACGGACTCAAGGGTCCGCAGCAGGATATATTATGCGCTTTCACGCGAGGGGATAAAGCTTTCCATACCGTCCCGGTCGGTAGTGGTAACTGAAGGCGCGCGCGAAGTAGTGGAAAAAAGCCGGAAGGAAGAAATGGACCGGCGGCTGGGCGCGCTGAAAGGCGTTTATGTGTTCGGGATATTGAAGGAGAATGAAAGGGAGACGCTGGCAGGGAAACTGAAACCCACGCCGTTCTCGGCGGGAGAAGTTATCACCCGCCAGGGGGCCGTGGCGGACTGGTTGTATATAATTTACGAGGGCAGCGTGGAAGTAAGGGTGCATTCCGGGAATTTTGATTCATACAAGGTTGTAAAAGCGCTGGGTCCGGGGGATTTTCTCGGGGAAATGGGCTTGTTTACCGGCGAGCAGCGCACGGCCACGGCTGTCGCGACCGCGGATGTGCGCTGCTACAGACTGGACAGGGAGAGCTTCGCCAGCGTGCTGACCAGCAGGCCTGAAATAGCCGGGTCTATCGCGCTCCTGCTCGCTAAAAGGCGTATTGAACTGGAAGAGGCGAAGGGCATGCTGGCCGCCGCCGGCGCGGGTGACGGCCTTAAGACCGAACAGCAGAACCTTTTTTCCAAAATAAAAACCTTCTTTAACCTGTAACCCCGGTCTTCGGGCAGAGGCCTTTCAGGGGACAGGCGGCGCAGTCCGGGTTTCTGGCCCGGCAGACGGCGCGGCCGTGCAGCACCAGCGCGTGCGCGAACCAGATCCAGTCTTGCTTTTTAATCTCCGCCATAAGGCTTTTTTCTATTTTCTCCGGGTCGGTCTCTTTTGTGAAACCCAGCCGGAACGCCAGCCTTTTAACGTGCGTATCAACAACCACGCCCGCGGCTATGCCGAAAGCCGAGCCCA
>CAZPMW010000124.1:0-6424 GCA_964587805.1 uncultured Elusimicrobiaceae bacterium
ACTGAGCTTTTAAACAGGGAGGGGCCGTTCACTGTGAATGTGGACATTATCTCCCATTCCACGGCGCGCAGGGGGGAAGGGGTTAATGAGAGGAAAAGGGCAAAAGCCGCTATCGCGGCACGGAGAAAAGCCCTTCCATCCGGAAGCATATTCCGGACAGTAGGAAAGATGCTAAACCCAATATGGGCACTCATAGGTTAAACCCTAAATACTTTACAATATTTCATAGTGCCAAATCCCGAAGAAATAACGAAGGGAAACGTGGGGGTCGGGAGGCGGGCCAGCGCCCTGAAATATGATGTTTGGAGGAAGACTTTACCGCAGGAATATCAGAGCCACTCCGGAAAAGGCGATAAGAGAGCCGGCGATCTCGCGAGCGGAGACTTTTTCCTTCAACAGAAAGGCTGTTAGCGGGAGAATAAAGAGGGGCTCCGTCATGCTGAGGGTGGTAGCTATCGAGACATCCAGAAATTTCAGCGACACCATGGAAAGCCAGAATCCGCCGAAGATTACGATAAAACCGGAAAACAGGATAAGATATACGAGACTGCGCTCTTTAAATGGAGCCAGCCAATCCTTGATCCGGCGCGTTACCAATCCCCAGACCACCAGACCGGCCATAGCCCATAGATGGCGGATGAAAGAAGCCTCCATGGCAGGTATATCCGCTACCCCTATTTTCGCCAGAATTATGCTGAAAGCCGTGCATAAAGCAGATAGCAGAGAATAGATGACTCCGGGAACAGCTCTGGCCCGGTCTTCCGGCGGGAATTTCTTCCACATTACCAGACTTATGCCCGCGAGCGTCATGATGGAGCCAAACCAGGCGGCCGGGGAGGGGCGCTCGCGCAGAAGAATTACCGCCAGAACGATAGTAAGCACGGGGCAGACCAACCCCATTATCACCGTCAACTTAGGGCCCAGATACATCAACGCCCTGAAAAACAAAACGCCGCCAACGGTAAGGCCAAGAATTCCGCTGAGTCCAAGCACAAGGAAGGTTCTGGCTTCCACCGGCCCCAGGCCGCCCGGCAGCAGCGCGATTCCCATGTAAAGGACCCCGATACTGCCGCATCCGAGAAGGATGCCGGCAGGCGAAACGTCCTTTCCGGCTTTCTGGAACAGGATAGAACTGATAGCCCAGGCGGCGGCTGAGCCCAGGGCGGCCAGGCAGCCGAGAGTTTCGCTAAACATGCAGCGCTTTCCAGGTGTTCCGCCGGCTTGTATTCCGGGATATTCTCATCGTGAACCATACTATCTTTTATCTGCCGTTGGTTTCAAATTCCCGCTCCGTAGCAAATTTGCTAGAATTCAGTATTCACTCCGGCTATGATATCTGAAAGCAAACTGCTTAACTACATCGGCCAGTTAAGGGTCTACAGCCTGCTGGACTTTATTATTTTCGGCACAGCATTAACACGCGACATCCCCGCTATAATCGCTATGACATCGCTGTGGTGCAGCGGAATATTGTATCTTGAATATGTCCACAAAGATCATCTTCGGCTGCCTGTCAGCTTTTTTGCCCCGTTGATATTGTTTCTGGCGTCATTCATGTATTTGCCGTTTCAGATCCCTCTTTTGTGCGGTTTTTTCTCCTTCCTTTACGCAAAGAAAAAGCACAATACTTTCATGGGGGTCACCGCGCCATTCTGGAGGGCCTGTATTAATTCCATTCTCGCCCTCTTTTTTAAACCGCCCCTCGCGCCGCTTGTTTTTGCGCTCTTTTTTACCCGAAACCTGCTCGCGGACTTTCGTGATACACAATGTGACAAGAATCAGGGTTCGACGACGCTTCCGCTTATTCTCGGATTCAAAAAAGAATACCGATGGGCTTTTTACGCTCATTGTTTAGGTGTGGCTGTGTGCACGGCGATCTGGTTCCGCTACTCTTTTCTTGATGCGCGCCTTCTCATGCCGATACTGCTTATGCAGGTGTTCATCTATCCATTAACTCCGCGCGCCGGCCTCCCGGGATATTTGAATCCCGCTTAATAAGCCGGTCGCCTACGGCGGGGAACAGAACTATTTTTATGATCAATTCATCCTTATTCGAGAAAGCCGGATATGCGGTCCGGGAGTTCCATGAATTGATTGATATGGGACTTATCAATAAATCGGGAGAATACGTTTCGACGCTGATGTATCCGCCTCCGCCCAGGCGCAAGTCCGCTCTTCAGTATCCACTCTTGAGCGAGGATGAGTTTTTAAAGGGGTATACCCGTCCGGAAGATAATTCTTTTGTGATCTATGCCCACAGCCCATTTTGCATGGGGCGGTGCCATTTCTGCCATATGCCGAATATTATTCCTTCTTCCGATGGTGAAAAAGACGCTTATCTGGAGCACTTCGAGAAGGAAGTAGGGATATATCTGGCGCGGTTGGGTGTAAGCAAGCCAAAAGCCCGGTCCATTCTGATCGGCGGAGGAACACCGACCTATCTGACGCCCGCGCAACTGACCCGGTTTTTAAGGGCTTTTACCAGCCGCCTGGAGCTGGGTCCGGAAACCCCGTTCTCCTGTGATGTGGATCCTCTGACCGTGATCGGAGATGAAGGCCGCGAGCGCCTTAAAATTCTTAAATCCTTCAATGTAAACCGCCTGTCGCTGGGGGTCCAGACCTTTTCCGACGAGCTGCTGCGGAGCATGAACCGCCACCATAATGCCGATGACACCATCAGGGCGATAGGCCAGATAAAGGAACTGGGATTCAAGCTGGATATTGATCTTATTTACGGCTACCCGGGGGGAACGCGTGAAGACTGGGCGGAAACCTTAGAGAAGGCCTGCCGGTATGAGGTGGACGAGATAATGATCCACAGGATCAATATCATTCCTAACGCGGCCAGCCCCGCGGTCATAAGCGCCCTGCGTGATCAGCGGGAGTCCGTCGCAAGCTCCAACGACGAGGATATAAGGCTTAAAGCCATTGCGGTGGATTTTCTGGAGAGTCAGGGATACAGTGAAACCATAGGAAGATCTTTCTCAAAACGACAGGATTGTTTTTCAGACTACAGGAACGACCTTATGAGCTGCCGATATGACGCTATCGGTTTTGGATATTATGCCATGAGCGCGCTGCGTGACAGAACAGGGCATAACACCTGCGACATGAAAGAATATTTTAACGCCATCAGGAATAATAAGCTCCCTATTAAAACAGGCTTGCTGCTGAGCAAGGCGCAGCAGAGGATCAGGGACCTCATACTCCCTTTTAAGAACAGGGAATTGTCTAAAAAATGGTATCAAGAGAGGGCGGGGGCGCCGGTAAACACGATTTTCGCTGAAAAGATCCGGCTATTGGAAAAATTCGGCCTGCTGGAAGAGGACGCTGAGTTTCTCCGGCCGACTAAAAAGGGCCGGTTCTTCATCGACGAAGTCACGCAATTCTTTTATGATCCCGGTGTGCTTCCGTTCGCGAAAGAAGAATACAAAGAGGGGCCCCTGAATCCGTATCTCGCCGCGCATTTATCCGGCCAGAACTGAAGTCCGTTGCTGTCGATCCGACATTTTCTACACTCCGCGTCGGCTCGGTGCGCCCGGCAGACTGCTTGTAAATAATGTTAAAATCAGCAGGGATGGTTTTTAAGACGTATGAAAAACATAGTCGTCGTTAATCTGAATTCTGTCAGGACCCTGGGCTTCGGCCTGTTGCTAAGCGCCTCGTTCCCCGCAGTCACCGCGCACAGCGCCCTGGTGGCCGCGCCAGACCTGCCTCCGGAGGGTGGCGGCAGGCACGTCCTCACAGGAAACACGACTCCTGAGATGCTTGCACTGCTGTCTGCCGACCCTCTGGTGACCGTTAAAGGCAATGTGGTGGACCCGCTCCGGGCTGTCGTCGCCGCGATGCGTGACGCTGTGCGGCCCTGTGGAGGCGGAATACTTAGTCTTGGAGAGGGCAGATCCACATTCATCTATAACCTGCTCTCTGACCGCGAGTATAATACTGAAGCCCTGCCGGTCCGTAATTTCCCCAGCGCGACTACACAGCCGCAAAAATCTCCGGAAAGTTATCTTAGCCGGTACAACATACAGTACCCGCCTGCGACGCGGCCGGGGGCGGACATGTCCTGCGGACTGGAAGCGGTCGCAGTTGATCTAAGTTATCCGCGCCATAACGCGGATGGGTTGATAACGGACGTTAGAAAAGCGGCCCCCGGTAAATATTACGGGCTGGACAGGTACGATGCCCGTGTTGTACCCTGGGTACATAAATACCCGCGCAATTTCAGGAGCCAGCTCTTTCAGGAGCTGGATTTGCGCGACAAAAACGGCTTCCGCCTGCGGTTCCCGCTGATCTTTTCATCGCACGCGCTCTCCTCCATTCTTTTTTTCGAACTTGAGCTGGAATTGGAAACAGTCATAGACAAAACTCTTGACCACCTTTTACCTGGCGGAATTCTGGTAATGGCGCCTGTTCATTGTTCCGGCGCCGGCACTGTTCCCTACTCAATTGAACGCTATTACACACATCTCAGGAAGCTTGTTAAGAGCGGCATTGTTTCCGATTTCAACGTTCTTGATAAAAACGCCTGCATAGGGACCAGGGTGCCCATGCCGGCCTCTATCCTCGTTATCATCAAAAGCAGCGCCACCCCGGAAGCAGCGGGAACACAACCACAGCCCCCGGCAGGCGATTGGAGCGTTGATCTGTAGCGGCCAGAAACTTTCGGCACTGCGGGCCACCTCATAGTATGCAAGGAGCAGTTTTATGCGTCGCACACTTATCACAGCTATATGCCTGGCGGCATTGGCTCAAACAGCGGCTGCCCAGATCGTAGCTCTGATGCCGTCTGCTTCCGGAGAAGATAAATCTTCGGCAAACGAGCTCTCCTCGTCATCTACCGTTAGAATCTCGGCACAGAAAGGGCTGAACTGGCTGCTGGACTATAAAGGGAGCGTGAATTGGTTCACCCTTTTTGCGATGCGCGATATAAACGAGAACTACTGCCATAGGACCGAGATCGACAGTTATATCGCAACAAGAATCCCGAAGCTTCCGGATAATCAGATGAATTCCGGTCTTAGGCGGCTTATGGACGGGGATACAGGGTTCGCGCATCGCGATGGCGCATGGCTCCAGCTCAGTGCCAAGCGCTTTGCTCCCGAAGCTAGCGGATTGCGCCGGCCCAGTGTCACGCGCCATACTTCCGAAGCTTTGGCGCTCATGGCGCTGTATTGCGATATTCATCCTCTGCCTGAGCAGGCGGAGAAGCAGATATTTGATATCAGATCGGTAACCGGTGAGACATTGACAAATCTCTTCAGCGCGATGGCGCTTTTGGAAAAGATGGGCTGTAAGAGCAGGGAAAAGGATAAGGATTTCAGGACAATATTCCGGACAACCGCAGAAAAGGTATCGAGTGAGCAGGAGCCGCTTAACGCAGGATTGCTGGAATTTGCCGGCTATCCGGAACTGGTGAAAGAAGAATGGATCCGGAATATTATCGGTTGGCAGTTTGCTTCCGGCGCATGGTCGGGGAGGGAGTACAAACCTGAAAATCCAGACCCCTACTCCACTAGTATAGCGGTTTGGACCCTTACCCGGTATTTGAACGAATGTCCATTGGCCGACAATACAGATTTTCACTGACTCCCGACCCTGACGCCATACAAAACATCCGGCATCAAAGTCATTTAGTCAAGCGTACCCTATGCGCTATGCAATTTTAGGCATTTTGTGTTTTATTGTTTTGGCGCAAACCGTATGCGTCGCCGCGCCCGTCTCCACAGCGTCCGCAACAAACGAGCAGGTGGATTACTCTAGCGCCGCGGTCAGGCTATCGGCGCAAAAAGGGCTGACGTGGCTGCTGAATAATTCGAAGTATCTCAGCGAGGTCCGGGATGTGCTATGGATCATGCACGAGATCAACAATAAATACTGCAGCAGCGCCGGGCTTGACCGTTACATACATGCCCATCACACCTGCCGCCGGGATGCGCCTGGGTTTGGCATGATTTTCCAGAGGCTCCTGGACTGCGATACCGTATCCAGATATCAGGCGGATAAATTTCTTAAAGCACAGCCGGATAACATCTGGACCTGGATGCCCATGGCTCTGTATTGTGATATAAGTCCGTTGCCTGAAAAAGCTATAGCGGGCATTTATGATATAACCTCGTCCACCGGGTACATTCTGACCCATCAGTTAGTAGCGATGATGTTCATGGAAAAGGCGGGCTGCAGGAACAGGAAACAAAACTCGGATTTCAGGGAGATCCTGTGGAAAACCGCGAAAAAAATAGAGCTGGAGCAGGAAAACGCTTCCATTGAGGAACTGGATCTTTACGCTGAACGCGCCGCGCTACTGGAGGCAGCAGGATACCCGGAACTTGTCAGTAAAGAATGGATAAATAATATCGTCGCGAGACAGAGCGAGTCAGGACAATGGGGAAACAATAACCCGGAGGGATTGGCACCCCAT
>CAZPMW010000125.1:0-6259 GCA_964587805.1 uncultured Elusimicrobiaceae bacterium
GTTTGTCGATGATCCCTGGGATTTTGTTCCTGCCATAATTTTAAATCCTCTGCGTTAAGATAATTGGATGTCTTTTACCTTGAGTTCGGTCAGTTCCTGGCGGTGGCCGGAGCTTTTCTCGTAGGCTTTTTTAGGGCGCTTTCTGAAAATTATCATTTTGTCGCCCCTGAGATGCCTGACGACCGTGGCGGTCACCTTGGCCGAGGGGGATTTGCCAGGGGTCGGAGTCTTTTCTTCCTGCGACGCAGTCCACAAGGCGTTGAAGGTTACTTCTTCTCCGGCTTTCGCCGTGAGCCTTTCAACCTGTAAAATTTCACCTGGAATTACCCAGTATTGTTTTCCGCCGGTTTCAATTATTGCGTACATAGTATGTATATGTTAGCAAAACGCGTTTTTTTTTGCAATTAAAAAACAGGCCGTGAGAACTGGCGGCATTGAAATGACGCCCGTAAAAAATAGATAATTGAGCCTGATGCCAATGAGCGCACATCCAAGGATACCGGTGCTGGCGTATCATAAGATAGCCGAGCCATCGGTTCACGACGCCAACCCCCATACCTGCGTTACCCCGGCCAATTTCAAAAGGCAGATGCTGGCTCTCTCCCTTCTTGGCTACCGCTCCGCGGATCACGGCGAATATCTCAAGGCCAGGCTGGGCCTGCCCGCCCGCCTGCCGGAAAAACCAATCCTGATCACTTTTGACGACGCTTTTGAAAGCGTGCTGACCCGGGCTCTGCCGGTGCTGAAGAAATACGGATTCTCCGCCGCTGTCTTCATGGTCTCCTCCGCGCTGGGCGGAAGCGCGTTCTGGGACGGAGAGACAGCAGCGTCTCCGAATCGCCTCCTTGACGCCGGAGGCCTCAGGCTTCTTCTGGCCGAAGGCTGGGTTATCGGATCGCATGGCGTTTCCCACCGTGATTTCAGGCTGCTTGACGGGCCGGCGCTGGCCGCGGAGGCCGCGCGTTCCAGGACTGAGCTTGAAGCGGCGCTCGGTTCGGAAGTGTCCTGGTTCGCTTACCCTTACGGCGCCAATACCGCTGACGCTAGGCGCGCCGTGGCGGCGGCCGGCTACAAGATGGCCTTCGCCACTGAAGGCGGGGACGGAGACGTTTTTTCCGTGCCCCGGAGGATAATCAGCGGCAAAAGCGGGCTTCTGAACTTCTGGCTGCGCCTCCGGCAGGCCGAAAAAAAATCGGTTTTATGAACCTCGCCCTCACCCTGCACGCGCTCTCCGGCAACAACGGCATCTCAAGGGTCATACTTTCTTTGGCCAGGGAATTCTCGAAGCGGGGACACGCCACGCATATATACGCCTCCCGCCTGCTGCTTTCCGAAAAAGACAGAACGGCCCTGCCCGGAAATATTTTTCTTCACCGCTATCCGTCGCTGCGCGGCTCTAACAGAATATGGGCCGCTCCTTTCGGCGCCCTCCTGCCGTTCCTGAAAAGCGGCCACGATCTGGTGGTCAGCCATATGCTTACCGTCTGGCAGGACGTAATAGTTATGCATAATGACCCGCAGCCCGTGGAGGTGGAGATGATGTCCGCCGTGCCTTTCACGCTGGACCGCCCCCGCCTTCGCTCCAGGAACAGGTCCCTGCGCACCTTCATAGAACGAAAGCGTTTCGACCCGCGCCGCTATAAAAGCATAGTGGCTCTCTCGCGTCGCTCGGCCGGCGGGATAGCGGAGGCCTACGGAGTAAGCGCTGACCGGATAGCGGTCATAAGGCACGGGGTGGACGCGTCGTATTTTTCTCCCGTGGAGCGCCAGGCCCGCCGCGCAGGGTCGCGCTCTCTGCTTGGCTTGTCTCAGGAGGACCTTGTTTTTGTATATATCGGTGACTCCTGGAAGGGGCTTGAGTTCGCCATAAAAGGGCTTGCTATAAGCCGCTGCGCTAAGCGCTGTGTCCTTATAGCGGCCGGCCCTTTTCAGGCAGCTCCTTTCGCCGCCCTGGCCGCCGGCGCCGGCCTGAGGCTTATCTGCAAGAACGACTGGCGCGATATCAGGGACCTCTACGGCGCCGGAGACGTGTTTATAAATCCGACGCCCATGGACACTTTCGGCCTTGCTGTACTGGAGGCTATGGCCATGGGCCTGGCCGTTATAACCACCCAATACGCCGGCGTGAGCGAGCTTTTGAAGGACGGGGAGAACGCTTTTATTCTTGACTGTCCCTGGGCCACGGAAGCTATAGCGGGCATAGCTGACCGACTTGCGGAGAGCGGATGCCGTGAGCGGATCTCCGGGCGCGGGGCCGTGCTCGCGGCCGGGCTTTCGTGGGAACAGCCCGCTATGGAGCACCTGGCGATGTACGAAAAGACAATACAGCTTAAGAGCTTGCCCTAAGGGCCCACTAAATAAAGGGCCCTTGTGCTCTTTCTAGTCTGCTGGTTTTATGGGAAAATATGTATGCCGGTAAACAGAAAAACGGAGGCCCTCTGCATGGACAGATTCTTGAAGGCCGCGGCGGTATGTTCTATTGCGTTTTTTATCAGTGCCTCAGATTCCGGAGCCGCATGGGATTTTAACTTTCTAAAGGCGAAATCTTCACCACGTAAAACAGAGGCCGACAGCGGGGAAAAAGCCCGGTGCGCCGGAGCCGTGAACGAGACCGCGCAGACCGATAGCATGGCCGGCATCGGTTATACAGAGTTTGACGGTTTCAATAATATTGATGACCCGCTTTACCGGGAGGGCGCAAAAGTTTTATTGCAAAAAGCGATTGAAGCGGACAGAGTCAAGGCCGCGTCCAAAGACACGCCGGCCCGTCCCGTTGTCATGCGGGACGCACCGGCAGACATTCCGGCCAAAAGCGTGCGGCCCGTCCCTGGCGGGAATATCGATGACCAGAAGGTCACGGTGCCGCCTCTCAGGAAAAACCGGCTGATTAAAATGATTCCGGCCGATCCGCTCAAAGAAAAATCCATACTGTAAGCCGGGGAAACCGGAGATCCTTCCGGAATCGCGCGCGCGAACAGGCAGTTTCGTTTGCGCGCCTCCCCGATAATTCATAAAATAGACGTGCGGTCCATTCGTTTCCGGAGGCAAATATGATCAGAGATACGGCTAACCTCTTTATAGATCCAATCCTGCATATATGGGGGATATTTGTGCTCTACATCCCCAATATCATAGCTGCGCTCCTCTTTATCCTCTTCGGCTTATTCATCGCCAGGGTCCTGAGCTCGTTTCTGGAACAGTTCCTGAGAAAGATTAAACTTGATTCCTACACAAGCCAGGTCGGTATAAACGAGATAATGGTGCGCTTTGGCTTCGGGCGCTCTCCGGCAGGCATTTTAGGCTTCGCTGTCTATTGGTCTATGATTCTGGTGTTTTTTGTTTCCGCGGCCAATATACTTAATCTGACAGTGATCTCAGACATCCTGGAGCGTTTTATAATCGTCTTTATCCCGAAGATCGCTGCCGCTATCTTCATCGCGTTCGGCGGCCTGACGTTCGCTAAATTCCTATCCGATGTGGTCAGAAATTCGGCCCTGGCCAATAACCTGCGCGGGGGCAGGTCACTCGCCAAGATCGTTCATTTTGTAGTTCTGTTGTTCACCGCCTTCGCGGCTATTGAGCAGCTGGGGATCGAGATGAAGATCATCCGTTCAAGCATCCAGATCCTGATAGGATCCCTCGGCCTGGCGTTCGCTATCGCCGTCGGCCTGGGCGCCAAGGATATCGCCCACGGCATAATAAAGGGAATGCTGACCGAGAATAAAGAGGAAAAATAGGCGTGGCGGCAGGGTTTTAAAATTAAAAGCGGCAGTGGTTCACCTGACCACGGCCGCTTTTTTATTGGCTGGATCACAGGTCCGCCGCTGGCGTGATGGCCAGCGAGAGGCCCTCGTCGCTCAATCCGGGCGTACAGGCTGGTCCGGCGATATGCGGATAAAACGCCGCTGACCCGGCCGGCGTTTAACCGTCTCGAGCTCTTCCTATCGGCGCTAATCCAGGTAATCCCTCAGCATTTTGCTGCGCGAGGGGTGACGGAGCTTCCTTATGGCCTTGGCCTCTATCTGGCGCACGCGCTCGCGCGTAACGCGAAAGATCTTGCCGACCTCCTCCAGCGTGCGGGGGTAGCCTGATTCTATGCCGAAGCGCAGTTTGATGATCTTTGCCTCTCTCTCGGTAAGAGTGTCCAGAATATTGGTGACTTCGCGGCGCCGCAGCAGGTCAAGGGCGGAATGGGACGGCGGGAGGCCGGTCTTATCCTCGATGAAATCCTCCAGATGAGAATCCTCATCCTCGCCTATAGGGGTGGAAAGCGAGATGGGGTCCTGCATGATCTTGAGGGCGTTCTTCACTTTGTCCATGGAGATGTGCAGATGTTTTGAGTACTCCTCTATGGCGGGATCCCGTCCGAATTCCTGCCGGTATTTCCGTGTGACCTTCATGAGCTTGGAAACCAGCTCTTTCATATGGACCGGTATGCGTATCGTGCGCGCCTGATCGGCTATGGCGCGGTTGATGGACTGCCTGATCCACCAGGTCGCGTAGGTGGAAAATTTGAAGCCGCGTTTGTACTCGAATTTTTCCACGGCCTTCATAAGGCCCAGGCCGCCCTCCTGTATAAGATCGGAAAGCTCCAGGTTGGAATTGACATGCTTTTTTGCAATTGAAACCACCAGCCGCAGATTCGCTTTAATGAGCTTCAGCTTATCCTGCAGTATCTGGTCCTCCAGGAACGTGATCTTGTCATTAAGTGTCATGAAGTCTTCCGGGCTGATAGGAAGAGTCCGGATCAGGTTCTTTTCCCTTTCTTTTACGGCCGTGATGTTCTCCAGAGCCGCCTCCACTTCAGAGGGGTTGTAGCCCCACTTGGTCTTGAAAGCGCCGGGCGTCAGGCGGTTCCTGCGCACGAGTTCGTGGTCGGCCTTAAGTTTGCTCAGATCGCCGTACTGTTTCTGGTATCTTTCCAGCTCGGTGCGGTATTCCTTTATCTTATGAGCCAGGTTCTTTATTTTGTTGGTAAGGCGCTTTATCTTTTCCTGGTTAAGGTTGAGGTTTATAATTGTTTTTACTATCTCTTTGCGCTTATGGTCGATGATGGAGGCGATATGTTTTTTCTGCTCGTTAGGGAGCTTGGGCTTGTTGAAGCGCTCTGTCAGCTTGGCGATCTCTTTTTCAGTTTTGGTTATCAGGCGCGCCACGTTGGTCATCTTGCGTTTCATGGCGGAAAGCTCGTGCGCGGATTTTCGGCCGCGCGGCATCAGCTCTTTCGTGGTCATCTCTTCCTGCTCTATCAGAGTCTCCCAGTTCCGTATCTCGCGCAGCGTGATGGGGGATTCCAGCACCAGCATGCGCAGCTCTTTCTCCCTCTCGCGTGAGTTGCGCGCCAGCGTGACCTCCTCGTCGCGGGTCAGCAGCGGGACCTTTCCCATCTCGGAAAGGTACATCCGGATGGAATTAGAGACGTCCGGCGCGGCGTCCCACTCTTCCGTGTACGCCTCGCGTTCAGCCGCCGCGACCAGCTTGAATTTCTTCCTGTCCACAACCTCGATACCGAGATCCTCAAGCGTGCCCATCAGCGTGTCTATCTCTTCGCTGGACATGGACGCGTTGGTGAGCGAGCGGTTTATTTCCTCCAGCGTGATATAGCCGTGCTCCTTGCCCAGTTCCACGAGGTCCCTTAAAGCTTTTCTTGCCTGCGCCATAGTTTTTCTCCTTGTCTGTCTCAAATCTTAGAACGCGGATCGCAAACCGTGCCTATATCTCACTGCCTTCCTCACACTTAGAGAACCGCGGCTGTTATGCCTGCCCGGCTCTGGGAGAGGCCTTCAGCTGTTCCGCAAGCGCCCGGTACTCCTCTAATTCGTCCGGCGCAAGGGAACCTGTTCGCAGTTTATGATGCAGCGCTTTGCTTCTGCGCTCCAGCGAAAGTTTTCTTATCTCGGCAACTGTCCTGGCCGCGTTCTGTATGGTATTCATTTCAGGATCCAGCTCTTTTACGGAAAGCTGTAATATCAGGCCGGCGTATTCAGGGAGCTGCTCGGTCAGACGGGTAATTATTTTCGCGGGATCCCCGCCGGCCATGTCCCTGATGGCCGAGAAGATCTTTTGTGAGGCCTGGTTCTGGAGATCTGTCTCCTTCAGCTCTTTGGCGCAATCCGCCAGGCTGGGATCTTTCAGCAGCAAGTGCAGGAACCCGAGCTCTTTCGGGGGGGGCTCGGGGAGAGGGGCAGCCGCGGGCTCTGCCGGCTGCGAGTTTCGGCGCGGCGCGGGCGCGAAGGCGGACTTCTTCTTGAGCTGGCGG
>CAZPMW010000126.1:0-6057 GCA_964587805.1 uncultured Elusimicrobiaceae bacterium
CCCGAAAATGTGGCGAAATCAGTAGCGGACGGACAGGTGCTGCAGGTTGTAGTTTTCAGCATAATATTCGGCATCGCCCTGGCTATGCTTCCGGAAGAGAAGCGCAGGCCGATGCTAGCGTTGTGCGGAAGTCTTTCGGAGGTGATGTTCAAGTTTACAAACATCATAATGCTGTTCGCCCCGATAGGGGTGGGGGCGGCCATAGCCTACACAGTGGGGCATATGGGGCTGGGCATATTGGTGAATCTTTTTAAACTTCTGGCGACTCTTTACGTCGCCCTGATCGCCTTTATGCTCATGGTGCTTTTGCCGGTCGCCCTGCTTGCGAGAGTTCCTTTAAAAAAATTTATAAAGGCCATAATGGAGCCGGTTTCCATAGCTTTCGCCACTACCAGTTCGGAGGCCGCTCTGCCCCGGGCCATGGAGGCGATGGAAGCGATAGGCGTGCCGCGCAGGATAGTGGCTTTCGTAATGCCTACCGGCTATAGCTTCAATCTGGACGGCAGCACGCTTTACCTTTCGCTGGCCGCTGTTTTTGTGGCGCAGGCGGCCGGCGTATCCATGAGCCTGGAAAGCCAGTTAGCCATGGTCTTTACATTGATGCTGACAAGCAAGGGCGTAGCCGGGGTGCCCAGGGCCACGCTGGTCATACTGCTCGGGACGGCGGCCTCTTTCAATCTGCCGGTGGAGCCTATCTTTATAATACTCGGGATAGATGAACTTATGGATATGGCCCGTACTTCAGTAAACGTTATCGGCAACTGCCTTGCCACGGTGATCATCGCCAAGTGGGAGGGGGAATTCGGGAAAGAAACCCCTCCCGCCGTAGTCATGGATGCGGCGATGAGCTGAACCGGTCAGCGTTGTCCTGCGGCTGCCGCCCGGCAGGCGCATTAGGATTTCTCCGGGGCCTATGATGCCCAGATCAGACTGGGCCCAAAGACCAAGGTTTGTTGCCTCGATGGCCCATCAAACGAGCGCCATAAGTATTTTATAATTCCTTGGCTGGCGATTAAGGAGAGAAATACATATGAAAAAAATATCAGCAGTAATAGCGGCGGTAATGTCGTGCGCAAGCTTCGCTTTTGCCGGCGCGCAGCCGGCGGATCTAAACTCTCTGGCAGTGAAGGCCGAGACCCTGAAAGCCTCGCATGAAATTAATACGCCGGTTCCCGCAAGCCCCGCCAAAGAGACCGGAGCCCCGGAGTATCACGCTATCCGCATGTGTTCGTATATGTTCGCTTCCACACAAAGCGGGGCAGACGGCGTAGGCGTATTCGCGTTCGATGTGAACAGCGAGGGCAAGGCGTGCGAAATCCTCACTTCACACGGTAAGGTGTACGGCGGCTATCGGTGCTACGCCGATGATACCGCAATGGTCCCGACTACAACAGGCGGGCTGGCGCTGCTTTTCCGTAATCGTCACGGTGACGGAACGTCATTATATCACCAGCTGAACGTCCCGGCGGATTTTGCGGCGCAGAATAAATTCAGGGGAACAATGAAGATATCGGGCAGGCCGGCAGAGAACCTGGGGAAACCCCTTGAAGCGAATGGCGGCGGCGTTTACAATCTTTCCTGTAAAATGACAAGCGTGGCGTTCGGGGCGAACTGACGCCCCCGAACCTGCCGCGCTTATTTGGTTCCAGTTTCCGAAAGCGTCAGCCCGCGGTATTCCAGCAGCGGCCCTATCTGAGGCGCCCCGCCGTAGAATTGTTCGAACATGATCCCGGGCTCAACCGTGCGGCCGCGCTGCAGCACCTTGGTCCTGAATAAGTCGCCGTTGGCGCGGGTAAATCCTCCGTGCCCGCGCATCCACTCTCCGCTATCCCGCGCCAGCACCTCGCTCCAGATATAGGCGTAATAGGCGGCCTGGTAGCCGCCGCTGAAGGCGTGCGCGAAATACGTGGTGTGGTAGCGCGGGGGTATCGGTCCGTAGTCCATTCCGGCCTTCTTGAGCGCCGCTTCCTCGAACGCCATCACTCCCGAGGCCTTAGGCGCCTCTGCCGCCGTGATCTGGTGCCAGGACTGGTCCACCATAGCGGCGGCCACGTATTCGGAGGTCCCGAATCCGGCGCCGTAAGTCTGCGCCGACAGGATCATTTTCAGCAGCGCAGGCGGCATAGGTTCGCCGGTGAGATAGTGCTTTGCAAAGTGGGCCAGCATCTCAGGGTCGCGCACGAACATCTCATTTATCTGCGACGGGTACTCGACAAAATCCGCTGGTACGTTCATGCCGGCCAGCAGAGGGTATTTCACGCTCGAGAACAGGCCATGCAGCGCGTGGCCGAACTCGTGGAACAGCGTCTCCACTTCGTCGAGGGTCAGCAGCGCCGGCTGGCCGGGCGCCGGCTTAGGTATGTTGAGGTTATTGATGAGCACCGGCTTCAGGCTGAACAGTCCGGCCTGGTCCACAATGTACTCCGCCCAGGCTCCGCCGTCCTTGTTGTCGCGCTTGAAGTCATCGCGCAGCAGCAGCCCCAGAGGGGAACCGTCCTCGTTGAATACCTCATACACGCGCACATCAGGGTGATAAACGGGCAGGTCCGTGCGCTCCTTGAAAGAGATGCCGTAGAGTATGTGCGCCGCATGGAAGACGCCGTCCCGGATCACCCGCTCCATTTCAAAATAAGGCTTTATCTGGGCCTCGTCGAAGCTGAAGCGGGCCTTGCGGGCCTGCTGGGCGTAAAAGGCCCAGTCCCACGGCTGCAGCTCGAACGGCTTGACGCCCGCGGCCAGGGCCTGCGCCTCAATAAGCTTCCTTATGTCAGCCGCCTCGTCCTTCGCTTTGAGCAGGGCCGCAGGACCGAGCTGCCCCAGCATTTTGTTAACAGCCTCAGGCGTGCCTGCGCTCTGGTCCTCCAGCAAATAAGCCGCGTAGCTGGGATAGCCCAGGAGTCTGGCCTGCTGCGCGCGCAGTTTTACGATCTTCGCCACGAGCGCGGTATTATCGAATTCCCCGCCGTTATTGCGCGCAACGGAGGCGCGGTAGACGTGTTCGCGCATGGCGCGATCCGTCATCTGTTCCAGCGCAGGCTGCGTGGTGGTATTCTGCAGCGTGATGAGCCATTTTCCTTTCAAGCCGCGCGCCTTGGCAGCCTCGGCGGCGGACCCTATCTGTTCCGGAGACATCCCGTCGAGCCTGGCCGCGTCGTCCACCTCCACCGCTCCGCTCTTTACGCCTTTCAGCAGATTCTGCTTGAATCTGGTGGTCAGAGTGGAAAGCTCCTTATTCAGTTTTTTAAGCTCGATCTTGCCTGCCTCCGGGAGCAGCGCGCCGGAGCGGACGAACTGCACGTAATAGCGGTGTAACAGCTGGGCCGACTCGCCGTCCAGGGCGAGCTCGCCGCGCTGTTGGTATATAGCTTTGATGCGCGCGAACAGGTCCGGATCCATGCTTATCGCGTCCTGATGGGCGGTCAGCCTGGGCGCCATCTCTGTGTCTATCTTCTGCATTTCATCGTTGGTGTTTGAGGCATTAAGGTTGTAGAACACGCGGGATACGCGGGACAGTAGCCGGCCGGCGCGCTCGAGAGCGACCAGAGTATTGTCAAACGTCGGCGCTTCGGCGCAATGGGTTATCTTGTCCACCTCCTTGCGCTGTTCGGCCATCCCGGCCTCGAAAGCCGGAATAAAATGTTTCTCCTTTATCTTGTCGAACTGAGGCAGCTGGTACGGCAGTGAGCTCGGCCGGGAGAACGGGTTTTCGTCCGGAAGCGGGCTTCTGGCATTAGTGGCCAGAGCGCAGGCGGCGATGAGAGGGGCAAAGAATGGGAATTTCATGATAGGGCTCCTTTAGCTTCCTTATTCTACAAAATACTGTCTGCTGCGGGAGTGTCCGCCGCGGATATTGCTACAATACTTCGAACTCAAGGAGGGGGCGAGCTTTGATCGCGCGCCTGCAGCAAGCCGGATCGCGATTATTCCTCTTCTTTATAATAGCGGCTGATCTTATACTAAACCGGAGAATACTCTATGCATAGCTTAGCGCTTGTTCTGTCTCTGCTGATAAACGCGGCCGGGCCCGCCGCGGCCGCCGATGCGTCAGCGGCGCCGATCCCGGAGGATAACTACCTCTGGCTTGAGGACGTCGCGGGAGAGAGGGCTATCAGGTGGGCCCGGGCCCGCAACGCCGAGAGCGCGGCAGCCCTGGAGACCGGTGATTTTCAGGCGACTGAAAAACGCATCCTGGGTGTTCTGGATTCGGATGCCCGCATTCCCTATCTGGAGAAGCTCGGGCCCTGGTACTATAATTTCTGGAAGGACGCGAAGAACGCGCGCGGCCTATGGCGCCGCACAACGCTAGCCGAATACCGCAAGGAGCGCCCGGAGTGGGAGACGATCATCGACCTCGACGCGCTCGGAGCTGCCGAGAAAGAGAACTGGGTCTGGCACGGCGCCGATTGCCTCAAGCCGGAGTACAAGCGCTGCCTGGTCCAGCTCTCGCGCGGAGGTGCGGACGCGGACGTAGTGCGCGAGTTTGATCTTGAGTCGAAGACTTTCCTGAAGGACGGCTTCTTCCTGCCGGAGGCAAAAAACAGCGCGGGCTGGCTAGACGCCGACACTCTTTACATAGGAACCAACTTCGGGCCCGGGTCTCTGACGACTTCAGGCTATCCGCGGCTCGCTAAGATCTGGAAGCGCGGAACCCCGCTTGATAAAGCGGAGACAGTTTACGAAGGAAAGGCGGAAGATGTTTCGGTTACCGCCTTCCGCGACCACACAAAGGGCTTTGAGCTGGACTTCGTGCAGCGGGGCGTCAACTTCTACTCTAACGAGCTGTTCCTGCGCCGCGGCGGGAAACTTCTGAAGATTGATAAACCTGACAGCGCGAACGCTTCCGTTCACCGCGGCCTGCTGCTTCTGGAACTGCGGGACGACTGGACGGCCGGAGGGAAAACTTACGCGGCCGGCGCCCTTCTCGCGGCGGATCTGGAGGGTTTTATTAAAGGCGAACGGCGTTTTGACACGCTTTTCGAGCCGGGAGAGCGTAAATCCATGGACGGTTACAGTACGACTCTCAATCACATACTGGTCAACGAGCTCGACAACGTGCGCAATCGGGTATATGTCCTGACCCGCAAGAACGGGGTGTGGTCGCGCGAGCCTATGCCGGGCATGCCGGAATTAGGCACGGTAGGCGCCTACGGGGCTGACGACGAGGAATCCGACGATTATTTTATGACGGTCACGGACTACCTTACCCCGACTGTACTCTCTTACGGAACTATAGGCGGCGGGGCGCCGGGAAAGCTGAAGGCGCTGCCCGCATTTTTTGACGCCAGGGGCCTCACTGTCACCCAGCATGAGGCCGCATCCAAAGACGGCACTAAAATCCCCTACTTCCAGGTGGCAAAGAAGGGCCTTGTCCCTGACGGGCGGAACCCGACGCTGCTTTACGGTTACGGCGGTTTCGAGATCTCGCTGCTGCCCTCCTATAGCGGCGTCGTAGGCGCCGCGTGGCTTGAGAAGGGGGGAGTTTACGCCGTAGCTAATATCCGCGGCGGCGGAGAATTCGGACCTAAGTGGCACCAGGCGGCGCTAAAGGCGAACCGACACAAGGCCTACGAAGACTTTATCGCGGTCGCGGAGGACCTGGTCCGCCTGAAGGTCACCAGTACGCAACACCTGGGTATTCAGGGCGGCAGCAACGGCGGACTTTTGATGGGGAATATGCTGACGATGCGCCCTGACCTTTTCGGCGCGATCGTCTGCCAGGTGCCGCTGCTGGATATGCGCCGATACCATACTCTGCTGGCCGGCGCGAGCTGGACGGGGGAGTACGGGAATCCGGACGACCCGCGGCAATGGGATTTTATCCGCACTTTCTCGCCGTATCATAATTTAAAAGAGGGTGTTAAATACCCCCCGGTCCTTTTCATGACCTCTACGCGGGACGACCGCGTGCACCCCGGCCACGCGCGCAAGATGACGGCGCGGATGCTGGACGCAAAGCAAAATGTGCTGTATTACGAGAATATCGAGGGAGGGCACGGCGGCGCGGCCGATAATAAGCAGTCGGCGCATATGAACGCGCTCGCCTATGCTTTCCTCTGG
>CAZPMW010000127.1:0-6017 GCA_964587805.1 uncultured Elusimicrobiaceae bacterium
TCCCGCCTGCTCTACCTAAGAATAGTCATTAAGTAAACTACGTCCCCTTATCCCCTGTGTAAATTACCCCAAAGCCACGGACCTGTTAGGTCTAAATACCCATGCGTATTCCGCGCCGGGATTGTACTCTATTCATATGAGACTACATGCGGTCCTCATTTCTCTTCTGCTTGCAGTCCCGCCGGTTTCCATAGCTCTTGAGCCGCCCCCAGACCATGGCGCGGCCGGTTTTTCCAAGGGCAGAGCCGGAGCGAGCGCAGATTCCGCCCTTAAGTTCGGGAATCAGCAGGTCAGCCCCGATCTGGTCGCTGCTTTTAAAAGCCGGCTTTCCGGCCGTTCGAAGGGAGTCAGCGTTCTTTCCAGTAAAGGGCTGCCCGCCGAAGGCAGCCCGAAAGTCCTCATCCTGCTTATTGAATTCGAGGATTATCCGCACAAGGCCGCCGATACGGCCGAAGCGATGAGCGCTAAGGTCTTCGGTTCGGCTTCCACGCCGCCCTATGAGAGCCTGAACGCTTACTACAAACGTTCTTCCTACGGCAAGCTCAATATAGAAGGGAACGTCCTTGGCTGGTATAACGCCGGCCGGCGCGCCGATATCCCGGTAACGCACGAAGGGCGCGAGAAACTGATCGAACGTGTTATCAAAAACTATCCGGAACATAACTTTTCGCAGTATGATAATAACGGCGATGGAGAAATCGATTATTTCGCGGTTATATGGACCGGCCCCAACACAGGCTGGGGCAATTTCTGGTGGGGGTATAAGACCGAGTTTGCCGACAAAGCGTTTTTGGCAAGCGGAAAGAAGCTTGGTATTTATTCATGGATGTATGAGAAGAGGGACAAGTGGGAGGATGCCGGAGGCGAATTCACGCTCAATACATTAATCCATGAAACCGGACACGCGCTGGGCCTGCCGGATTACTACGACTACAAGCCGGGCGTCGGGCCCAACGGCGGGCTCGGCTACTTAGACATGATGGACGTTACGTGGTTCGACCACAACTGTTTCAGCAAGTTCATGCTGGGCTGGATCGACCCGGAGATCCTTACACCCGGGGAATTCAAGCTGCGCCCGGCCTCCGAATACCCGGAGTGCGCCCTTCTGGCCCCGCCCGGCTGGGCCCGGAACCCCTTCAGCGAATATTTCCTGGTAGAGAACCGGAGACAGACCGGGAACGACGGAGACGACAAGTTCCCGGGGGCCGGCCTGGTCATCTGGCACGTAGACGCGCGGCTCAATCCCGGCGGAAGCCAGTTCCTTTACAACAATTCGACCACCGAACACAAACTTTTAAAGCTTCTGGAGTCGGACGGTTTGGAGGAGATAGAAACGGCGGATAAATATTTTTTCTCACAGAACGATTTTTACGTTGACGGGCGGTCTTTAAATGCCGGGACCAAACCGTCCAGCGCGCTATATGATGGCAAAGACACCGGCATCAACTTTGTATCCAGGGGCGGGGATTATGAAGCGGCCTTCTCCCTATCGATGCCCGCCGAGATCCGGCCGGTGCGCGGCCCCGGCGACCTCTATTCCCCCGGACCCGGCGGAGCCGACCTGGAGAATATCACGAAGAAGGTTGGCTTGGTCGCCCCCTCCGCGCTTAGATTTTAGCGGCCGCAAGTTTAATTTCTTACGTGCCCCCCACCTTGGCCTCACAGCATATCAGCGTAGGATCCTTTTAGCAGGTCTGCTTTCATTATGCCGAGCTTTCGCATAAGCAAAGCGGCCTCGCGCTTTCCGGCAGTTGGTGATTCACCCGGGTTAAGTACTACTTCGAGCTCAATAAAACGACCGAGACCCTTGACCTCGTCTAAATGTACGCGCGTGCGGCCGATGTGGCAGACCAACCGGCACTTCGTCACTCTCTTGGTTACTCCCAGCAGGCGGGTTAACCGGCGGACGGTCTTGGCCGGGTTGGAAACTGGTATAAGAGTATAGTCGGAGGCTTTAGGGCCCTTTATTCCTGTTCTGCGGTAGAAAACAAGATAATTATCCTTGCCATGCTGGCGGCGTAACTTCAACCGGCCATTACCGCAGTTGAAGAAAGTATCATACTGGCGGAGACGCTCGCTGCGGTCAGCGAGCGCCAGGGCGGTCTTTACTTGAAAGTCCCAGTCACGGGCCTTGGCCTTAACTTCAATATTGATTGGCATGATGCTTACGGGACGCTGTTTACTATATGATTATTGCGATGCGTCCCGCCTGCTCTACCTAAGAATAGTCATTAAGTAAACTACGTCCCCTTATCCCCAGTCGGTTGTCAGTATTGTTGCAATAAAAATAAAAACAGTCTGGGGTCCCTGGCGGATTTGAACAGGATTGCTGAAGAAATTGTCCGCTGGGTGATTAGCCGAGAGAGTCCAGGATAAGAACCGAGGCCGCCAGAGCGGCGGTTTCGGCGCGCAGGGTGTGCTTGCCGAGGGAGAAGAACTTCGCGCCATTTTCGGCGGCGTATTCAAGCTCGCCTTTAGTAAAACCGCCCTCGGGGCCGATAAAGACCCTGATTTCCGGCGCGCCTTTAAATTCTGCCGCGATAGCCGAGAAATTTAAATTCGTATCCATTGATGCGATAACGGCGGGGACGGGCTCTTTCAACAGGTCGTCGAATTTCTGCGGCTTCAGCAGTTCCGGGAAAGACGCGCGGCCGCACTGCTTGCAGGCCGCTGTCAGGATCTGCTGAAAACGGCGGGCCTTTTCCGGCCAGGACTCGAACCAGTCGAACTGGGTGCGCGAGGCGAGAACGGGCTGGAACGCCGCCACTCCGGCTTCCGTGCAGTGTTCAATAATGGCCTCGGCGGCGGGCCGCGCTACCGGCGCGAAACACAGGACCAGGCGGGGACCAGACACAGGAGAGGGCAGTTCGCTTTTTATCCTGCCCGACACCAGCTCGCCGCACTGCTCTATAACCGCAAGGAAGCGGCGGCCTTTACCGTCAAAGATCTCGATCTCGTCCCCGACCCTCTTTCTGGCCGCGCGCGCAATATGGCGCGATTCCTCTTCGCCGGCCGAAAAGAACCCCCCGCTGATCTTATCCGGTTCGATAAAGTATTGCGCCATGCGGTTCAACCCAGAATCTTTTTGAAAAAACTTTTTTCCCCTTCTTTTTCCCGGGCCGGGATCTCGTGGCCGAAGGTTGTTCCCAGCTCCTCCAGCAGTTCTATCTGCCTGGGGGTAAGGTCGACCGGAACCTCAACCTCCACTCTGGTCAGCAGATCGCCGCGCTGTTTCATGCCGGCCACCGGCATGCCTTTTTCATGTATCCTGAAGACCTTCCCGTACTGGGTGCCGGGCGGGATCTTGATCGTCATTCTGGGCCCTTCTATTGTCGGCACCTGTACGTCGCCGCCCAGCGCGGCCTGCGCTACGGTCAGGCGGCAGTTATAAAGGAGGTCCGCCCCGTCCCTGGAAAAATGGGCGTGATGCTTCAGATGAACCTGCACATAAAGATCTCCGGAGCCCCCGCCTTTAGGGCCGGCGTCGCCCGCGCCTGAAACGCGCATCGTGGTGCTGTCGTCCGCCCCGGGCGGGATCTTGATATTAAGTGAAGCCTTTTTCTTTTCCTGCCCCGAGCCGCCGCATTCCATGCACGGCGCCGTAACCACCTCGCCCTGTCCGCCGCAGTCCGGGCAGGTCTGGCTGAAGGAAAAAAATCCCTGCGCGTACTGAACGCGCCCCGCGCCGCGGCAGGTGGAACACTTTTTCAGCCCCGTCTTAGGTTTCGCTCCGGTCCCGCCGCACACTCCGCAGACTTCCGTCCTGTCGAAATTGACCGGCACCTTAACGCCGGCAAAAGCCTCTTCCAGCGAGATCTCCGCCTCGTACTTCAGGTCCGCGCCCCGCCTTGACCGCGCCCGCTTGCGGCCGCCGCCGGCATCGGTGAAAAGGTTGTCGAAGATATCCCCGAAAATATCCCCCATGTCGGCGCTTTGGAAGCCGCTGAAGCCCCCCCGCCCGCCGCCTGCCTTAAGGCCCTCGGCGCCGAACTGGTCGTAGATGCGCCGCTTATCGGTGTTTGACAGCACCTCGTAAGCTTCGCCGCACTCTTTGAACTGCGCTTCCGAGTCCTTGTTCCCGGGATTCCGGTCCGGATGACATTTCAGAGCAAGCTTACGGAAGGCGGTTTTAATTTCCTGCTCGGAAGCGTTGCGTGGTACTCCCAGCGTTCTGTAGTAATCGTTTGTAGCCATAAAAGCAAGAAGCAGGCTGAAGCCCGGAGCCGGGTGCCGGGAGGGCGGACTGCCCCTCCCGACCCCGATCTAACCATACGCTCCGGATCCCCGGCTTTAACTATTTTTTATTCTCGTCAACCACTTCGGCGTCCACAACATCTTCTTTCGCGCCTGAGTGCGCGTGCTGCGGCTGGGGCCCGCCTGAAGGCTGGCCGCCCGCTGCGTCGGGGCCCGGCCCCGCCTTGGCCTGCGCGGCCTTGTAAACGGCTTCGCCCAGCTTCTGCGAAACCTGCATCAGGCTGTCTTTGGCCTTTTTGATCTTTTCCACATCGTCGCCTTTAAGCGCGTCTTTCAGCTCGGCTATGGACCGGTCCACTGCCAGGCGCTCGTCCTGGGAGATCTTATCCCCGTGCTCCTTAAGAGCTTTTTCAGTGCCATAAAGAACGCTATCGCCCTCGTTCTTGGCCTCCACCTTCTCCTTGTGCTTCTTGTCCTGATCGGAGAACTGCTCGGCCTGCTTCACAAACTTATCAATATCCTCTTTGGACAGCTTATTAGGCGCCGAGATGGTGATATGCTGGGCTTTGCTGGTCCCCAGGTCCTTCGCGGAAACCTGCAGGATGCCGTTCGCGTCTATATCGAAGGTCACCTCTATCTGCGGCATTCCGCGCGGAGCCGGCGGGATCCCGTCCAGATCGAATTTGCCGAGCGACACGTTATCCGACGCCATGGCGCGCTCGCCCTGCAGGACATGTATCGTCACGGCCGGCTGGCTGTCGGAGGCGGTGGAGAACACCTGCGTCTTTTTCACCGGTATGGTGGTGTTCTTCTCTATGAGCGGGGTACGCACGCCGCCGAGGGTCTCTATGCCGAGCGTGAGAGGCGTGACGTCCAGCAGGAGAACGTCTTTTACGTCACCGGTAAGCACTGCGGCCTGCACGGACGCGCCGGCAGCCACGCATTCCATCGGGTCGATGCCGTGCTCTATTTTTTTACCGACAAAATCCTCGACAAAACGCTGGACGATCGGCATGCGCGTCGGGCCGCCCACCAGGATAACGCGATGAATGTCAGAGGTCTTGAGCTTCGCGTCCGCGATAGCCGTATCCACCGATTTCTGGCAGCGTTTGACTATGGGGTCCACCATGGACTCCAGCTTCGCCCGCGACAGCTTCAGCGCGAGATGCTTGGGGCCGCTGGCGTCCGCCGATACGAACGGCAGGTTGATCTCCGTCTCCATTACGGTAGAGAGCTCGATTTTGGCTTTTTCCACCGCCTCCTTGATGCGCTGCCCGGCGGTCGGGTCCTTCTTCAGGTCTATGCCGGTATCCTTGCGGAACTCGTCGGCGACATAATCTATGAGGGCGTTATCCATGTCGGTGCCGCCGAGCTGGGTATCCCCTGAGGTCGAGATGACGTCAAAAGTGCCTTCCTTACCCATCTCCATTATAGTGACATCCAGCGTTCCGCCGCCGAGATCGAACACCATTATTTTCTGGTCGCGGCCTTCCTTATCGATACCGTAAGCCAGAGCGGCGGCAGTGGGCTCATTGACCAGGCGCACTACCTCCAGACCGGCTATGGTACCGGCGTCCTTGGTAGCCTGGCGCTGGTTGTCGTTAAAATACGCCGGCACTGTAATAACAGCTTTCTCTATCTTTTCACCGAGGAAAGCCTCGGCATCCTTCTTAACCTTCTGCAGCAGAAAGGCCGAAAGCTGCTGCGGCGTGAATTCCTTGCCCGCTATCTTGTATTTATAGTCCGTCCCCATCTTCCGCTTAAACGCGGAAACGGTGGATTCGGAATTGGCCACGGCCTGCCGCCGGGCCGGCTCCCCTACC
>CAZPMW010000128.1:0-515 GCA_964587805.1 uncultured Elusimicrobiaceae bacterium
TAAAGAGCTGGCGGCCGTTCTGACGGAAACAGCCGCGCTTGATGCACGGATACAGAATCTGCTGGGCCCAGCTATAATGGACGAATTGGAGGAGCGCGAAAAGGAGCGGCTGGCCGAGGCGGAGATGCTCAGGCTAAGGTCGCTGCTGATAGCGTATTACGGCGATAACGAAGGCGTATATCCCGCGGCTCCGGAGGCGCTTATCCCGAAGTATCTGGCGGCTATTCCGGAATTGGAACTGCCGAATCACAACAGAACAGGAGCGGTGGAATTAAACGCGGGCACCAGCGCAGAGATTGAGAGCGCGGTTACTGATTCCGGCGGCTGGCTGTATTTCACCAATCCTGCGTCGGTTCATTTCGGCATGCTTATCCTGAACTGCTCGCACAAAACCAAAAACGACAATGAATTCTATAAACGCTAGACTTTCATCCCAGGCCACGGCAGGCCTGATGTACGCACTGCGCCTCCTTCTGCTGCCGGACGCGCTCGGAAGCCATCTCCTCGTCGAGAGC